>JAKSCQ010000088.1 GCA_022360555.1 Pseudomonadales bacterium
AGATCGGTGGCGGTGGCAAAACCACGACGAGCGGCTTCGCGCATCACTTCCCGGTTGGCTTCCAGGGCGGGGATCATGTCGCCGAAGGCGCGCAGGGTGCCCTTAAGAGTGTCCACGGCATCGTACAGCGGCTCTTTGTCTTCCTGGTTGTCCTTGTTGTAGGCCAGCGGTTGCGACTTCATCAGGGTCAGCAGGCTGATCAGGTGGCCGTTGACGCGACCGGTCTTGCCGCGCACCAGCTCGGGCACATCCGGGTTCTTCTTCTGCGGCATGATGGAGCTGCCGGTGCAGAAGCGGTCGGGCAGGTTGATGAAGTTGAACTGGGCGCTGGTCCACAGCACCAGCTCTTCGCTGATGCGCGACAGGTGGGTCATGGACAGGGCGGCCAGAGCGCAGAATTCGATGGCGAAGTCACGGTCGCTCACCGCATCTAGGGAGTTTTCACAGACACCGTCGAAGCCGAGCAATTCGCAGGTGCGCTCGCGGTTGATCGGGTAGGTCGTGCCCGCCAGGGCAGCAGCGCCCAAGGGCATGCGGTTGACCCGCTTCTTGCAGTCCAGCAGGCGCTCGCGGTCGCGCTTGAGCATTTCGAACCAGGCCAGCAGATGGTGGCCAAAGGTCACCGGCTGGGCGGTCTGCAGGTGGGTGAAGCCCGGCATGATGGTGGCGGCTTCGCGCTCGGCCAGGTTCAGCAGTCCCTGCATCAGATGCAGATACTGCTCTTCCATGATCAGCATCTCGTCACGCAGCCACAGGCGGATGTCGGTGGCTACCTGGTCGTTGCGGCTGCGACCGGTGTGCAGTTTCTTGCCGGTGATGCCGATCTTGTCGGTGAGACGCGCCTCGATGTTCATGTGCACGTCTTCCAGGGCCACGGACCACTGGAATTCCCCGGCTTCGATCTCCTTCTGGATTTCCGCCAGGCCATTGATGATGGCGTCGCGTTCGTCCTCGGTGAGCACGCCCACCTCCGCCAGCATGGTGGCGTGGGCCTGGGAGCCGTAGATGTCCTGACGGTACATGCGCTGGTCGAAATTCACGCTGGCGGTGAATTCCTGCACGAACTGGTCGGTGGACTCGCTGAAGCGGCCGCCCCAGAGTTTGTTCTGCTGCTTATCGGTCATCGTACGTTTCCCATGCATAAAGCCGGATTTGCGGGCGCGCAGTATAGCAGGGACGGAGGGGGCTCTGAACAATCGCTTGGGTGAACCCCCTGGTTCAGGTATAACTGACCGTAACTAGTTATTTTTACTGACAGGAGCGCGGATGGCGGCCATGGACGACCAGCCCAATACGAGTTTCCTGCCCGACCTGTGTCATACCCGGGCGGTGCTGGTGGTCGTGGTGGTGGCAGAGCTGATGGCACTGGTGGTGACCCTGGTGGCCACTTATTATGACGCTTTCAGCATGGAGCGGCTGGCTATTACCTCCCTGTTTGTGCAGTGGGTGGGGCTGACCTCCGCCGCCCTGGTCTGTCAGTTACGCCCGCGACTGAACCGTCTGCCTGCGGCCTGGGCCGCGTTGGCGGTGGTGTTGCTGGTGGTCATCGACACCCTGATATTCAGTGTGCTGGCGCGGCTGGTGATGGCCTGGGTCAGCGACTCGATCCAGCCCACTACGCTGTGGGGGGCGGAAATTCCGGTCAACGGCCTGATCGCGGCCATTATCGCCGGCCTGGTGATGCGCTACTTCTATGTGCAGGAGCAGCTACGCCAGAAGGGGCAGGCGGAGCTCCAGTCGCGGATTCAGGCCCTGCAATCGCGCATTCGCCCCCATTTCCTGTTCAACTCCATGAATATCATCGCCAGCCTGATCGCGGTGGACCCGGATGCCGCCGAGCAGGTGGTGGAAGACCTGTCCGTGCTGTTCCGGGCCAGCCTGAAAAACACCGGCAGTGAGGCGTCCCTGGAAGAAGAGCTGGAGCTGTGCCGGCGCTATATCCACATCGAACAGCTACGCATGGGCGAGCGGTTGCAGGTGGAATGGGACATCCAGGTGGATGCCAAAAGCGCGATGATTCCGCTGTTAACCTTGCAACCCTTGCTCGAAAATGCCATTTATCATGGCATACAGCCATTAGCTGCGGGGGGGATGGTGACAATCCGTGCTCTCAAGCAGGATGGGTGTCTGGTGCTGTCGGTCAGTAACCCCAAGCCTGAAGGGGATGGCCATCACAAGGGCAACCGCATGGCACTGGAAAATATTCGTCACCGGCTGGAAGCCCTGTACGGTGACGAGGTGGCGGTGGAATCCCGCCCGCAACAAAAAGAATACGAGATCGAAATCCGATATCCGCTGCAATAAAAAGGATGGGAACTTATGCGGGTACTAGTATGCGATGACGAACAACTGGCTCGCGACCGGCTGAAGCGGCTGGTGGAAAAAACCGATGGCGTGGAAGTGGTGGCGGAAGCCGCCAATGGTCGCGAAGCTATTGACCAGGCCCAGTCCACCCGACCGGATGTGGTGCTGATGGACATTCGCATGCCGGAGATGGATGGCATGGAAGCCGCCGAGCACCTGAGCAAGATCGACAACCCGCCAGCCATCATTTTCTGCACGGCTTACGACGAGCACGCCCTGCAGGCCTTCCGGGTACATGCGGTGGATTACCTGCTCAAGCCGGTCAGTGCCGATGACCTGAAAACCGCCATGGGCAAGGCGCGCACCCTCAACCGCGTGCAGCTGGCCGAACTGGGCAAGGAAGTCAGTGAGGAAAAGCCCCGGCAGCGTGGTCATATCAGTGCCCGCACCCACCGGGGGCTGGAGCTGGTACCGGTGGAGGACATCCGCTATTTCCTGGCGGACCAGAAATACGTCACGGTGTGCTCTGGCGACGGGGAAGTGCTGATTGATGAAACCCTGAAAGAGCTGGAAACCGAATTCGGCGACAAGTTTGTGCGCATTCACCGCAATGCCCTGGTAGCGCTGAAATTCATCGAGGGGATGGAAATGGCCACCGCCGGTCATCACCAGGTACGCCTGCGTGGCGTGGAGGAACGGTTGACGGTCAGCCGCCGCCATGTGGCCGGCCTGCGCCGGGTGTTGCAGAACCTGTAACCGCCATTAACAGCGCCGGGGCGGCGTGCTAGCCTTGGCGTTGCTGGATATCCCGCAACAAATAACAAGAACAGGAACCCTGCCATGAAAAAGACTCTGCTTATGCTGGTCAGTGCTGTCGTACTGAGCGGCTGTGCCACGGCCACCATGCCGGTCACCGGCCTGATCTACGGCAACGTCAAAGCCCCGCTGACCGCCACCGCCTCCACCGAAAAACCCACCCGCGTCGGCCGGGCCAGTACCCGCTCCATCCTCGGTGTGATCGCTTCCGGTGATGCCAGCATCCAGACCGCTGCCCGCAACGGCGGTATTACCGAAATCCACCATGTGGATTACGAGTCCCAGAACTTCTTTGGGGTGCTGGCGGAATATACGGTGGTTGTGTACGGCAACTGATAAAAACAGCTACAAGCTGCAAGCTACAACGCGGCTTAAGGTTTGTATTTTCTTCAAGCATCGGGGCCGCGTCCAGAGTCTGGGCGCGGCCCCGCTTGTTTATAACGCACTGGCCCCGATCGAAATCTGATGTTCGGTTTTTTGATTCTGATCTCCCGTTTGCGCTGGGGTTGGGTCGCGGCCCATAACGTGAAGCAGACACTGTCCGTTCTGACGCGTTGTAGCTTGCCGCTTGAAGCTTGCCGCTGCTTTTCCTGTAGACTAGGCCCACCTTCCAACTGAACAACAGGATGCCCCATGTCCCGCGAAGTCTTGCGTATCGCCACCCGTTCCAGTCCGCTTGCCATCTGGCAGGCTGAGTATGTGCAGCAGCGTCTGGAAAGCCTGCACGAGGGCTTGAGTGTGGAGCTGGTGCGAATCAAGACCCAAGGTGACAAGATTCTCGACACCCCGCTGGCCAAGATCGGCGGCAAGGGCCTGTTCGTGAAGGAACTGGAAGAGGCGATGATGGACGGCCGCGCCGACATTGCCGTGCACTCCATGAAGGATGTGCCCATGGAGCTGCCGCCGGGGTTTGCCCTGCCGGTGATCTGTGAGCGTGAAGACCCCCGTGATGCCTTCGTTTCCAACCATTACGAGAGCCTGTCATCCCTGCCCGAAGGGGCTTGCCTGGGAACCTCCAGCCTGCGCCGTCAGGCCCAGGCCAAGGCCAACCGTCCGGACCTGGTGGTGAAGAGTCTGCGCGGCAATGTGCAGACCCGGCTGGGCAAGCTGGATGCCGGTGAATTCGATGCCATCATTCTGGCGTCCGCTGGCCTCAAGCGGCTGGGGATGCACGATCGCATTCGTTACGACATGCCGCCGGAGGAATCCTTGCCGGCGGTGGGGCAGGGGGCCGTGGGCATCGAATGCCGGGAAGACGATAGCCGCACCGCGGAACTGCTGGCGCCACTAACCGACAAGGATACCTGGGATCGCGTCACCGCCGAGCGGGCCATGAATCGTCGCCTGGAAGGGGGCTGTCAGGTGCCCATTGCCGGGTTCTCCCTGCTGGAAGGGGATGAAATTTGGCTGCGTGGCCTGGTCGCTGAGGAAGACGGCAGCCGGGTACTGCGAGCCGAAGGCCGGGCGCCCCGTGCCGAAGGGGCCGAGTTGGGTATTCGTATCGCCGAAGACCTGCTGGCCCAGGGCGCGGATGCCATCCTCAAGGCCCTGTACGAGAGACAATAAGCCGCATGCGAGTGCTGGTAACCCGCCCGCAAGGCCAGCAGGATGCCCTTATGGACGCGCTGGTGGCGGCGGGCCATGAGCCCTGTCATTGCCCGGCCCTGCTGATCGAGCCGTTGCCGGTCAGCGACGGGGACCGCCGGGTCCTGATGGACCTGGACCAGTTTCACGCTGTTTTCTTCGCCAGTGCCAACGCCGCCCGGCTGGCTCTGGCCGCCATGGCGGACCTGTGGCCCCAGTGGCCGGTGGGGGTTCACTGGCTGGCCGTGGGCCAGGCCACGGCGGCGGAAATGGAACGCTGGCACCTGCAACCCACCCTGCCCGACAGTGGCTTCAATTCCGAAGCCGTTCTGGCCCTGCCCTGCCTGCAGTCCCTGGAAGAACGCAAGGTGCTGCTGTGCCGTGGCGAGACTGGCCGGGAGCTGCTGGCCAAGGAGCTGGCGCAGCGTGGGGCCGAGGTGGTCTCGCTGTCGTTCTACCGGCGCCGGGCCAACCCGGATTTCCACTGTCCGGCGGACGTGGACTGGGTGATGATAACCAGCGTGGAAAGCTGGCAGAGTGTGGCCGCGCAGGTGCCGGCGACCTGTGGTGTGGTGGCTGCCGGTGCACGGGTGGCCAGTGCGGTCAGTGCACAGCACCCCGGCCTGGTCCGCGTGGCAGCCAGCGCCCACGATGACGACATGCTGGCGGCCTTGCCGGCGCCGTGACATTACATTGTTTAATGGACAGTCCGCGCGCCCCCATTTAAGGTTTTTGAAAGTCCTTCTCCGGGGATCCGGATAATCAGAACATGGAGCTGACATGACGCAGGATCGTCTTTTTTCCCGCCAGACCGGCCTGAGCCTCTGGGTGGTACTGGTCGTGCTGGTTGTACTGGTCGCCATTGGGGCGGCGGGGTGGTGGGGCTGGAAGGAATTCCAGCGTCTGCAGGGTGAAAAAGCCGGTCTGGCCGACCAGGTCAGCGACCTCCGGGCCGATATGGCCAGCCAGCGCACCGAACTCCAGGCCGCGCTGGCCTCCTTTGAAAAGAAACAGGCCGAGCGCGATGCCCAGCGGGTCAAGGACCGTGAGGCACTGGCGGATATGCAAAGCGGTGGCCAGACCCTGTGGCTGGTCAACGAGGCTCGGGCGCTGGCCAGCCTGGCCAGCCAGCGCCTGTTGCTGACCCAGGATGCCATGGCCTCCCGTCGCCTGCTCAAGGCCGCGGATGAAACCCTGGCGCGTATTGACGATCCCGCAGTACTGCCGGCCCGCAAGGCTCTGGCCCTGGACATGGAAAAGCTCAGCAGTGCCGGGCAGGTGGACGTGCAGGGCATGGTGTTGCGCCTGGGGGCGCTGCGCCAGTTGGTGGCCAAGCTGGCCGTCCCGGTGGAGGCAGCCCCGCCGGAGCGGGACCTGCCGGACGTTAGCCAGCCCTGGTGGCAGGATGTGCTCGACCGCATGCCGGTGACGGTGCGCCACCATGACGGCAAGGTGCCGTTGCCGCTGTCCGCCCAACAGGCGTCGCTGGTGCGCCTGACCCTGGATGGCAGTCTGCAACAGGCTCAGCTTGCCCTTATGCAGGGCCGTGGTGATGCCTACCGCCAGGCCCTGGACAATGCCCGCCTGACCCTGGAAGAGTGGTTCCGCAAGGATGAGCCCCAGGCCGCGCACATGCTCAAGGCCATCAAGGAACTGAGCGGCAGTCAGGTGGCCCATGCCCTGCCCGAGATCGGCGCCGGCCTGGCAGCCATTGAGGAACTCAAGCGCAAGGAGGGTGGCGCATGAAGAAAGTCGCCCTGCTGGTCGTCGTTGCCCTGCTGGCCGCCCTGGTGCTGGGGCGCTGGATGGCGGCGGACTCCGGCTATGTGCTGGTCATTCGTGATGATTTCTCGCTGGAGACCACCCTGGGTTTCGTGGTGCTGATGGCTCTGGCCGGTGCCGTGGCGCTGGTGGTGTTGACGCTGCTTGGCAATGCCGCCTGGAATGCGCTGGAGCCGGTGCGGGCCACCCGCCGCTGGAAGAAAACGGTGGCGGAACGCCGTCTGCGCAGTGGCTTTCTGCAACTGGTGGACGGCGAGCAGGAAAAGGCTGAACGCCTGCTGGTGGCCGCCGGCGAAGACGGTGACTGGCCGCTGATGGCGTGGCTGCTGGCGGCGGAAGCGGCCCAGGAACAGGACAAGATACAGGATACCCAGCGTTATCTGGACAATGCCGGCGGCGACCGTCGCGGCCGGTTGGTAGCCGGCCTGATGAAGGCCCGCTTCGCCCTGGACGATGGCTACCCGGATCAGGCCCGCAGTGAACTGAAGGTGCTGGCGGATATGGCACCGCGTAACAAGCGCATCCTGCGTACCTACGCGGAAGTGCTGGAAAGCCAGAAAGACTGGCCGGCCCTGTGCGAGCTGATGCCGCGCCTCAAGCGCGCCTTTGGTGATGACAAGGAATTGCGTCGCGAGCGCCGGGCCTGGCTGGCCCTGCTGCAGGACACCGCCCGCAAGCCAGGCTTCAACGACGCCGACAGCCGCCGCGAGGAACTGCGCAAACTGTGGAAGGATGTGCCGGTTCACCTGAAAAACGACCCGGCCATGGTGGCCCGCTATACCGGTTTTCTGGCCCAGCTCGGCGGTGGCAAGGGGGCGCTCAATCTGGTCCGCGAGCACCTGGATCAGCAGTGGGATGATCGCCTGCCGCCGGTGCTGGAGGCCATCGACGACGTGCCGCCGGATGACCTGCTGCAGGTATTGGAAGGCTGGTTGGCCAGCCGCCCCGGCAATGCGGCGGTGTTGATTACCGCCGGGCGGGTGGCGCTGAAGGCGCGTCTGTGGGGCAAGGCCCAGGGCTTCTTCGAAGCCGCCGCCAACTCCAGCCAGAGCGCGACGGCGCTGGCGGAGCTATCCCGCCTGTATCAGGCGCTGGGGGATTCCTCCAAGGCCATGAAGACCTTTGAGCGGCGCCTGCAGCAACTGGAAGGACAGCTCCCGGCGCTGCCTCTCCCGGACAAGTCGCTGTAGCGCGAAAGGTCAACGCATGGGGCTTTCTCTGCCCCTTCGCTTTGCGAGCAAAGCTCCAACGGTGAGAGGGGGGCTGGGGCGTGCCTGGGTAGGGTGGATTAGCCGCCAGGCGTAATCCACCGTTCTGCTAGGTTTCTTTCAGCGCTTGCAGGATGTTTTGGGCGGTGTGCTGCCAGCCCTGATCCAGCGCTTTTACCAGAGCGGCATAGCCATCCTGTTCCAGGGGCGTTTGCCACTGGATCTCGCCTTGCTGGCGGTTTTCTCCCTGTTGGTACTCCCAATCGCCACTGATGACGGCGCTGTCCCCGTCCTGCTGTTGTTGCCCGTGAAAGCGGCTCAGGCGCACGGTGAGGGTGGCATCGTCAGGGAGCGTGTCGAGCGGGCCCTGCAGGGCCCGCTGCAACTGAACGCCCAGCGGTTCGGCCCAGCGGTGCTGCCGGGCCACATGGATTTCCGTGTCGCTGAGCTGCAGCACGATGCCGCCCTGGTTCAGATAGCCGGCCAGTTGCACCTGGATGGTGGCGGGGCTGTGGCCGCTGTGGCTGGCACCGGGCAGCAGGTAGCCGGGCTGGGCCGGGGGTGGCGCATGGCTGCAGCTCTGGAGCAGGAGCAGGGTGGCGGCCAGAGCGGCCGCGATCAGGTGTCTCATCGGTTACCTCGCGGTTGCGGGTCGGGGGCCGGCTGGCGCTGGAAGATCAGGGCATTGGGCTGCTCGTTGAGGGTATTGAGCAGCGGTTCGGCCTCGTTCAGCAACTGGTCCAGCTTCTGCAGGGTGCCCTGTAGCTGCTGGTAGCCGTCGCCGCCCTGTTTCCAGCCTGCCAGTGCGCCTTCCAGCGCGACCAGGTTGTCGGCCAGTTTCTGCGGCAGCGTATTCACGGCCGGGTCGCTGAGCAGGCTTTCCAGGCGTTGTGTAATGCCGGCCAGATTGTCCAGATTGCGGTTCATGTTGCTGGCCATGTCTTCGAAGGGTAGGCCATTGAGGGTCTTGAGTAACTGGTGAATCTGGTCCTCGATCTTGCCGATGCCCCCGCTGTCCACACTAGGGAAGACGGGAACATCGTGGTAACGACTGTCGCCACTCCAGGCCGGGACATCTGGGTGAAATTCCAGGTCCACAAACAGGGCGCCGGTGAGCAGATTGCCGGGCTTGAGGCTGGCACGGAGCCCTTGCGTCATCATTTCTCCCAGCTCGGTTTCCCACAGGGCCAACTGTTCGGTGTTCTGGTGTGTCACCCGCTGTGGCTCCAGGCGGATCAGCACCGGGATGGGGTTTCTGCCCATGCCGTGGGGGCCTTGCTGGGCAAAACGCCAGGGGACCTGCTCCACGGTGCCCACCCGGATGCCCCGGTATTCCACCGGGGCGCCGGCCTTGAGGCCGCGTACGCTGCTTTCCACCAGTACCACATAGTCCAGTGTCTGGGTGTAAAGCGCCCGGCGGGCGGTTTCTTCGTTGTCGTGCAGACGGAACGGATGGCCATCCTCCACGGGCTTGCCTGCGCGCATGTCTTCATCCAGTACGGAAAACGCCACCCCACCGCCCAGCAGGGCTTCCAGGGAGCTGAGCTGGGCCTGGAAGCCGCTGGCATTGAGCTGGAAGCCCAGCCCGCTGACTTTCCAGAATCGGGAGCTGTCCGTCACCAGTACATCGTAGGGTTTTTCCACAAAGAGCCGGTGGTGGAAGCGTTTTTCGTCCGGGTCAAAGCGGGTTTCCACTACCCGCCCCACTTTCAGGTTGCGAAAGCTCACCGGGTCGCCGGTATTGATATTATTACCGGGTTCGCTCACCAGCTTCAGAAACAGGCCGGCACCGGTCTTTTCCGGTGGGGCGGTGTCCTCAACGGTGAATTCGCGGGCCTTCTTGCCGCTCTTGCCGGGCATTAATTCAATGTAGGCCCCGGACAGCACGGTGCTCAGGCCGCTGATGCCTTCCCGGCCGACCCGGGGTTTGACCACCCAGAAACGGGTGTCTTCCACCAGCATGCGTTCGGTTTCTGCCTGCATCTGCACGGACAGCAGTGTATGGCTGAGGTCCTTGGAGAGGGTGACATTTTCGACGATGCCGACCTGTACATTGCGGGTCTTGATGGCGGTCTTGCCGGCCTTGATGCCTTCGGCATCTTCCAGCTTGAGCGTAATCATGGGCCCCTGGCTGGACAGATAGCTGAACATCAGCCACAGGCCGATCAGGGCCGCACCGAGCGGGATCAGCCAGACGGCGGAAAGGCGTGGGCGACGGGGGGAGGCCGGGGCATTGCTCAAGGGCTGCTCTCCAGTGGTGGATGGGGGCTGGCGGTGGAGCCTCTTTGCCGGTCCCAGATCAGACGGGGATCAAACTGGTGGGCGGCCAGCATGGTGAAGATGACCACGGCGGAAAACGCCACACCCCCCACGCCCGGTTCCACGGTAAGGATATTGCCAAGCTGGAACAGGGCCACAGTAATGGCCACCACGAACACATCGATCATGGACCAGCGGCCAATCCATTCGGTGATCCGGTAGAGCTTCATCTGGCTGTCCATATCCAGTGACTGATGTTGCCGGGTGGCGGCACAGAGCCAGCCCAGGGCAAGAATCTTCCCGAAGGGTACCAGCACGCTGGCGGTAAAGATCACCAGGGCAATGGGCCAATCGCCATGGCGGATGAACAGCATGACCCCGGCGATGATGGTGGAGGGTTCGGTCTTGCCCAGGCTGGTGGTGATCATGATCGGGAACAGGTGGGCGGGGATGCAGCAGAGGATGGCGGTGATCAGCAGTGCCCAGACCCGTTGCAGTGAGAAGGGGTTGCGCTCATGCAGGTGGCTGCCGCAGCGCCGGCAATGGTGTCCGCCCGGCGGCTGAAGCTGGCCACACCACGGGCAACCGGTGAGATTCTGCTCCAGGGCGGTCAGCCCGCTACGGGCCCCGGCGGGTTGCTGGAGGTTGCCCAGCAGGCGTTGCCAGAGGCCGATGGTGTTCATGCGGGTGACGGTGACCAGCAACAACAGGGCATAGCCAGTGAAAGTCCAGAACGCTGACTGCAACTGGATATGCGCCATGGCGATAATCTTGACCAGGCTGACCAGGGCGGCAATGGCGAACACGTCCGCCATCATCCAGGGTTGCAGCCGGGGCAGCCAGCGGGCCAGCAACAGGCTGCCGGGCAACAGTCGCGGACCGGCCAGGCTGACGTGAATCCAGCACACCGATATCAGATACAGCGCCGGGATCACCACAATGGTGGCAATGACCATGACCGCCAGAAAAGGATGATGGTAGACCGCCAGTTCATAGGCGGCATCGGTGAGGGTCATGGTCCGCTCGAGCCCGCCCTTCTCGAAACCCAGATAAGGGAACAGCAGGGACAGGGCCAGCAACACCAGAGCGGTGGACGCCAGGGCCGGGGTGAGCTGGTCGCTGTCGGCGGGACGCATCAGGGGGTGCTGGCAGCGAGGACACTGCAGCCATTGGCTGCTTTCCCTGACAGTGACTTCCGATACCAGATCGCATTCATGGCAGGGCAGTAGCAGTGTCTGATTCTGCACGGTAGGCGGGGAATCCTGCGCCATCGCATCCTTTCCTTGGTGTGAGCTTCAAGCCGCAAGCTACAAGCTACAACGCGGGCCCGGTTGTTGCCAGTCCGGGCGCGTTTTGGCCGCGATTCGTCGTGAATACTCGGTGCGGTATGACCAACCAAACCCGCTGCGCGGAGTCCCGGCCTTGTCAATTGGCACGGCCTCAACCCGCGTTGCAGCTTGTAGCTTGAGGCTTGCAGCTAATCCCTCGGTGCGTAATCGAACACGTCGCAGTGAACGTTTTCCGCCGGCACGCCTTCTTCCACCAGGGCATCGAACACGGCCCAGGCCATGGGCGGGGAGCCGCCCAGGAAAAACAGCGGTAGCTCAGGCTCGCCCAGAGCCTCCAGGGCGGCCTCGTGAACCAGGCCTTCGGCATGGTCCGGGTGGCTGATATCCGACAGCGAGGTGGTGGCGTCGAAATCCTTCAGTACGCCTTTCCACTGGGCCGGCAACCTGGGCAGGTAGAGGTCTTCCGGGGTGCGGGCCCCCCAGAACAGCCGGACCGGGTGGGTAAAATCCAGGGCAATCAGCCGCTCGATCATGGCTTTCACCGGGGCAAAGCCGGTGGAACCGCAGATAAACCACACCGGCTGGTCCGGTGCCGTGTCGATAAAGCGCAGCCCGGCAGGCAGGGTAGTGCTGACCGTGCTGCTCGATTGCAGGCTGGCCATGATGTCCTGGGCGGCGCTGTTGTCGTCGCCGTGGCGAATGTGCAGCTCCAGGGCTCGCCCATCACAGTGGTTGGCAATGGAAAAGGGGTAGCTTTCTCCGCCCAGGTTGAGCATCAGGTACTGACCCGCGTGCCAGCGAATGGATTGGCCGGCGGGCAGTTGCAGCCAGACCCGGCTCACATCGTGGTTGAGTGCTTCGATTTGCTGAATCCGGCAATTGACCTGATGGACAGGCAGTTCACCGGGCGCTGTTACCTCGGGCACATCTATCTCGCAGTCGCTGAGTGGCAGGGCGACGCAGTATAACACCCGAGTGCTGTCTGCATCTCCCGCATGAATGGTGTGGTTTCTTTGCTGAACGTGTCCGGCCCGCAGAGTGCCGAGGCAGCGCTCGCAAACCCCGTTGCGACAGGCCACCGGAAACCCGAAACCGGCCTGCTGGCCGGCGTCGACGATGGATTGGTCGGGGCGGCAGGGGAAGTGGCCCTTGCCGTTGACAGTGATGGTGAAGGACGTCATTTGGGGATAGGGCAAGTTGCGAGTTTCGAGTCACGAGAAGCGAAAACCATAAAGCGGTGTTATTCGCAGGTGCCTCCGGGTTTTGCCTTTCGAAGCTCGCTCCTAGTCACTCGCTTTGACGTTACCCGCCTACGCCCACGAACAGCGCCACAATACAGCCCATGCCGAATGCCCAGACCAGAGTGCGGGCGCTGGCCCAGTCGGCCACGTAGCAGACGGTGTACATGACCCGGCTGAGTACAAAGGCCAAGGCAATACCGTCGAGGGTGCCCTGGGGGGCGGTTTGTGCCAGATGGGCGATGATCACGGCAGCGGCAAAGGCCGGGGTGACTTCAAAGCCGTTCTGCTGGGCCCAGTGGGCACGCTTGCGGCTGCCTTCCAGGTTTTCCAGGAATTCGCGGGGGTTGTGGTTCTGTTTGGGGCCGAACCCACCCTGGAACTTGGCAATGGCGGTGGACAGATAGGGCAGGAAGAGGGCGGCAAGCACGCACCAGTAAGCAATGGTCATCATTATTTCTCCAAGGTTTTATGCTCAGGAGCCCATGCTCGCACGGCGATCGTAGTGGAAAGCAAGCCACAAGCTTCAAGCTACAACACGAATAAAGACTCAGGGTGAATCCATCGCCGTGCCCGCGCACCCGCTCTTTGTTGCGTGCGCGGGCACGGCGTTTCAGGTCAATGAAGCGATCACCCGTGTTGTGGCTTGCGGCTTGTAGTTTGCGTCTTCCCTCTCCTCAAATTGCCATGCAAGCATGAGCTCCTGCGACAATGCTGACGACAAGTTAGCCTTTATCATCGGCCGGTGAGGCTAGCAGGCATGCCTCGATAACCGCAAAGCGGTCCTGCCCCCAGATGATGGTGTTTTCGGTCATAAAGCTGGGTACGCCCCAGCTGCCGGCTTCCATCATGGCGTTGCGGTTGTCTTCGGCGCGGTCACGCCAGCCATCGTCATCCAGCCAGCGGCGGGCCCGGTTCCAGTCCAGACCGGCGTTTTCCACCAGAAACTTCAGGCCACTGTCGGTGGCGGCATTGATGCCCTGGCTCCAGATGCCGGTGGCGGCGGCACGTAGCCATTCGCGCAGGCGCCCTTCCTTTTCGGCAAAGGGCCAGATAGCCATGCAGCGTTCTACACCGGGGCCCACCGGGTCGCAGACCCGGCCAAAGGGAACCTTGTGCAAGCGGGCTTCGCGGGCGGCGTCCTTGAGAATGTAGAAGCGCTTGGCCTTGGGCACGCTGAGCCCGCGCATGACCATGGGCAGCACCGGGCGGATGCGCAGCTCCAGTCCGTAGTGGTCGGCCAGGGCGTAGGTGCGGGACAGGGCAAGGTAGGAATAGGGGCTGCGAAACGAGAAAAACAGCACCAGGGGCTTGTCCTTCAGGGCGGCGGGCGCATCACGGAGTCTGGCCCGCTTGGCGCGTCCGTAGGGCAGGGGCCAGTCCTGGGTGCCGAGCCCCAGGTCATTGAGACGGTGGGCCAGGTGGTCCAGTCGCTCGATGCTCCAGTACCACTCGCCACCGTAGTACAGGGTGCCGGTGAGATAATGGCCGTCGCTGAGAAACTGGTCGCGGCGGGCTTCCAGGGCCAGTTGTGCCTGGTCGGCAGGCATCTGCCCGTGTTCGCCGAGCAGGCTTTCCAGCTTCTCCTGGTCGTGGCGCCACAAGGCATCGGCGAGGGCGGCGGCCAGACTCCAGAAACGCTCATCGCCTTCATGCTTGAGCAGGCAGCGGGTGGCGGCCAGGCTGATCTCCCGCTGTGGCAGTTGCCAGTCTTCGGGAAACTCCAGGTCGTGCAGTTGTGCCAGTTGCCGGACATCGCGGGGGGCCAGCTCGGCGAGCATGTCCGCGGCAGGGTACATCTGCTGGTCCAGATAGAGCATGACCTTGGGGGTGATAGTCATGCCAAAGTGCCGGGCAAAGCGCGGCAGCACCTGGGCCATGAGGACCGAATAGGGGTCATCAATACGGAAATAAAACACCGCCCGATGAGGTTCACGCCGAAGCTTGCGTCGCCATTCCTGAAAACGGCGTCGCAGTTGCTGCAGCCCCTCGCTGGTGATCAGTCGAGCCACCAGTGGCATCAGGCGATGTTTAATCATCCGTGTCGTGACTCCTTGTCTTGGCGTGTTGCGGGTTAATCGCCGATCTGGCTCAGGTCACGCACGGCACCCCGGTCGGCACTGGTGGTCAGGGCGGCGTAGGCCTTGAGGGCCGTGGAAACCCGGCGCTGGCGCATTTCCATGGGCTTGTAGGCCAGTTTGCCACGGGCTTCCATCTTACTGCGACGGTGAGCCAGCTCTTCGTCAGATACGTCCAGGTTGATGGTGCGGTTGGGGATGTCGATGGCGATGGTGTCGCCTTCTTCCACCAGCGCGATGGCGCCGCCTTCCGCCGCCTCGGGGGAAGCGTGGCCGATGGACAGGCCGGAGGTGCCGCCGGAGAAGCGGCCATCGGTGAGCAGGGCGCACTGCTTACCCAGACCCTTGGATTTCAGGTAGCTGGTGGGGTAGAGCATTTCCTGCATGCCCGGGCCGCCCTTGGGACCCTCGTAGCGGATCACCACCACGTCACCGGCCACGATCTGGTCACCGAGAATGGCGCGCACGGCGGAATCCTGGGATTCGAAGACACGGGCACGACCGGTGAAGGTAAGGATGGAGTCATCCACCCCGGCGGTCTTCACGATGCAGCCGCGTTCGGCAATGTTGCCATACAGCACGGCCAGGCCTCCGTCCTTGCTGTAGGCGTTTTCATAGTTGCGGATGCAGCCGTTTTCCCGGTCGTCATCCAGGCTGTCCCAGCGGGTGTCCTGGCTAAAGGCGGTCTGGGTGCGGATGCCGGCGGGGCCGGCGGTGAACATCTTTTTCACGCCTTCATCGCTGGTGCGCATGATGTCGTAGTGCTCCAGCGCTTCCGCCACGGTGGCCGAATGCACCATGGGGATGTCCCGGTGCAGCAGTCCGGCCCGGTCCAGCTCGCCGAGAATGGCCATCACGCCACCGGCACGGTGCACGTCTTCCATATGGTACTTCTGGGTGGCCGGGGCCACTTTGGAGAGGCACGGCACCTTGCGGCTGAGCCGGTCGATATCTTCCATGGTGAAATCCACCTCGCCTTCCTGGGCCGCAGCCAGCAGGTGCAGCACGGTATTGGTGGAGCCACCCATGGCAATATCCAGGCTCATGGCATTCTCGAAGGCCTTCACGTTGGCGATGCTGCGCGGCAGCACGGAGTCCATGTCCTGCTCGTAGTAGAGCTTGGCCAGACCGACAATGCGACGGCCCGCTTCCAGGAACAGCTCACGGCGATCGGCATGGGTGGCCAGCAGGGAGCCGTTACCCGGCAGGGACAGGCCCAGCGCCTCGGTGAGGCAGTTCATGGAGTTGGCGGTG
>JAKSCQ010000110.1 GCA_022360555.1 Pseudomonadales bacterium
CTCGGTCATCCCGGGTGCGGATGTCCTCAACGAGGGTCGCGAGGGTAGCACCAAAGCCCTTTTGCTTCAACTGCTCAAAGCGCCGTCTGGCGCGCTCTTCAGCGCTGGCGGTGAGGTAGATTTTGAGGGGGGCGGAGGTAAACACGACGGTGCCCATGTCGCGGCCATCGGCCACCAGGCCGGGGGCCTCGGCAAAGGCCCGCTGACGGGCCAGCAGGGCATCGCGCACCGGCTGCAGCACGGCAACCTGGCTGGCCAACTCGCCGACGGTCTCCTGGCGGATGATATTGGAGACATCCTCGCCGTCCAGCACCACCGCGGTTTCCCCCTGTTGTTCCACGAAACGCACCGGCAGGGCCTTGGCCAGGGCCACCAGCGCCGGTTCGTCATCCAGCGCAACCCCTTGATTTCTCGCGTAATACCCCAGAACCCGGTAAAGCGCACCGGAATCCAGCAGGTGCCAGCCCAGGCGCAGCGCCACCAGCCGGGCCACGGTGCCCTTGCCGGAGGAAACCGGCCCGTCGATTGTCAGTATCGGCGTCATTTCACCTCCAGCTTCAGGCCCGCATAGGCGGCCAGCTGGGCAAAGCCCGGGAAGCTGGTGGCCACGTTGGCGCAATCGTGAATGGTGATCGGGCCATCGGCGCGCAGGGCAGCCATGGCAAAGCTCATGGCGATGCGGTGGTCACCGTGGGACTGGATCTCGCCGCCCCCGAACCGACCACCGGTAATGCGGATGCCATCCTCGAACACCTCGTGGTCCACACCCAGCGCCGCCAGACCGTCCGCCATCACCTGGATGCGGTCGGATTCCTTCACGCGCAGCTCTTCGGCGCCGCGCAGGACGGTGTCGCCTTGCGCGCAAGCAGCGGCGATAAAGATGGCCGGAAATTCATCAATCGCCAGGGGCACCAGTTCCTGCGGAATGTCGATGCCCTTGAGGGGTGCGGATTTCACCACCAGGTCCGCCACCGGTTCGCCGCCGGCATCACGCTGGTTTTCCAGGCGAATGTCCGCCCCCATCAGCTTGAGGATGTCGATCACCCCGGTGCGGGTGGGGTTGATGCCCACATGGGGCAGGGTCACCTCGCTGCCTTCGGCGATGGAGGCCCCCACCAGGAAAAAGGCGGCCGAGGAAATATCCGCCGGCACTTCCAGCTTGCAGGCGGTGAGCTGGCCGCCCCCGCTCAGGGCGCTGGTGGCACCGTCACGGCGCACAGCGTAGCCAAAACCGCCCAGCATCCGTTCGGTATGGTCCCGGGTCGGTGCCGGCTCGGTGACAGAGGTTTCTCCCTGGGCGTAGAGCCCACCCAGCAACACTGCGGATTTCACCTGGGCAGAGGCCATGGGCAGGTCATAGTGGATGCCCTTGAGTGCCTGCCCGCCACGAATACGCACCGGCGGGCGCCCTTCGTTGCCGGTGGTGATCTGGGCCCCCATGTCACGCAGGGGCCGGGCCACGCGCTCCATGGGGCGTTTGGACAGCGAGGCATCGCCGGTGAGCTCCACGTCGAAGTCCTGCCCGGCCAGCAGGCCGGTGAGCAGGCGCATGGAAGTGCCGGAGTTGCCCATGTAAAGCGGCTTTTCAGGCGCCTTCAGCCCATGCAGGCCAACGCCATGAATGGTCACCTGGCCGTTGTGGGGCCCTTCGATGATCACGCCCATGTCACGGAAGGCCTGCAGGGTCGCCAGGGCATCCTCCCCTTCCAGGAAACCTTCCACCTGGGTCACGCCTTCCGCCAGGGAGCCGAGCATGATGGAACGGTGGGACATGGATTTGTCGCCGGGCACGCGTACCCGGCCATTAAGCTGGCCACCGGCTGCCACCAGGAAAGTGGGGTTGGCGTTAGCAGTGGAAGTGGAGCTGTCTGTCATGGTTGTGTCGTCACCTGAATGCTGGGCGCGGGTATAGGAGGTGCGCCCGTTCATGGCCAAAAAGTGGGCCCGGGCCGCATTGGCGCGGGTCATAATTCCCATCAGGGCATCAGAATCTTCGGCTTCCACCGCCTGGCGAAAGCGTGCAATGCCATCACTGAACAGGCCCAGGGCCTCCAGCAGCGCGGCCTTGTTCTCGCGGAAGATATCGTGCCACATCACTGGATCGGAGCTGGCAATGCGGGTGAAGTCGCGAAAACCGCCGGCAGCATAACGGAAGATTTCCGTGGAGTCGCCCTGCCGGGCCAGGGTATCCACCAGGGAAAACGCCAGCAGATGCGGCAGGTGGCTGGTCTCGGCCAGTACCTGATCGTGATAATCCGGCGCCATCTGCAGCACTTCGGCGCCCATGGCGGTCCAGATGGCCCGCACTTTGGCGGTGGCTGCCGGGTCGGTGGCGTCGGTGGGAGTCAGGATCACCCGATGGTTCCGGTACAGGGAGGCGTCGGCGGCGCCGACCCCGCTTTTTTCCTTGCCGGCAATGGGATGTCCGGGCACGAAACGGGGATAGTGCTCACCCAGTGCCTCGCGGGCGGCGCTGATGACATTACCTTTGACGCTACCGCCATCGGTAACAATGGCGGTGCGAGACAGGCCCGGCTTCATTGCCGCCAGCACCTTTCCCATGGCGGAAACGGGGGTGGACACGAACACCAGATCGGCACCGTCCACGGCTTCGGCCAGATCCTGGCTACCCGCATCCACCACGCCCAGGGCGATACCCTGCTCCAGGGTACGTTCCGAGCGGGACCCGGCCACGACGGAACGGGCCAGCCCGTTTTCCCGGGCGGCGGCCGCGAAGGAACCACCGATCAGGCCCAGGCCGATGACGGCAATGCGATTGAAGAGCGGTTCAGGCATGGCAAGCGCCTCCGGTTCGCACGGTAGGAGCACCTTTCGAGGTGCGAACCGAATCTGGCACGACATGTCGCAAGCAGGTTCGCACCTCGAGAGGTGCTCCTACGGCGGGGAATCCTAAACGGTGGAAATTACTCATCCGCCTGATCCCGCAACACATGCTTGAGAGCCTCCAGAAAACGCTCATTTTCCCGGCTGGTACCGATGGTGACGCGCAGGTGGTTGGGCATGTCATAACCCGCCAGCGGGCGCACGATCACGCCCTGCTTGAGCAGCCCCTCATAAACCGGCATGGCGTCGCGGCCACAATCAAAAGCAATGAAATTGGCCACCGACGGAATCTGTTCAAGATGCAGTTTCTGTAGCCCCTCGGCGATCTGCACCAGACCACTGGTGTTCTCGCTGCGCGAGTTCTCGATATGGTCGTCGTCCTCCAGCGCCGCCACGGCGGCGGTCTGGGCCGGGGTATTCACGTTAAAGGGCTGGCGCACCCGATCGAGCACATCGGCGATCTGCGGGCTGGAGATGCCATATCCCACACGCAGGCCGGCCAGGCCGTAAATCTTGGAGAAGGTGCGTGTTACCACCAGGTTCGGATATTTTTCGAGACGTTCGATGCCATTCGGGTAGTGGCTTTCTTCCACATATTCGAAGTAGGCCTCGTCCAGCACCACGATCACCCGCTCGGGAATGCGCGACAGGAACTCGTCCAGGGCGTGGGCGTTGAACCAGGTACCGGTGGGATTGTTCGGGTTGGCCACGAAAATCACCCGGGTGCGTTCTGTCACCGCCTCGGCCATGGCCGCCAGATCATGGCCGAAAAGATTGGAGGGTACCTGTACCGGCTTGGCACTACAGGCCAGCGTCACCAGCGGATACACGGCAAAGGCATACTCGGAAAAAATCGCTTCGTCGCCGGGTTGCAGGTAGGCGCGAGCCACCAGTTCCAGCACATCGTTGGAGCCGTTGCCCAGGGTGAGCTGGTCGGTGGCAATACCGAGTTTTTCCGACAGTGCCGCTTTCAGCGAGAACCCTGCCCCATCCGGGTACAGGTGCAGCTCATCCAGATGACGCAGGGCATGCAGCGCCTTGTGGCTGGCTCCCAACGGGTTTTCGTTACTGGCCAGCTTGACGATATCGGTAACGCCCAGCTCCCTTTCCAGCTCTTCAATGGGTTTGCCCGGCTCATAGGGTTTGAGCTGCTGGACACCGCTGTTGGCGAGTTTGATGTAATTCATATTCGCTCCGCGAATGCTTCACGCAAGCACGCAGCACGCAACACGCTTAAAACAAAGGTGTGCCACCACCGAGCCTGCAGGTTGTCTTTTTACCCTTTCAGAAAAAACCTTACGCCGACCAAGCTGCTGCCGCACATCAAATTATGAGCGTGCCGCGTGAAGCGTGTTGCGTGCCAGCGTTCTACAGAACCGCCTTGGGATACGACCCCAGCAGCTTGATGGTATTGCCGGCCTTTTCCAGCTTGTCCAGCACCGCCTGCAAGTTGGCATCTTCCTTGTGGCCTTCGCAGTCCACGAAGAACACATAGCTCCAATTGGACGTCCGTGACGGGCGCGATTCAAGGCGAGTCAGGTTGATGCCTTCATCGCGGAACGGGGCCAGCACCTCGTACAGCAGGCCGGGGCGGTTTTTGCCGCTGACCATCAGGCTGGTCTTGTCCTTGCCGGAGGCCGGTGTGTCCTGCTTGCCGATAATCAGGAAACGGGTGGTATTGTCCGGTCGGTCTTCGATATTGCGCTGTACCGCCTCCAGGCCGTACAGCTCTTCCGCCATTTCCCCGGCAATGGCCAGGGCATTCCACTCGTCCTTCAAGCGCCGCGCGGCTTCCGCGTTGGAGCTCACTGCGATGCGCTCCACCCCCGGCATGTGAGCATCCAGCCACTGACGGCACTGGGCCAGGGTCTGCTGATGGGAGTAAACCCGGGTTACCTTGTCGCGGCGGGTGTGTTCACCGGCCAGCAGGTGATGGTGGATACGCAGCTCCACTTCCCCACAGATCTTCAGTTCGGAAGTCATGAAGGTATCCAGGGTGTGGTTGACCACCCCTTCGGTGGAATTTTCCACCGGTACCACGCCGTAATGGGCTGCCCCGGCTTCCACTTCCCGAAACACTTCATCAATGGCACCCAGTGGCACACTTTCCACGGCATGGCCGAAATGCTTGAGAGCGGCCTGCTGGGTAAAGGTGCCTTCCGGCCCCAGGAACGCCACCTTCATGCGCTGCTCCAGCGCCAGGCAGGCACTCATCACCTCACGGAAAAAGCGTGCCATGGTTTCGCCATCCAGCGGGCCCTGGTTACGCTCCTTCACACGGCGCAGCACCTGGGCTTCACGTTCGGGGCGATAGAACACCGGGTTGGGGTCCGTGGCGATCTTCACCTCGGCCACCTTGTGGGCCAGAGTGGCGCGTTCATTGAGCAGATCCTGCAGACGCTGGTCCAGCTCGTCGATCTGGTTGCGCAAATTGTCCAGTGATTCGGTCATGCAAACCTCGCTTGCACGCAGCACGCTCCACGCAACACGCTAACAGGCGTGAGAGCTATCGTTGTGTGATTGTGCCAACCGTTCAAATCCATTGTTTAACCCACCCTTCAAACCAGCACTCCGCGTCACGTTGCCACCTGCACATCAAACATGGCGTGCATGCGTGGTGCGTGCTAGCCATGTTTCTTCTCAAATTCCGCCATGAACGCAATCAGCGCATCCACCGCTGCTTCCGGTACCGCGTTGTAGATGCTGGCACGCATGCCACCAACACTGCGGTGCCCCTTCAGATTCAGCAAGCCTGCGGAGTCCGCCTCGGCCAGGAATTGTTTGTCCAGATTGGCATCGGCCAGCACGAAGGGCACGTTCATCCAGCTACGGCTGCTTTTCTCCACCGGGTTGCTGTAGAAGTCGCTGCTATCGATGAAACCATACAGCTTTTCGGCCTTGCGCTGGTTGATTTCTGCCATGCCCGTCACACCGCCCTGCTTCTTCAGCCACTGGAAGACCAGGCCCGCCAGGTACCAGGCATAGGTGGGCGGGGTGTTGTACATGCTGCCGTTATCCGCATGGGTCTGGTAGTTGAGCATGGCGGGCACATGAGCGCTGGCCTTGCCCAGCAGGTCCTTGCGGATGATCACCAGGGTCAGCCCGGCGGGACCGATGTTTTTCTGGGCACCGGCGTAGATCAGGCCATAACGGTTTACGTCAATGGGCCGCGACAGGATGGTGGAACTCATGTCGGCCACCAGCGGGGTGCTCCCTACCTCGGGGATAAAGCTGTATTCCAGGCCGCCGATGGTTTCGTTGGGGCAGTAGTGCACATAGGCCGGATTGGCGGAAAGCTGCCAGGTGTCCTGTGCAGGCACGGTGGTGAAATGGGTGTCTTCGCTGCTGGCTGCCACATTGATATTGCCGTAGCGTCCCGCTTCCTTGATAGCCTTTTTGGACCATTGCCCGGTATTGATGTAATCGGCGGTTTCCCCTTCGCCCAACAGGTTCATGGGCACCATGGCGAACTGGGTGGAGGCGCCGCCTTGCAGGAACAGCACCGCGTAGTCATCGCTGATGCCCATCAGGTCGCGCAGATCCTTTTCCGCCTGCTCGGCGATCTCCACGAAGACCTGGTCCCGGTGGCTCATCTCCATGATGGACAGGCCCTTGCCCTGAAAATCCAGCATTTCCTGTCGGGCCTGTTCCAGTACCGCCGTCGGCAAGGCCGCCGGCCCTGCGCAGAAGTTATAGGCGCGGGACATCAAATTTCTCCGTTCAGACAAATCCGGTTAATCAAAGAAGCCCGGTAACACCGGGCTTGGGTATTTACTGGCCTTCATTTACCACCTGTGGGAGGGTGGTTCCACCGCGATTGGCGTTGGCGGTTTCGCGGTCGAACGACCGCTCCCACGGGGGTTAGTCGTCGCTGGCGTCGGACTCCGGTGCTTCCGGGGAGGCTTCCCCTTCGATCACCTCGCCCTCTTCGCCGTCCAGTTCCTCGTCTTCCTCCGCCCCTTCCAGCTCGGGAATAGTGGCCAGGCCGCAGAGTTTTTCACCCTCGCCAAGACGAATCAGACGCACGCCCTGGGTATTTCGGCTGGAGGTGCTGATCTGATCCACCCCGGTGCGCACCAGGGTGCCCTGGTTGGAGATCAGCATGATGTCCTCTTCGCCGAACACCTGGGCCGCGCCCACCAGCTCACCGTTACGCTCGTTGACCACCATGGCGATCACGCCCTGGCCGCCACGCCCCTTGGTGGGATACTCGGTGAGCGGGGTGCGCTTGCCGTAGCCGTTTTCGGAAGCGGTGAGAATCTGCCCTCCCTCTTCCGGCACGATCAGGGAAATCACATCCACGCCTTCAGCGAGCTTGATACCGCGTACACCACGGGCCAGTCGACTCATGACACGCACCTTGGACTGATGGAAACGCACGGCCTTGCCGTTGCGCGCCACCAGCATCACATCTTCGTGGCCCTGGGTGATCGCCACGTTCACCAGATGCTCACCTTCCTGCAGTTTCACGGCAATCAGGCCGGAACTGCGCGGGCGGGCGAAGTTGGCAAGCTGGGTACGTTTGACCACACCACTGGATGTGGCCATAAAGATAAAGGGACCGGGTACGGAATCCGGCACGGCGTCGGCTTCCTCGCCTTCGCCAGCGTCTTCAACCACGTCTTCCGCATCCACCACGGCATCGTCTTCATCTTCCGCGGCCTCGGCCTTCTGCTGTCGCACCATCTCGGCATCCAGGCGCAGGATGGCGGTAATCCGTTCATCGTTGCCCAGTGCCGGCAACAGGTTGACGATGGGCTTGCCGCGGGACGCCCGGCCGCCCTGGGGCAGCTCGAAGGTGCGCAGCCAGTAGACCTTGCCGGCATCGGTGAACAGCAACAGGGTGTCGTGGGTCCCTGCCACCAGCAGGTGCTCCACGTAATCCTCGTCCTTGAGCTGGCCGGCGGATTTGCCGCGCCCGCCGCGCTTTTGCGCCCGGTAGGTGTCGATGGGCTGCATCTTGGCGTAGCCGCCGTTGGACAGGGTCACCACCACGGTTTCTTCGGCGATCAGGTCTTCCATGCTCAGGTCGAGACGGGAGGTGACGATTTCGGAGCGGCGCTCGTCGGCGTATTCCTCACGCACAGCCGTCAGTTCGTCACGGATGACCTGCATCAGCCGCTGCGGGTCGGCCAGGATCAGCATCAGTTCGGCGATCTGCTCCAACAGTTCCTGGTAATCGCTGATCAGTTTTTCCCGTTCCAGGCCGGTCAGTTTTTGCAAACGCAGGTCCAGGATTGCCTGGGCCTGTTCCGGGCTCAGGTAATAGAGGCCGTCACGCAGGCCGTATTGCTCATCCAGACCATCCGGGCGGGCCGCGTCTTCACCACCGGCACGCTCCAGCATTTGCAGCACGTCGCCGGGGGTCCAGCCCTTGGCCAGCAATTTCTCTTTCGCTTCCGCCCCGCTGGGTGAGCCCTTGATCAGTTCAATCACCGGATCAATATTGCTCAACGCCACCGCCAGGCCTTCCAGCAAGTGGGCCTTCTCGCGAGCCTTACGCAGCTCGAACACGGTACGGCGGGTCACCACTTCACGGCGGTGACGAATAAAGGCATCCAGCAGTTCGCGCAGGTTGAGGGTCTTGGGCTGACCATCCACCAGGGCCACGGTATTGATACCAAATACGGTCTCCATCTGCGTTTGCTGATAGAGATTGTTGAGCACCACTTCCGCGTTTTCGCCCTTGCGCAGCTCGATGACGATGCGCATGCCCTCTTTATCGGACTCGTCGCGCAGCTCGGTGATGCCTTCGATCTTCTTGTCTTTCACCAGCTCGGCGATCTTTTCGATCAGCCGCGCCTTGTTCACCTGGTAGGGAATCTCGGTGACGATGATGGCTTCCTTGCCACTCTTGTCGGTCTGTTCGATCTCGGCACGGGCGCGCATGTAAACGCGGCCCCGCCCGGTACGGTAGGCCTGCACGATGCCGGCACGACCGTTGATAATCGCAGCGGTGGGGAAATCCGGGCCCTTGATGTACTCCATCAGGTCATCCGGGGTCAGGCTGTCGTCATCAATCAGCGCCAGACAGCCATCCACCACTTCGCCCAGGTTGTGAGGCGGGATGTTGGTTGCCATGCCCACGGCAATACCGGAGGAGCCATTGACCAGCAGGTTGGGAATCCGGGTGGGCATCACATCGGGAATCTTTTCCGTGCCGTCGTAGTTGTCGACGCAATCCACGGTTTCCTTATCCAGGTCCGCCAGCATCTCGTGGGCGATCTTGGCCATGCGCACTTCGGTGTAACGCATGGCCGCGGCGGAATCCCCGTCGATGGAAC
>JAKSCQ010000180.1 GCA_022360555.1 Pseudomonadales bacterium
AGTCAATGACTCGCTTGATGGGTACAAGAACCTTCATAGGATCCTCGGAATGTTCCATTGGGTGACTTGTAGAAGGAGGCGACATGACGCCGTTGCCGGGTCCACCCCCGCGAAAGAGCCGCTATCTTGAACGCTCGGCCAGAGCAGGTCAATAGGCCGAAAATCTGTAAGCAGATGATTTTGCTGCAAATAGACCACACGAAGTGTCCACTTTTTGTGACTTTGCAGTCGGTCATTTTGTTGAAAATCAAGCATCTAGCAAGGGATAATCCAAACACTTGTTTGAAAACGCCCTGCTTCCATTCAAATGTTGACACAAGTTCACGTCGGCAGGGCCAACCCCAATAGTGGTGTGGTTTCTTCTATCTCTATATACTCCGCGCCACCCCAAGGCTGGCCGCGGGCGGCTGCTGAGAAAGGTTTTCTGTTACACAGGGTTTGCGAACCGGTCTTCAGAACTCCTTTCTCAGTGGCTTCCGGGCCGAAACGCAATCGATAGCGAGGAGACAGGCTGTGGAACGCGAATCTATGGAAGTCGACGTAGTCATCGTCGGCGCCGGTCCTTCCGGTCTGGCAACCGCCTGCCGTCTGGGCCAGATCGCTCAGGAAACCGGTCAGGAAATCAGTGTGGTGGTGGTGGAGAAAGGCTCCGAAGTCGGTGCCCATATTCTCTCCGGTGCGGTACTCGAGCCGCGCGCCCTGAACGAGCTGTTCCCCAACTGGCAGGAAATGGGCGCCCCGGTGAACACCAAGGTCACCGGCGACGAGATCTTCTATCTCACTGGCCCGGACAAGGCACAGAAGGTGCCGAACCTGTTCGTACCCAAGACCATGCACAACGAAGGGAACTACATCATCTCCCTGGGTAACCTGTGCCGCTGGTTGGCCGAGCAGGCCGAAGGCCTGGGTATCGAGATCTTCCCCGGCTTCCCGGCCAGCGAAGTCCTCTACCACGAAGATGGCTCCGTGAAAGGGATCGCCACCGGTGAAATGGGTGTGGCCGCCAACGGCGAGCACAAACCCAGCTATGACCCGGGCATGGAACTGCACGCCAAGTACACCATCTTCTCCGAAGGCTGCCGCGGCCACCTGGGCAAGCAGCTGCAGGAGAAGTTCAACCTGCGCGAGGGTACCGACCCGCAGCACTACGGTATCGGCATCAAGGAGCTGTGGGACATCGATCCCGAGAAGCACCAGGAAGGTCTGGTGGTTCACACCGCCGGCTGGCCGCTCACCGAGTCCGGCTCTCCGGGTGGTGCCTTCCTGTACCACATTGAGAACAACCAGGTTGCCCTGGGTCTGATCACCGACCTGGCCTACTCCAACCCGCATGTGTCTCCGTTCGACGAGATGCAGCGCTGGAAGACCAACCCGGAAATCAAGAAGCATCTGGAAGGTGGCAAGCGCGTTTCTTATGGTGCTCGCGCCATTGCCAAAGGTGGCCTGCAGTCCCTGCCCAAGATGACCTTCCCCGGTGGTCTGCTGGTCGGCTGTAACGCCGGCACCCTGAACTTTGCCAAGATCAAGGGCACGCACACCGCCATGAAGTCCGGCATGATCGCCGCCGAAGTTCTGGCCGAAGCCCTGAAAGGCGGCCGTGGCAACGACGAGCTGACCGAATACAAGGATGCCTTTGACAAGAGCTGGGTCTACGAAGAACTGCACGCACAGCGCAACTTCGGCCCCGCCCAGCACAAGTTCGGCAACTTCATTGGTTCCGCCTTTGCCTTTGTGGACATCAACCTGTTCAACGGCAAGTTGCCCTTCACCATGCGTGACACCACCCCGGATCACGCCACCCTGAAGCCGGCGGACCAGAGCAAGAAGATCGATTACCCGAAACCGGACGGCAAGATCACCTTCGCCAAGCTGGACAGCGTCTTCCTGTCCAACACCAACCACGAAGAAGATCAGCCGTGCCACCTGACGCTGAAGGACCCGAACGTTCCCCTGCAGGTCAACCTGCCCAAGTGGAACGAACCAGCCCAGCGTTACTGCCCGGCGGGCGTGTACGAAGTGGTCGAGGACGAGAACACCGGCGAGAATCGTTTCCAGATCAACGCCCAGAACTGCGTCCACTGCAAGACCTGTGACATCAAGGACCCCACCCAGAACATCAACTGGGTGTCTCCGGAAGGTACTGGCGGCCCCAATTACCCAAACATGTAATGGGTCCGCACGGTTTCCGTGTCACAAAGAAAAAGGCGCCTTTTCAGGCGCCTTTTTTGTTATCTGGCCAGTGGCCAGAATGCTGACAGCGGGAGCGATATGCCCTCGTCAGACCGGCTTTCTCTGCAGCCGCTGGGTAACCCGGGCCCGCTGCTCCGCGCGGCTCTTGCGCAGGCGATACCAGGCCAGACGGATGCGGTGGTCGAGGGCGTCCATCATGGCCAGCGGCGGCATGGCGGGCATGTTCAGGTCCGGCTGGCGAGATTCGACCCGCTCGGGAACGTCAGTATTGTGGATGTCGGTGCGCTTCATGGTCTCCTCCCTGTTTCGCAACGTTGTGGAGTGGCTGTGTGGATTGGCGTCATGATGCAACCGGGTTTATGATGAGTAAATCGAAAAGATCTTCACCCTGCGTTCAATTTTTCTGAAAGGTGGTTCATGCCTCCCGACAGCGCCCTTCAACCCCTGCTGGACACGGAAATCCTGCGCAGTTTCGTGGCCATTGCCGAAACCGAAAGCTTCACCCAGGCGGCCGCAGAGGTGTTTCGCACCCCCTCTGCCCTGAGCATGCAGATCAAGCGGCTGGAGGAGCAGGTCGGTCACCAACTCTTTGTCCGCGAAGCCCGCCGGGTCACCCTGACCGGCGAGGGCGAGGCGATGCTGGGCTATGCCCGCCGCCTGCTGAAACTCAACCAGGAAGCCATCAGCCATTTCACCGCCCCGGAACTGGAAGGCACGGTGAAAATGGGCACGCCGGATGACATCGGCACGCGCATCCTGCCCCAGGTGCTCACCCAGTTTTCGCGCTCCCATCCGGCGGTAAAGGTCAACGTGATCGTCGGGCGCAGCATCGACATGATGAAGCAACTGGACGCGGGCAAGCTGGACCTGGTGCTAATCACCATCGGCAAGCATTCCCGCCCTGCCCGCGGGGAAATCGTGCACAGCGAACCCCTGGTCTGGGCCGGCGCCCAAAGTGGCATCGCCGTCACCCAGTCGCCGCTGCCGCTGGCCCTGGCCAGCCAGGGCTGCCCCTGGCGTCACATGGCGCTGGAAGCCCTGGACCGCAGCCGTCACCGCTACCGGGTTGCCTACACCAGCGAGCACTGCGCCGGCCAGGAAGCCGCCATGCAGGCCGACCTGGCCATCGGCCCTTTCCCGCTCAGCCTGATCCAGCCTCCCCTGCAACAGCTTGGTGACGAATACGAGCTGCCGCCCCTGGGTGACTATCAGATCGCCATGGTTCACCGCGGGGAGGAAGGGTCTGCCAGCCATGTGCTGGCCAGTCATGTGCGGTCTGTCTTCCGGGCCTTGCGGCTCTAGAATACTGAATCCACCGTTGGAGCTTTGCTCGCAAAGCGAAAGGTTTCAGAAAGCACCGCCAGCGTGCCCAAGATGCTGAAAAGCCATTTTTGGGTCATCATGAGCCAACATGAAACAAATAATTTAATCTGTCTCATTGTTTAATTGCGCCGCCCTCGTTAGCATCAAAATGAAACACGCGTATGAAGGGCAGCGCCACCTGCCCTGCGAGGAGCATGAGAACAATGACAGCCCAAGCCAGCCTGGAAAGCCGCTCGACACGTCTTGAACACGAATGGCCCACTCCTCCGACGCCGAAGGAACTGGACAACCGCTTCCCCGGCATTTTCGACGGCGCCATGTTGCTGGCCGGCGGCGCCAACATCATCCTCCAACTGGCCTTGCCCGGGGTGGGCTATGGCGTGGCGGAAAGCCGCGTGAAAAGTGGCTCCATCCTCCACCACCCGATCAAGCGCTCGCGAACCACCTTTACCTATCTTGCCGTGGCCATGATGGGAACCAGCGAGGAAAAACTCGCCTACCGCAAGGCAGTAAACCGCTCCCATGCCCAGGTGCATTCTACTGACGCTTCGCCGGTAAAGTACAACGCCTTCGATGAAAACCTGCAGATGTGGGTGGCCGCCTGCCTGTACTGGGGTTTCGTGGACACGCATCAGAAACTCCACGGCCCCATGACCCGGCAAGAGCAGGAAGACTTCTATCAGCTTGCCCACCCGCTGGGCACTACCCTGCAGGTCCGCCAGGAAACCTGGCCGAAGGACCTGGAAGCCTTCGAACAGTATTGGCAGGACGGACTGAAACAGCTACATATCGACGAACGCATTCGCGACTATCTGATGATGATCGCGGACCTGAAATTCCTCAGCCCGGTCACCCGGTTTCTGTTTGGCCGTTTCAACCGTTTCGTCACCACCGGTTTTCTGCCACCGGAACTGCGTGAACAAATGAAGCTGGACTGGAATGACAAAAAACAGCGCCGTTTCGAGCGGACCGTCAGAACCATCGGCCGCCTCAGCCTGCTGATGCCTCGCGTTATCCGCCAGGCGCCCTACAACCTGGTGCTGTGGGATTTCCGCCACCGCCTGAAGAAAGGCAAACCGCTGGTTTAAGATGCTTCGCGGATGAGAGTGGACACCGATGGCGTTCCTGGATGTAGGGTGCACTGAGCCTCAGGCGAACTGCACCGATCCCGCGTTTGAGGTGCAGTTCGCCTGAGGCTCAGTGCACCCTACGCAATCGGTGACGGCGGCCCTCATGGAAAAATTGAAGCAACCTCCATCGCCGACAGCGCGCGCCACTCCCCCGGCTTCAGCCCTTCATCCAGCACCAGGTTACCAATGGCCAGCCGGTGCAAGGTCAGCACCCGGTTGTCGAAGCGGCCAAACATGCGCTTGATCTGGTGGTAGCGGCCTTCGCACAACCACACATCCGCTTGGTATTGGCTGCGGATCTGCAACTCGGCCGGCCGGGTGATGATGCCCTCGTAGTCGAAGCGCATGCCTTCGGCAAACGCAGCCACATAGTCGTCGGTTAACGGCTTCTCCAGTGTCACGCGGTAATGTTTACGCACACCGCTGTCCGGCTGACTCAACTGCCGGGACCAGCATCCATCGTTGGTCAGCAGCACCAACCCTGTGGAATGGAAATCCAGGCGCCCGGCCAGATGTAGCCCTTGCCGCTGATCTGGCGGCAGCAAATCCAGTACGGTCTGATGGCCTTCATCCTGGGTGGCACTGACTACGCCCGCCGGCTTGTTCAACATCAGATAGCGCGGTGAATTTGCCTGCATAATGTCACCGCGAAAGCGCACCGTATCGAAGGGCCCGATCCGGCGTTGCCGATCACGTTCTACTTGCCCATTTACCTGCACCAGCCCCGCCGCCAGCGGACGCCGCAATGCACTGCGGCTGACTCCAAGACGGGCGCTGAGAAAACGGTCGAGGCGACTGTAACGTGATGGCATGGGCGGAATCATAGCCGCCCAATCAACAGGAAGCGACATACCTATCGGCCCTATAGCCCTGGTTGATGGGCGGGGCGCGTCCCGGCCTCTATAATGCCGGCTTCGCCTCGATGCTCATGAGGCCGACCATTGCAGCGGCACCGGATTCATCGCCCTATGAAACAACGCACCTTTCGCGCCTGGTCCTGGATTCATACCTGGTCCAGCCTGATCAGCACGGCCTTTCTGCTGATGCTCTGCCTCACCGGCCTGCCACTGATCTTTCATGACGAGATCGACGCCGCCCTGGACAGCGGTGACTGGCAACCCGCCAACCCAAACGGCGCCCTGCTGTCGCTGGACCGGATTCTTGATCGGGCCCTGGAAAACCGGCCTGGCCAGGTGCCCCTTTTCATGAGCTTCGACATCGACCGCCCGGTGGTAAATGTAACCACCGGCCCCACGGCGGATGCTGCCGCCAGCGACATGCACTTTGCCTCCTTTGACCGTACCAGTGGCGACCTGGTCCCGGGCCATGAAGGCTTTGATGTCATGGAGTTCATCCTGCAGCTACACACCGACATGTTTCTCGGCCTGCCCGGCATGCTGTTTCTCGGCGCCATGGGCCTGCTGCTGATCATCGCCATCGTCTCCGGCGTGGTGCTGTATGCGCCCTTCATGCGCAAGCTGGATTTCGGCACCCTGCGCACCCAACGCTCCCGGCGCATCAAATGGCTGGACTATCACAACCTGCTGGGCATCGTCACCGTGGCCTGGCTCACCGTGGTGGGCCTGACCGGGGTGGTGAACACCCTTTCCGACCCCATTCTGGAAACCTGGCGCAATAACGCCCTGGCGGACCTGACCGCCAGCTATGAAGGGGCGACGGTGCCCACCCCGGCGCAAATGGCTTCGCTGGATCAGGCCGTACACCAGGCGGTGCAGGCCGCCCCGGACATGACGCTGCAATTCGTGGCGTTTCCGGGCGGGCTCTGGTCCACGGATTATCACTTCGCCATCTTTCTGCACGGCAACACACCGCTGACCGAGCATATCGTCACACCGGTTCTGATCGATGCGCGCAGCGGGACATTCGCCGCCATGCGGGAAATGCCCTGGTACAACAAGGCACTGGCCCTGTCCGGCCCGCTGCACTTTGGCGATTACGGTGGCGTGCCGCTGAAGGCGATCTGGTTTGTACTGGATGTCTTTACCATCGTGGTGCTGATCACCGGCCTGTACCTGTGGTGGGTACGGCGGCGCGGTAGCGGTACTGCCCGCACCGACACGGAGGCCCGGCCATGAAGCATGTCTTTGCCATGCCGCTGCTGATCGCCGTGACCAGCCTCACCGGATTAATCGCTGCCCTGCTGGGCAACGGCGTTTACGACTGGCTTTCCTGGCTGGGCCTCAGCCTCCCCCTGCTCGCAGTGGCCATCGCCATGAGCCGCAAGGCCTAGGGAGCTGGACTGCCTAAAACCGGACGGTGAGCGACGTAATAAACGCCTCCCGGCCACCGACGAAGCCGTCGTACTCGGCCATCAGGGAAAGCCTTGGCGTCACGTCCCAGTTGAAGCCGGTGAGCAGGTTCCAGCGGTCTTCATTTTCCTGGTGGATTTCGTAACCCAGAATCACATCCGTGCCCGGCACCGGCAGGTCGCCGGATGCCACATTGCGACTATCCAGGTAATTCCCGCCCACGAACAACGCCAACCGCCCTGCCCGGTTCAGGGCGAACGCATGGCCGGCGCGGGGGGCAAAGGTGAAGGCGCGGCCATCCAGGGTGGTGTCGTCCGGTTCGCTCCAGGTGACATTGAACGGCAGCACAAAGAACCAGTCCCGCCATCCGGCGGCCAGCACCGTGCCAACGCCATAGGTCTTCGGATCAATATCCACGTCAATGGGAAACCTCACCTGTTTGCCTTCGAACAATCGGCACACCAGGGGTTTGGGGATACGGCTGCAATCCTTCCCGCTGTTGGCGGCCAGGGTGTCACCATCCAGGGAAATATCCAGCGCCAGATCCCCGCGCACCTGCCCCAGGGTGGCGTAAAGGTTCATGAACGGCAGCACCCAGGCATCCAGCTTGAGCTGCTCGGTGACCAGGTCACTGTCCGCCCCGAAGGACACAAACCGGTAGGGAATCTTTTGCCCGCCATTAAAACCGACACGCAGTTTTGTCAGGTCCATTTCCTGGCGCACATCCGCACGGATCACGGACACCCCGATGGGCAGGGGCAGATCAAACCCCCGATCCACCGCACGCTGGCCGAGAAAAGGCAATGTGCGGTTCCAGCGCCGGGGGGC
>JAKSCQ010000130.1 GCA_022360555.1 Pseudomonadales bacterium
TGGTAAATGAAGAAATCGAAGCCATGAAGGCCATGGCGCTTAATCCTGTTAGATTTCTTGTGGTTCCACGAGTAACAATGACTACTTTGGCAATGCTACTGTTAACAAGCTTTGCAGATTTAATGATTGCGCTTGGCGGCTATTTGATAGGCCGGTTTGTTCTTGGAGCAGCAGTTTACACCGGATATTGGAATCTTATGAAGACCAACCTCGCTCACTCCGACTATTATACGGGCATGGTTCAGGGCGGGGTTTTTGGCGTTTTAATAGGTCTGATTGCCTGCCACGAAGGCCTTGGCGTAAAAGCCGGCGCAGAAGGTGTTGGTAAAGCAACCACAATGACAGTTGTTTACTCTATAGTTGCCATAATTTTAGCAGCCTGCGCATGCACAGTAAGCTTCTATATGGTAAAGCTTTAAAAGCAATAATCACAGGCTTTAAGATTTTACGAATTTAAAACATTATTCAAAATATATGACTGATAAACCCGACAATTCCGACACATTAAAGCCTGAAGCACAAACAACTGCTACCAGTCAAAAGCCGATTGTGCGCGTGAGAAATCTATCAAAATCTTTTGGCGGAGTAAAGGTTTTAGATGGCATAAGCTTTGACCTTTATCCCGGCGAAATGCTTGTCATTATGGGCGGTTCTGGATGCGGAAAATCTACATGCCTGCGATGTATTATCGGGTCTATTGAGCCAGATGAGGGCACAGTTGAGATTCTTGGCAAAGATATCAGCACACTCAATGATATGGAATTGGATGACATTCGCAAACAATTCGGCGTTTTGTTTCAATCCGGAGCACTTTTCAGCTCTATGACTGTTGGAGAAAATGTCGCCCTACCCATGATTGAGCACACAAAACTCGACCCGCAGACAATAGAAATTATGGTTAAAATCAAACTCGAGCAAGTTGGCCTTCGCTCTGCAGAGGCCAGAATGCCAGCCGAAATTTCTGGTGGCATGAAAAAACGCGCCGGATTGGCAAGAGCAATTTCGTTGGATCCGGAGTTGCTGTTTTACGAGGAACCTTCTGCGGGGCTGGACCCGGTAACTTCGGCTGAAATTGATATTCTGATGCTGGATTTGGCAA
>JAKSCQ010000214.1 GCA_022360555.1 Pseudomonadales bacterium
AAGGACGTGAACCCGGACGAAGCGGTTGCCATGGGTGCGGCCATTCAGGGTGCGGTACTGAGCGGTGACGTGAAAGACGTACTGCTGCTGGACGTGACTCCGCTGACCCTGGGTATCGAAACCATGGGTGGCGTAATGACTCCGCTGATCGAGAAGAACACCACTATCCCGACCAATGCGTCCCAGGTGTTCTCCACCGCGGAAGACAACCAGACCGCCGTGACCGTGCACGTGCTGCAAGGTGAGCGCAAGCAGGCTGCCCAGAACAAGTCCCTGGGCCAGTTCAATCTGGAGGACATCCCGCCGGCACCGCGCGGCATGCCGCAGATCGAAGTGACCTTCGACATCGATGCTAACGGTATTCTGCACGTGAGCGCGAAAGACAAGGCCACCGGCAAGGAGCAGTCCATCCAGATCAAGGCCTCCTCCGGTCTGAGCGATGAGGAAATCGATCAGATGGTGAAGGATGCCGAAGCGCACGCGGACGAGGACAAGAAGTTCGAAGAGCTGGTGCAGGCCCGCAACCAGGCGGATCAGCTGGTGCACGCCACCCGCAAGACGGTGGACGAAGCCGGTGACAAGGCCTCCGAAGAAGAGAAAGAGGCCATCAACAAGGCCATCGGCGAGCTGGAAGAAGCCGCCAAGGGCAGTGACAAGGACGAGATCGAAGCCAAGATCAAGGCCCTGTCCGAAGCCTCCGCGCCGCTGGCCGAGAAGCTGTATGCCGAGCAGGCCCAGCAGGCTGAAGGCGCCGCCCAGGCTGGCGGTGAGCAGAAAGCCGGCGATGATGTTGTCGACGCGGAATTCGAAGAAGTGGACGACGACAAGAAGAAGTAACGCTAGCGGGCTTGCACGCTTCACGCAGACGCGCTGAGGCGTCAGGCCCTGAAACGCCATCGCGCTTCACGCGGGCACGGTTGACGCTTTGGGCGTGCTGCGTGCAAGCGTGGGGCGTGTTGCGTTTACAACCTGAGTGGTTCTATGTCCAAACGCGATTATTACGAAGTGCTGGGGGCCTCGAAAGACGCCAGCCAGCAGGAGCTGAAAAAGGCCTACCGACGCCTGGCCATGAAATACCATCCGGACCGTAACCCGGATGATCAGGAAGCTCTGGCCAAGTTCAAGGAAGCCAAGGAAGCCTACGAAGTCCTGTCCGACGAGCAGAAGCGTGCGGCCTATGACCAGTTCGGCCATGCCGGCGTGGAAGGTCAGGCCGGTGCCGGCGCGGGTGGCTTTGGCGGTGGCGGTTTCGGCGACATCTTCGGGGATATCTTTGGTGACATCTTCGGCGGTGGCGGCGGCGGTCGTCGCGGCCCGGCCCGTGGTGCCGACCTGCGCTATACCCTGGAGCTCAGCCTGGAACAGGCGGTGCGCGGCTGCGAAGAAAAAATCCGCATCCCCACCTGGGATAGCTGTGAGGTCTGTGACGGCTCCGGCGCAAAGGAAGGCTCCCAGCCGGTGACATGTAACACCTGTGGTGGGCTCGGGCAGGTACGGATGCAGCAGGGTTTCTTTACCGTGCAGCAGGCCTGTCCCACCTGTAAGGGCGAGGGGCGTGTCATCAAGGACCCCTGCACCAACTGTGGTGGCCAGGGCCGGGTGCAGAACACCAAGACCCTGTCGGTGAAGATTCCCGCTGGCGTAGATACCGGCGACCGCATCCGTCTTGCCGGCGAAGGCGAGGCGGGTATGCACGGTGCTCCCGCCGGCGACCTGTATGTGCAGGTGGCAGTGCGCGAACACGATATCTTCCAGCGCGACGGTGCCAACCTGTACTGCGAAGTGCCGATCAGCTTTGTCGACGCCACCCTGGGTGGGGAGCTGGATGTGCCCACCCTGAATGGCAAGGTCAAACTGAAAGTGCCGCCGGAAACCCAGACCGGCAAGCTGTTCCGCCTGCGCGGCAAGGGGGTGACCCCGGTGCGTGGCGGTGGGCCGGGTGATCTGCTCTGCAAGGTGGTGATCGAAACGCCGGTGAAACTGTCCGGCGAACAGAAGGACCTGCTGCGCCAATTCCAGGACTCCCTGGAAAGTGGCGGCAACCGCCATAACCCACGCAAGAGCAGCTGGTTCGAAGGGGTGAAGCGTTTCTTTGACGCCAAATAACCCCGAGCCCGCCTCGTCAAAAAAGCCCGGAGCGTTTTCGCCCGGGCTTTTTTGTGGCCGCAATGGTGCCAAACTCCAGCACTGAGGGGGGGCGCCGTTCTGCCGCGAAACCCGATTAACCCAGCCACTGTTGGCGCTCTGCTCGCCAGGCGAACCAGCTTTTTGTGCTGCGATTCGCCTCGCAAAACCCCCAATGTAAGCTTCGTCGCACAGCAGAATCCTCCCCAGCGCAATGACAACTCTCTGCTAACGTCCGACCATCCCTTTCTTTTCAGTGCCTGCCCGAACCGGGAGGCGGATGGTAGTGCGATGGCGCCAGCAGTGATCGGGGGGAAATGACATGGCCATGATGCCGTTACGGGATACCCATTACCGTGAAGCTATGGGCCTGTTCCGCCGCCGCTGTCAGTTGCTGGCGGAGCCGGCTGCACCGAGGGTGGCACTGGCCCAGCTTGACAGGCGGCTGGCGGCGAATCTGGATGCCGTGGCCTGTAGTGGTGAAGGGCAACCGGAAGCGTCACTGCGCCCTCCTGCCCTGTTTGTGGAAACCTGGGTGGGGCTTTGCCGCGACAGTCGCCGGTGCCTGGCGATGCTGGATGCCAGCTATGCCGAATTCAGCCCGGAACAGCAAGTGGCTGTGAGACAAGCGATGCGACTGTGCCCCGATATGGCGGTTAGTGAGGTCACGCAGCCGGGGCTTCAGGCAATACTGGTTGCCTTGCAGTCGGGGGCAGCGTTACCGAAGGAGCCTCGAGAGCAGGACGATGAGTGGGTCGCTGCGTGGCTGGCCGCTTCGGATGCGGCCGGTGAGCCGCTGGCCCTGTTCCGTCGCTTCTACCGTGATACCGGTCGGCCACGGGGTCAGCGCCGAGCCCTGCGGGCCGGGTTGGTGCGCCGTGATGATGAGGCAATGTCGGTAGCGAAAGGGCTGGCGGACGATGATGTCCTGACCCTGTTGATGGCGCAGTGTGAGGCGTCAACAGACAGCCTGTTGGCACAGGCGTTTACCGGTTCTGTGGCTGCCGCGCATTCGTTGCTGGATGCCATGGAGGATCTGTCCCGTTGTGAGGCGGCTGCGGCTGCCTGGTTCTGGCTGACGGGCACCCGGGTACCCCGCAAACCCCGGCTTCAGGCTGTGGGTGGGGCTGATACGCCGTCGCGGGACACCTTGCCGGACTGTCGGGCAGCGAAGGAGCAGTGGCAATCCTGGCAGTGGCGCGATGACACCCGCTATTTCTTTGGGCGTCCTTTGTCTACGGAATCGCTGAAGAGCCTGTCCCGGCAGTGGGTGGGGCGGGTGGCCTTGCTGGTGGCGGCCCAGCGTAGCTGGCTCGCGGGGCGCAGGGTGCCGGTGGAACCCGGGCTGTGTCTTGGTCCTGTGGGAGAGGCGGGTGCTTGAATTGGTAAACGAAACCGGTGCCGGCGCCGTACTGGTTCCCGGCTGGAACCTGGAAGGCCAGCACCGCCAGGTACTGGTCGCCCGGCTGACGCTGAGCTTCGACCTGCAGGGGCGGTTGTGGGTTGCCGATGAGCAGTCGCCGCCACTGCTGACCGACCAGCACTACGGCAAGCCTCTGGAATCCAGCGTGGCCGGGGCCAGTGAAATCGCAGGCTTCAAGCAGGGTGCCGAATACTATCTGCATGGCAGTGCCTGCACCCGGACCGGCCAGGAAAGCCAGGCCCGGGTCAGTGTAGGTCTGGAACAGGGCGGCAGGCACTATTACAAGGAACTGGTGGCTCTGGGGGGCCACCAGTGGGAGAAGGCGTTGATCGGCAGCCGGCGGGGGGAGCCGGCTGCCTTTGCGAGCCTGCCGCTGCGTTATGAGAATGCCTATGGTGGCAGTGTCGGGCAGGGGGGGCAGCGGGAGAAGCACAATCCTGTGGGGCGGGGATTCAACCCGTCGGGCTGGAAGGTGGCAGATACCCGGGCGCCGCAGATCGAGTATCCGGGCCGGGCGGCCCTGTCGCCGTCACAGCGGATGCCGGTGGCGGGCTTCGGGCCGTTGCCGGTCTTCTGGGCGCCGCGCCGGGCCCGCTTCGGTACGTCACCGGAAGACCCGCTGTCTGGTCAGGTTTGCCCCTGGGGATCGGATGCGGATCCTGCGCTGCATCACTGTGCACCGGAAGATCAGTGGCTGGCGAGGCCCTTCGCCGGTGGTGAGCTCCTGACGTTGATGGGTTTCTTTGCTGACCACTCGGCGCCGGTGGAGCTGAAATTGCCTCGCTGGCAGCCACAGGCGTTGTTGATCCGGCGTGGTGGTCCCGCGGAGTGTCTGGCCACTACCTGCGATACTCTGGTTATTGATACGGAACAGCGCCAGCTGGCGCTGATTGCCCGCACTATGGTTGATCCGGAAAGACTTGGCGTTTCGCCTGCCTGGTTGCAGTTGCGGGCGGCCTCCATGCTGGAAGAGGCCTGCTGACAGCTCAGCCGATAGTATGAAAATTGATGGGCTTCATTGTCGGTTGAATTCGCGTTGCGATATTGTGCATAAAAACAACAATAACAGAGGCAATAATGATTACACGGCAACTGGCTGGGATGCTGGGGTGTTGGCTGTGTTGTATCCCCCTGTGGCTCCATGCGGCCCCGGTGGATCAGGCCTATGACCGGGCCCGGGAGACCTTCGCGCAGAAGGTGCCGCTGACACTGGACCCGGATGTCCTGGATGCGCCCTGGGTATCGGCGCCCTTCGATGCGGCCCCCTTTACGTTTACCTTCGAGGAAATCCGGCAACAGTGGCCGTCGTTCATGCGTGGGCTGCGGTTGCCCTACCCATCTGCGGACTATCTGAAAGCGCGTTATCAGCGGTTTCCGGCTCTGTACCGGGATCTGCGCTATCAGGACGACGACTGGCAGCAGCACAGCCGCAATGTGCTGGAGGTGTGGCAGGCCTTTTTTCGTGGTGATTTCCGTCATGCCCGGGATCTGGGGCGGCACTATGGCGGCTATGCCCGGGTGCCGGCGTTGGTTGCACAGATCATCTACGCCACCTATCTGGCGCCGACTCATACCCAGAAGCAGCAACTGTTGCAGGAGGCCATCAACGAGATGGGCTGGTTCGGCGAGCAAACAGCGATTCTGCCCGGTGACAAGGATCTGGTGGCGGATTACTGCATGATGCGCTTGGGGTTTGGCTATGCGGTGGCACGGCTGGCGGAGGACGAGTCAGTGCCGGCCACGCTGCAGCGCAACTACGCCCCCATGGTGATCAATGCCGCCACCGAAATTCTCGCCGTGGAGCCGGACCATCCGCTGGCCCTGTCCCTGTCGGCGGCCTTCGAGGCCAATGTCTTGCGCCGGGTGGGCAAGGCGGCGGGGCGGCTGGCGCTGGCGGCGGACAGCGAGGATGCCATTGAGCCGTTCGAGCAGTCCCTGGTGGCGGTGCCGGACCTGGCCATCGTCCGCTATGAATACGCCAACAGTTTGCTCTATACCCACCAGGGCGATGCCTCCGGCAAGGCGCTGGCGCAGTTGATGGTGGCGGCACAGATGCCGGCCCGCTATTCCATGGAATGGCTGGATCGGGCCTATGCGCGCAAGCGCCTGAAAGAAATCCAGGCCTGGCAGGCCAGTGGCATGAGTTTCAAGCGCTTTGACCGCAAGCGGCGCAAGTTCATGCTCCACGAGGATCGCAATCTCTACGCGGTGAACCAGGCGCCCTTTCTGGTAGACTAGCTGTCTTTGTCATTTTTGTTGTGGGGGCGGTTAGGCCGTCGCGAGATGGCGGCGCCTTTCGCGGTCGTACGACCGCTCCCACGGTGTGATTTTCAAGGAATACAGCATGAAAGTAGGCATTATCGGCGCTGCCGGTCGCATGGGCCGGATTCTGATTGAGGCGACCCTGGCGAACCCGGATACCTCCCTGGCAGCGGCGGTGGATGTGCCCGGCTCCAGCCTGATCGGTACTGATGCCGGCGAGCTGGTGGGGCAGGGCAATGCTGGCGTGGTGCTGGCGGATGATCTGGCTGCAGTGGTGAACGATGCCGACGTGTTCATCGATTTCACCGTGCCGGAAGCCACGGTGAAGAATATCCAGGTGTGCCGGGCCGCAGGTACCCGGTTGGTGATTGGTACCACCGGCTTGAACGATGAACAGATTGCCGGACTGCGTGCCGCCAGTGAGGACATTGCCATCTGCTATGCGCCCAACTATTCCATTGGTGTGAACCTGTGCTTCAAGCTGCTGGAGACGGCGGCAGCCGTGTTGCAGGACGAGGTGGATATCGAGGTGATCGAGGCGCACCACCGTCACAAGATCGATGCGCCGTCCGGTACCGCCCTGCGCATGGGGGAGGTAGTGGCCCAGACCCTGGGGCGCGATCTGAGGGAGTGCGCGGTATATGGCCGGGAAGGGCGTACCGGCGAGCGCGACCGCCAGACTATCGGCTTTGAGACCATTCGGGCCGGCGATATCGTGGGTGACCATACCGTGTTGTTTGCCGCCGATGGCGAGCGGGTGGAGATTACCCACAAGGCCTCCAGCCGCATGGCCTTTGGCCGGGGAGCGGTACGAGCCGCGGCCTGGCTGGGCAGCCAGGACAAGGGTTTGTTCGACATGCAGGATGTGCTCGGCCTGGCTGGTGAAGCCGCCGGCTGGGGCAAGGGCTGACGCTGGCGGGCGCCACCAGCCGCAACAGGCTTGCGCCGAGGGTCTCCTGTTCTTCCTGTGGGAGCGGTCGTTCGACCGCGATCTTGCCCTGGGCACTGGGGCTTCGCGGCCGAACGACCGCTCCCACAGCGTAAATTCGCTTTCCGATAGATGGCCCTCTTCCTGTTATGTGGGCCGTATGTCGTGGGTGGGCGGTCCCGGGCGTGACATTTGCTTCCCAAAGCCCTAAAATACCGCGCAGCCCGTGATGGGCGTGTGGGGCACAGCGAATGCAGAATTTCATGAAAAAGCGAGGTGGAGCAATCCATCTCGCTTTTTTGCGAATGTGCCCTGCCGCATATCTCCCTATATTCTTACCAGCCTGGAGGTTGCGTTGACGGTTCCCGCCATTCTCGCTCTCGAAGACGGAAGCATCTTTCGGGGTGTTGCTATCGGTGCCACGGGTGAAACCGTGGGTGAAGTGGTGTTCAACACCGCCATGACCGGCTACCAGGAGATCCTCACGGATCCCTCCTACGCCAAACAGATTGTGACCCTGACCTATCCGCATATCGGCAATACCGGCATTACGGCCGAGGATGAAGAGTCCTCGCAGATCTGGGCCGCTGGCCTGGTGATCCGTGACCTGGCGATGACGGTCAGCAACTGGCGTAGTCAGCAGTCCTTGCCGGACTACCTGCGAGACAACAACATTGTTGCCATCGCCGATATCGATACCCGTCGCCTGACCCGTATCCTGCGCGAAAAAGGCGCCCAGAACGGCTGCATCCTGGCCGGTGACAACCTGGACGAAGCCAGGGCACTGGAAGCCGCCAGAGGATTCCCGGGACTGAAGGGCATGGACCTGGCGAAGGAAGTGACCGTCAGCGAGCCTTACAGTTGGACAGAGTCCACCTGGGACCTGGAAAACGGCCACACTGAGCAGACCGACACCCGCTTTCATGTGGTGGCCTACGACTACGGCGTCAAGCGCAACATTCTGCGCATGCTGGCCGAGCGCGGCTGCAAGCTTACCGTGGTGCCGGCCCAGACTCCGGCTGCCGAGGTGCTGGCCATGAAGCCCGATGGCATCTTCCTGTCCAACGGCCCCGGTGACCCGGAGCCCTGTGACTACGCCATCGAGGCCATCCAGGAAATCGTCGCCACCGGTATCCCGGTGTTCGGCATCTGCCTGGGGCACCAGCTGCTGGCCCTGGCCAGTGGTGCCAAGAGCATGAAGATGGGTACAGGCCACCACGGTGCCAACCACCCGGTGAAGACTCTGGAAGACGGCACCGTGATGATTACCAGCCAGAACCACGGTTTCGCGGTGGACATGGATACCCTGCCTGACAACCTGAAGGTGACCCATGTGTCCCTGTTCGATGGCACCTTGCAGGGCATTCATCGCACCGATGTGCCGGCGTTCAGCTTCCAGGGGCACCCGGAAGCCAGCCCGGGCCCGCATGATTGCGCGCTGCTGTTCGATCACTTCATCGAACTGATGGAAAGCAAATAAGCGTCTGACGCCAGGCCAGTCGGACGTCGGAAGTCGGACGTCTGACGCCAACAGCCAGACAAGAAAATCGGCAGCTCTGCTGTCTCTTAGCGTTGGACGTCAGACCTCTGACGTCCGACCCACAGATACGAAGTGCGACTCTGGACGGTTACTCAGACATGCCTAAAAGAACCGACATCAAAAGCATTCTCATCATTGGCGCTGGCCCGATTGTGATCGGCCAGGCCTGTGAGTTTGACTACTCTGGCGCCCAGGCCTGCAAGGCCCTGCGCGAGGAAGGTTTCCGGGTGATCCTGGTGAACTCCAACCCGGCCACCATCATGACCGACCCGGCCATGGCCGATGCCACCTACATCGAGCCGATCACCTGGGAAACCGTGGCCAAGATCATCGAGAAGGAGCGCCCGGACGCCC
>JAKSCQ010000283.1 GCA_022360555.1 Pseudomonadales bacterium
ATACCCGCACCAGCGTGGCCAGCGGCTGGCACACCCACCTTGGCATTCTCATTGAAGAGCTGAACGGCTAGGCCCGCAGTGCTTTCTGGCCACGCCATACGGCACTGGAAGCGCACTATCGCAAGGTATTGGCATAGGATCAGCACAGCACTGACGATACAACTGATGTTCCAGAGACAGGCCAACGATGCCCTTGCGCTTTATGCCGAAGTGATCGAGGGCTTTTCCCTGCGTCGCAAGGTACGGTACGGACCGGACGGCCCCGGCAAGGAAGGCTGCGTGCAGGAAGCGATGTTTACTATCGGCAACGCAACCGTGCACTGCATCGACAGCCCGGTTCCCCATGATTTTGATTTCACCCCCTCCACCTCCCTGTGCCTGACACTGGAGACAGAGAAACAGGTGAAGCAGACCTTTGCTGCCCTGGCGGAAGGCGGCAAGGCGCTGATGCCACTGGATGACTACGGCTTCAATCCGTTATTCGGCTGGGTGCAGGACCGTTTCGGCGTCTCCTGGCAACTGATGCTGGCGCAACCGTAGGCCGGGCACCGCCCTCCACCGGCAGGGCAGCGCAATATCAAGGCTGCTCTTTCTTGCCACGGGCATGATCCAGCAGGTCTTCCACGTAGGCTTGCTCCTCATGGAGATCGTCGGCAATTTGCGGCGCCGCCGGCAAAACCTGGTTGAGCACCACCGCCACCAGACCACACAGGCTGATCCCCTGCAGGGTAAAGTCACCATTACCCATGACCATACCGCCAATTCCAAAGATCAGGGTCACCGCCACGATCACCAGATTGCGCTGAGCGTGCAGATCGACCTGCGCCTTGATCAAGGTATTCATGCCCACGCTGGCGATGGAGCCGAACATCAGAATCAGGATGCCCCCCATCACCGGTGTAGGAATGCTCTGCAACAACAAACCGAACTTGCCGATAAAGGCCAGAGTAATGGCAAAGATCGCTGTCCAGGTCATCACCACCGGATTAAACACCCGGGTCAGCATCACTGCACCCGTCACTTCGGAATAAGTCGTATTAGGTGGCCCACCAAACAGTGCCGCCGCCATGCTGGCGACACCGTCCCCTGTGAGGGTGCGGTGCAAACCGGGCTTGCGAATATAGTCCTTGCCGGTGACATTGCTGATTGCCAACACATCCCCCACATGCTCAATGGCCGGGGCAAGCGCCACCGGCACCATGAACAGAATCGCCGGCCAGTAGAACGTGGGAGCAATAAAGGTGGGCACCGCCAGCCAGCTGGCCTGACCCACCGCGGAGAAATCCACCATTCCCATGAACAGGGCGGTCAGATAACCGGTCAGCACACCGCACAGAATAGGCAGCAGCCGGAACAACCCGTGCCCCAGCGTGGCCACCAGCATCGTGGTAAGCAGGGAGATCATCGCCACCAGCAATGCTTCACCGTAGGGAAACAACGCTGTCTCGCCATTCCCGGACAAGCCCATAGCGAAATTCACGGCGGTGGGCGCCAGGCTCAGGCCAATCACCATGATGATTGGCCCCGTGACGACCGGGGGCATCAGCTTGTGCAGAAAACCCGGACCTCTCCACTTCACCAGTGCCCCGAGAATCACATACACCACCGCCGTACACAGTAGCGCGCCCATGGTTGCCGGTACGCCCCACTGCTCTACCCCATGGGAGATTGGCGCGACAAACACAAACGAAGAAGCCAGAAACACCGGAATGGAACGCCGGGTAATCCACTGGAACAGCAGCGTCCCCAAGCCTGCGGTGAACAGCGCCACGCTGGGATCGAGTCCGGTCAGCAGCGGCATCAGCACCATTGCGCCAAACGCCACAAACAGCATCTGCGCTCCGATCAGTATGATTTTCCAGTTCCAGAAACCGCCTGCCTGGCTCATGCCTTTCTCCCGTTCACGTCCTACCGCGTGCCAAAGATCTTGTCACCTGCATCACCAAGCCCAGGCACGATATAGCCCGCGTCATTCAGTCCCTGATCCACCGACGCGGTATAGATATCCACATCCGGGTGGGTCGCCGTGACCTTCTCGATACCTTCTGGCGCAGCCACCAGCACCAACGCACGAATCTGTTTGCAACCGGCTTTCTTGAGCATGTCGATGCACGCCACCAGAGAACCGCCGGTCGCCAGCATCGGGTCGATCACCAGTGCCAGCCGCTCATCAATGTCATGGGCGAGCTTCTCGAAATACGCCACCGGTTCCAGGGTTTCCTCATCCCGATACACCCCCACCACACTGACCTTGGCACTGGGAATCAATTCCAGTACCCCATCGAGCATGCCAATGCCGGCACGCAGAATCGGCACTACCGTGACCTTCTTTCCCTTGATGCGCTGGGCTGGCGCCGGCCCCATCCAGGTTTCCACATTGTAGTCTTCCAGCTCGAGATCGCTGGTCGCTTCATAGGTCAGCAGGCTGCCCACTTCAGCCGTAAGCTGGCGAAAACTGCGCGTGCTCAGGCTCTGCTGACGGAGCAAACCCAGCTTGTGTTTAACGAGGGGGTGGCGAATTTCATGTATGGACATGGGTCGTTGGCTCCAGAGAAAAACTGTCTGTGAGTATTGTGCGGGTTACGGCTCAAATGTCACTGGTGTACATCCTGTCCACTGGGGTATCGCCCCCGGTTTGTCGGTGCTAATGTCAAAGAAAAGAAAAATCAGGATCAGACCGTGAACAAGACCCTTGCCGAAATGCAGCGAAAAGAGTTTGTTTATGAGTGTGCCAGCCGCGCGTTGGCCGCCAGTTTCTCCAATCCGGCCGCCAAACCGTCCATCGCCAGCATGGTTCGCGACGCCGACAAACTCTGGGAGGAACTGCAGGAATGGGAAAGCCTTCGACAGGAGTCACAACTATGAAGTCACTGATCCAGATCCTTGTAATCACCTGCTCGCTACTTGCTTCGCCCCTGTGGGCGGCAGACAGCATTAGCATCAGTGAGCTGAAACAAGCCATGCAAGCGGGTAAAACCCCAATCATCATCGACGTTCGCGATGAGGACGAATATCTTGCCGGGCACATTCCTGGTGCCATTCTGGTACCGGCAAAGAATGTTGAACACCACCTGGACATGCTCGAGAAGTACAAGAGGGAAGAGATCGTGCTGTACTGCCAGTCCGGTCGTCGCGCCAGTGCGGCCGCTACCACACTCGAAAACGCCGGGTTCAAGCATGTAAAACTCCTGGAAGGCGATTTCCCGGGCTGGCAAGCCAGCAAATAAGCCGTTTTTCTTACCCCGGTGCCCTTTGACGGCACCGGAATAAGCATATTCCCATTCTTTCCCCCGCTACGACCTTCGGCCATTAGCCGCGAGGCCTCGCCGTTGCTATAATCCGCGCCCACCACCAACCCTGTTGAGAAGGACAGACCATGGATTTTGCTAAGGTTCCCGCCGGTAAAGAGATTCCGGAAGACATCTACGTGGCCATCGAGATCCCGGCCAACGCTGACCCGATCAAGTACGAGATCGACAAGGACAGCAACGCCGTATTCGTCGACCGCTTCATGGCAACCCCCATGTTCTATCCGGCCAACTACGGCTACATCCCCAACACCCTGTCCGAAGACGGCGATCCGCTGGACGTACTGGTCGTGACCCCCTACCCGGTGGTTCCCGGCTCCGTGATCCGCTGCCGCCCGGTGGGCATCCTGAACATGACCGACGAAGCCGGTAAGGATGCCAAGCTGGTTGCCGTACCGCACACCAAGCTGACCAAGCTGTACGACAACGTGAAGGACGTGAACGATCTGCCCGAGCTGCTGCTGGCCCAGATCAAGCACTTCTTCGAGAACTACAAGGACCTGGAAGCCGGCAAGTGGGTGAAGGTCGATGGCTGGGATGGCGTTGAAGCCGCCAAGGCCGAGATCATCAAGTCCGTTGAAGCCTACGAAAAAGCGTAAGGCGGGCTGCAAGCCACAAGCTTCAAGCTGCAACGCGAGATCGTTTCACGCCAAGCAGAAATCAAAGAGGCCGTCCCAGGCAGAGGGGACGGCCTCTTTGGTTTCAGGCCCATTTATAAGCACGCCACTGACGGCGAGATAAGTCAGTGACGAGTGACTCATCACAAGAAGCCACAACCTGACTTCCCTTGCGCGTATCACGCCGCCAACCCTCAAGCGGATCAAGACGATGACAAGCATGGATCGGGTCGGCGGGAGCATGCCTGCACGCGGTTATCGCCAGCAGGCTGGCGCCCACCGAAAACCGCATCGGCAATAATGGATGATTGCGAGTACGACAGAGGTTGCCATGCCAATCCACGATAAAACCATAAAAAAGGGCAGCCGAAGCTGCCCGAGGTTTCACACGAGGATTCTATCCGGAGCCTGCTAGAGTGTTTTCAGATACTCAATGATGGCTCGCCGTTCATGGTCGGTGAGGACGGCATTGAATTCATGCCCTTCGTTGCCCTTGCCATGCATGTGTGTATTGAAGATCTTGCGGTCTTCCATCTGTGCCCGGGTAAGTGTCGGCGGGTTGAGGATATTCCAGGTCACGATCAGGTTGGAGTACAGCATGCCCATCAGCTCCTGAAACAGCGGGTCCTCGTACTCGTCACCGGGGTTGCAGTTGATGTAAGGCGTTACGGTGGGGTTCCACCAGGTGCGGTGCTCGCAATCAATGGTGTCGTACTTCCACCCCATGCGTTCCTGGTCATAGGCACGGTCCAGGTCGGTATCGAAGCCCATCACCACACGCCCTCTCTGATCCCAACGCGCCGGTGCAGACTTGCGACGCCACAACGGCTTGCGTTCGGCGGGGTCAAGGATTTCCCAGACATTGGGCACCGAGCCGTTATGGAAATACGGTGCTGTGGCCCATACCCCGTAAAGTGGCGGCGCCAGATAACCCGGTTCACGATCGCCGCGCAGGTGCGGCTGGTTCTGCGGGCCGCAATCCTGGTCTGTTCCGCGAGTAGCGGGGTAGCCGAAAAAGTTCTTGGCCCCCGCCATCTGCACCGCCTCGTTATTGGTTGCCAAGCGTACCGGGTCGGTACCGATAATATCCATGGGCACGATATAGCCGGCCATGCCTTCCAGTTCCGGCGTGGCCAGGAAGTCGGGATCTTCCGCATAGCGTTTGGCATAGGCGCCATGGCAACTGGCACAGGAGCCGTTCCCTTCCGGGCGCGGCACGGCGTTGTTGCGCTCCGGGGCCCACATATCCAGGGTGTGGAACATCTCTGCCCCTTGCCGTGCCAGGGCCTCATCCACCGGGTAGGGATACTCCGGCGACTTCAACCCTTCCACCCAGGTATTCACCGCCGGCCCATGGGCACGCATCCAGTCCTGCCCCCTTTCACTGACCGGCCCGCCAATGCCACCGAACAGACCAAAGAAGGGGGTGTAGAAGACCATGTCCACCCGGCCGGCATCCATGGGAAAGACACCGTCCACGAATTTCGCCGGGCGGTGGCCCATGTTCCACCAGGCCGGTGTGTCCATATCGGCGGTGGAACCGGAATTCAGCACGCCGACCACTTCCTGCGGGCTCAGGGGCTCTTCGTCGGGAAACAGGAAAGCCAGGTTGATATCACTGGCGTTATTGGTGCCTCGGCTGCGGTTCAGGTTCGCGAAGGTCGCCAGGGACGCGGGATATCCCAGCGGCAACATGTCACGCAACAGCAGATCCAGGTCCGCCAGACTGCTGCCACCGCCATAGATAATGCCCGGCCCCTTGCCCTCTTCGCTTCCCACCACCCCGCTGTGACAGGCATGGCAGGTCACGCCGATACGACCACTCCAGGAACCATCCGGGTTGCGCAGTTGGGTCAGCATTTCCGGCAGCTTGCCGGAGCCGCCATTGGTGCGGTTCGGGTCTTCACCGGGGAGCGGGTAAGGGTTGGGGCTTTCCCCAAAACCGGAGCCGTAACGCTCAGCCACCAGCTCATCGAAATTATCGGGACGGAACAGGAAGCCACCCCAGATTCTCCAGACCTGGTTGAACTGGCGGGCACTAAAGGTGGAAATCCCGAAAGCCGCTTCCGGCAACGTAGGATCCTGACCGGCAAACAGGGCACCGACTTCCGGCCCCCCGGTTTCCATGACACCGCCACCACGCTCGAAACGCTCGCGCAGGCCGCCACAGGTGGTTGGGTGCCCTTCTTCCTGAACCAGTTCGGGGTTGAGGTGACACTCTTTCCAGAAGGCGTTGAAGTGCACCGCGCGGCCATCACTGATACCCGGCTGAACCAGGGTTCTCGGGTCTTCCGGCAGCACGGCGCTATCCGGTTTGCCGTAACAGAAGTCCCACTGGGCAGAGCCGCCGTGCTTGCTGCCGAGCAGGTCGTCAGTGGCAAACACCGGCTGGGCAGCCAGGGCGATGATGGCCGCAAGCCATATCAGACGGGAAAGGGAAATCGGGCCGGGCCCGGTGTGCTGTAGCATGGCTGATCCTCCAGGTGCCCTGCGGCACCAACGTGGAATGGCTCTCTGGAGGAAAAGAGGCGCTGGATGATGACTGTCGAGGCACCCGCATGGCGGCGCTCTTTTCTTCCTTGTTATTTGTGACCCCTTGGTCACTGTTATTGGGAAGCTACAAAAGGCACCGAATTGAGTCAAATGTATAAATTTGTCTCAATGTCCATTTTCCCGTGATCACACTCACAATGCTCTCGGCAAAAAACGAAGAACAGACTTAAAAACAAAGACATAGAGAAAGGATCGGATAGGCCTTCATTCGAGCGGCAACCGACAAACGGTATCTGGCCGGGGAATCCGGGCCGTTCTGTGGCCCTATTGAGGCCACAGGATCGAGTGTCTAGGCGGGGCGCTGCTCACGGTAGGCCCGGGGCGTGACGCCACTCCAGCGTTTGAAGGCCTTGGAGAAATTGGCCACGTCGTTATAGCCCAGCGAGTAGGCCACTTCGCTGATGCTGTTATCCTGCCTGGCCAGCAAGCGCTGGGCCTGGCGGTAACGCTCTTCATCCTGCAACTGGCGATAGCTCAGTCCGGCCTGCTGAAGGTGGCGCTTGAGGGTACGCGGGGACACGGACAACCTGCCGGCCATGCCTTCCAGGGAGGGTAGCGGGGCCGGGTGATCCTGCAGGGCACCGCGAATCCGCTCCGCCATGACCCCCTCTTCTTCCGTACGCCAGCGCCGGAATTCCATCTCGCACTGTTCCCGGGCCAGCGCTGCCACCTGCGGGTCCGCCAAACGCGGCCGTGCGGCCAGGGCTGATGCCGGAAACACCAGGGCGTCTTCCTGCTGGTCGAACAGCACGGGGACACCTATGTCCTTCTTCAAGGTCGCCAGATATGCGGGGGCCGGGCCCCGGCGGCGGATCTCCAGCCCCTCCGGGGGCGCATCCAGCAATTGCTCGATCATGAAGACCAGCCCCACCAGCATGGCTTCGATAACAAAATCATGGGCCACCCCCAGGGGGACCGTGCTGCGCAGCCCGAGGTGAGCCACGTCCCCCTGGCGGGTCTGGTCGATCACCAGAAACGGGGCACGCAGCCCCAGGAAGCGACAGGCCGCATCCAGGGCATCCTGGGCGCTGGCACTGGACAGGGCCAGCAGCCCCACGGGGCCATGCAGGGTAATGCTCATGGCACGGGCATAACGGAACCCCAACCCACGCTCGCCGGCCATGGCTACCCCTCGCTCGGCCACGGTCTGGGCCAGGGACATGGACACCCGGCGGTCCGGCGCCAGCAGCTCATCGCGGTCAATCCCCAGCCCCGCCAGCAACGACGGAGCATCCTGTTCCATGGCGGACAACAGATCGTACAGCAGCACCACATAGATGCCCGGTATCCCGGCACTCCCCCAGGGGCGGCCCGAACTCACCATTTGTTGGCCCTCCACGACAAGACCTTTGACAGCATGACAACGCATAGTAGATACCATTAAGTAATGTCATCAATGGCACTAACGCCAGGAGTGAGCATGAAACTGCCTCTGACAAAAAAACAGAAAGCCCCGGCGGTCCCGATTGTCCCCCGCCGTATGGGGTTTGATTTTTCCGGCGTCAAGAATACCGACTACTGGTTCGACAACGACCCGGTACTGACCCACCTGCTGAACATTCTCTCCCTGACCTTCCCGGACGGGGAGCGCTTTTTCGTGGACTCGGTACGTGCCCTGCGCGACCAGGTCACGGACAAGGAACGGCAGAAGGATATCTCCGGTTTTATTGGCCAGGAAGCCATGCATTCGCTGGAACACCAGGCCTTCAACGACCTGATCGCCGAGGGCAAGTATGACGATATCGTGGCCCATGCCCTGGCGGTGACCAACAAGCTGCTAGCCGGCGCCCGCAAACACCTGAGCAAACGCCGCCAACTGGCCGCCACCGCCGGGCTGGAGCATTTCACCGCTATCCTGGCCGATGCCATTCTCCGGCGCCCGGATCTGATCAACAAGATGGACCCGGCGGTACGGGACCTGTGGGTCTGGCATGCCATCGAGGAAACCGAGCACAAGGCGGTGGCCTACGACCTGTACCAGGATGTGAGCGGCGATTATCTGGAACGCCAGCGTGCCTTCCTGTTCAGCACCGCCTACCTGATCAGCTTCTCCAGCTATTTCACCTGGCAGATGCTCAAACGCGACAACGTCCACAAGAAGCCCCTGACCCTGGCCAGGGGCCTGTGGAAAGGCTTCGGCTACCGCGGCGTCATCAGCGGCATCATCCCCGCCTGGCTCAGCTACCTGAAACCCGGCTTCCACCCCTGGGACGATGATAACAGTGCGTTGATTGAGGAATGGCGCAAAAGTTTGCCTGAACCGAAGGCGAAGAATGCGGCGTAAACACAATTAATAATGAATAATTAATAGTTAATAACGCCGCGATCAGAAGATGGCGCAATCCAAGAGCAAGAGGCCGCGCCCAATGGTTGGGCGCGGCCTCTTCGCTTTAAATAATCACTTGTGCTGCCCGCGCAGCTATTAATTATTAACTCTTAACTATTAATTGCTCTTTCACCCTTCCTGCAGCAATTTCCGCAAATCAATCAACGCCGCATTGGCCCGGGACACGTAATTGGCCATGACCAGCGAGTGATTGGCGAGCATGCCGAAGCCGTCGCCGTTGAGGATCATGGGGCTCCACAGGGTTTCCTGGGTGGCTTCCAGTTCGCGGACCATCTGGCGGAAGCTGACGGTGGCGTTTTTCTTGCGCAGCACTTCGGCAAAATCCACCTCGGCGGCACGCATCAACTGGGTCAGGGCCCAGGTGGCGCCACGGGCTTCGTAGAAGGCATCATCGATTTTCAGCCAGGGGGTTTTGACGAATTCCTCGTCCTCTCCCTGCTTGGCCGCGGATACGGCACCATCCTTGTCCAGGTTCAGTTGGCTGCGCCCCACACTCTGGCTGAGCTTCAGGCTCAGTGACCCCAGCCGGTTCTGCACTTCATTGAGCCAGTAGTTCAGGTTATCGGCGCGGGCGTAAAACTTGCCGTCATTTTCGTTGGCGTCGGTGAGCCGCTCCAGGTAGCGCTCCAGGGCCTTGATGCCCCGGCGGTATTCGCTCTCGGTGGCCGGCATGGCCCAACTTTGCGCATCGAAGTTGAATTGCGGCTCGGCAATGGCCAGATCCCGGTCTTCCTGGCTCTGGGACTGGGAGCGGCTCATGTCCCGGCGCAGCACCCGGGTAAAGTCGCGCACCTGCACCAGGGCGCCATATTCCCAGTTGGGCATATTATCCAGCCACAGGCGGTGGGGCAGGATATCGTTGCTCAGGTAACCACCGGGTTTGGACAGCAGGGTGTCGGCAACGAAAATCAGTTCGCGGGTGGTGGTTTCACCGGCCACCGCATCCGGGCGGGTCTTCACCTCGCGCAGGTCCGGCTCCTGGCTCCAGTACCAGCCCAACAGAATATCCACCAGCAATAACAGACCGAGCAACCACAGCAGCCCTTTCCATATCCGGTTATTACGCGGGTCCAGCATGGCGTCCCCTACCCTTTCGCTGAATTTTTCGTTACTCATGGTCTCTCCCCATATCCATATTGGCTCACTATACAGCAGGGGAGCGTACAACACTCAAGACTGCCGAAGCGGGCTTCACCTGTCACGAAAATCCCGCAGCCCGGCACCCAGCCTTTGCCTTCCACCGCCGGCCCGGAGAGAATAGCCCGGCTTGCCGCCATTGCCGTGCCTTGCATAGCACCGGGCTGGATAGACACCTTCACCCGCCAGGGGGAAAGAGCGGGCATGCAAGTCGTTATTCAGGGGCGCCTTAAGCCCGCGTTAATCGCACCGGCTGAAACTTATCCGGCGTATGCGCATCGAAGCAATGGCCCCACAGGAGAGATTCATGACAGCAGTTTGGCACCGGTTACTTTTCCTCTTGGCGTTGCTGCCGATTGTGGCGACCGCCAACGACCTTTTCGGCCAGGAAGAACGGCTTCCCACAGTGGATGAAGCCATTCAACTGATTGCCGATGCCGACTGGGATAACCAGCAACTGCTGCTGGATTTCGAGCTGATCGACGATGTCTACCTCTATCAGCATCGCTTCGGCTTCACCCTGCGCGACACCAACGGCAATGTGCTGGAGGATTTCGCCAGCTATGAGTTGCCGGCAGGCGAGCCCAAGGTCGACGAAATCTTCGGCGAGGTGGAAGTCTATTTCGACCGTCTTGCCCTGCAATTGCCGGTCACCAGTGTGCCGCTGGTGGATACCGAACTGGAAGTGCGTTACCAGGGCTGCATCGACAAGACCCTGTGCTACCCCCCCACCAAGAAGGTGTTCGACTTTCCCAGCCCGGCCCCGGAAAAAAAGGCACCGGCCGCTCCGGCGGCCAGCCCCAGTGACAGCGGTTTTCTCGACACCCTGAACTCCGACGACGCCAATGCCTTCAACCGCTGGATGTCAGGCCATTCGCTGCTGTGGATTATCGGCCTGTTTTTCGTGGGCGGTCTGCTGCTGGCCTTTACCCCCTGTGTGTTTCCCATGGTGCCGATTCTGTCCGGCATCATCGCCGGGGAAGACAACCCCAGCGCAGCCCGGGGCTTCACCCTCAGCACCAGCTACGTACTGGGCATGGCCATTCCCTACACCCTGGCCGGCTTGCTGGTCGCCCTGTTTGGCGCTGGCCTGAATTTGCAGTTCTTGTTGCAGCAGCCCGCCGCCATCATCACCTCAGTGGTGATTTTCGTTCTGTTGTCACTGTCCATGTTCGGCCTTTACGAGCTGCAACTGCCGGCCTTCCTGCGTAACCGACTGCATCAGCCGGGCGAGGAAAAACGCGGCAGCCTGGTGGGCGCCGCCATCATGGGGGCCATTTCCGCCCTGGTGGTGTCCCCCTGCGTCACCCCGATTCTGGCCGGCGCCCTGATCTATGTGGCCGCCAGCGGCGATGCCGCCACTGGCGCCGCCTCCCTGTTCGCCCTGTCCATTGGCATGGGGGTGCCGCTGATCATCTTCGGCACCGGTGGCGGCAGCCTGCTGCCCCGCGCCGGCATGTGGATGGAGGAAATCAAGCGCTTCTTCGGTGTGGTCATGCTGGGCGTGGCCATCTGGCTGCTGGACCGAATTATCAGCGACACCATCACCCTGGGACTTTACGGTCTGCTGCTTGCCGTCTACGGGGTGCAGTTGGGGGCACTGGAGCCGGCCGGGGAAGGCATCGCCCGACTCAAGCGCGGACTGGCCCTGGTGCTGGCACTGTATGGCGCGGTCATGATTGTCGGCGCGCTCAGCGGTGGCAGCGATCCACTACAACCGCTGGCGCCCATGACACAGTCCGCCCCCTCCGCCACCGCCAGCAGCACACCGGACAGTGCCAACACCCACGGCCCCTGGCAGACGCTCAAGGGCCAGGGCAACCTGGAAAGCGCGCTTGCCCGCTCGCAACAGGCAGGCAAGCCGGTGCTGGTGGATTTCTTCGCCGAATGGTGCGTGGCCTGCAAGGTGCTGGAGGAAACCACCCTGAGCCACCCGGATGTGCTCGAGGCCATGGCCGGGTTCGATCTTTATCGCGTGGATATCACCGAAATCAACGCCGACAGCCAGGCCATCATGGAGCAGCACAACATCCTGGGCCTGCCCGCCCTGGTGTTTTTCACCCCCGGCGGCGGCGAAATTCCGGAATCCCGGGTACTGGGCGAAATGGGCCCGGAGCGCTTTATCGAGCATCTGGACAAGCGGGTCATGCCGGCGCTCTAAGCGACCCGTGCCGCACCACCTCTTCTGTGGGAGCTTGCCTGCCAGCGATCCGGGCGCGTGAGGGAGGAGCGAGTGACTCGCAACTCGCTTCTCCCATCCCGCTCCCCTGCCCCCTAAACAAAAACCGTGAAACAGTACCGATTTCCCGCCATCTTCCGGTAACTTGTAACGAATGTTGTAAAGCCCTTTTTTCTGTCATGATTTCCCCCTAGTATTGCATGGGTAAAGGAAAGCTCGGTATTACCGTGTATTTCCTGCACGTTCACGGCAAATAACGACAACTTCCCCAGGGGGACCTGTTTTGGCTTCCATTCTGGTCTTACATGGCCCAAATCTGAACCTGCTCGGCACCCGCGAGCCGGAGAAGTACGGCCACACCACCCTGGCCGACATCAATCAGCAACTGCAGGAACTGGCCAGCGATGCCGGCCACCACCTGCAGCACCTGCAAAGCAACGCGGAATACGAGCTGATTGAACGTATCCACGATGCCCGCACCGAAGGCATCGACTTCATCATCTTCAACCCGGCGGCCTTCACCCATACCAGCGTAGCGCTACGTGACGCTTTGCTGGCGGTGAATATCCCCTTTATCGAGGTGCACCTGTCCAACGTGCATGCCCGGGAAAGCTTCCGCCACCATTCCTATTTTTCCGACATCGCCAGGGGCGTGATCTGTGGACTCGGAGCCAGCGGCTACCGACTGGCACTGACAGCCGCCCTTGAACAACTGGATGGTTAAAAAACATGGACATTCGCAAGATCAAGAAACTGATTGAGCTGCTGGAAGAGTCCGGCATTGAAGAGCTGGAAATCTGCGAGGGTGAAGAATCCGTGCGCATCAGCCGGGGCGCCTCCCGCCAGGCGGCGGCACCGACCCAGTATGTCACCGCGCCCCAGCCTGCCGCACCGGCACAGGCTCCGGCGGCTCCCCAGCCGGAACAACCCGCCGCCCCGGCCGACGATACCCCCAGCGGCCACCTGGTGCGCTCCCCCATGGTGGGCACCTTTTACCGCTCCCCGTCTCCAGGCGCCCCGTCCTTTGTGGAAGTGGGCCAGAAGGTTCAGGCCGGCGATGTACTGTGCATCGTCGAAGCCATGAAGATGATGAACCAGATCGAAGCAGACAAGTCCGGCACCATTGATGCCATCCTGGTGGAAGACGGCG
>JAKSCQ010000284.1 GCA_022360555.1 Pseudomonadales bacterium
CAAAGATGTTCTCGCCGGAGCCTTCCGCCACATAGCCTTCGTTGTCCAGCAGCAGCGCCTCGTCGGCACCGCCGGACAGGGCCTCGTTCAACGCCAGCATGGAGTTGATGTAGTTGCCGTTGGCCTTCGCCTTGCACATGGTGATGTTCACGTGGTGGCGGGTGTAGCTGGAGGTGCGCACCTTGATACCCAGCTCCAGGGCTTCCGGCGTCATGTAGGCGGGCCATTCCCAGGCCGCCACCATCAAATGCACCTTCAGGTTATGGGCGCGCAGGCCCATGCCTTCGCTACCGTAGAACGCCATAGGGCGCAGGTAGGCGTGGGGCAGGTTGTTCTCTTTTACCGCGGCAATTTGCGCGGCATTGACCTCGTCCTTGGTGAACGGGATCTTCATGTTCATGATGTGGGCACTGTTGAACAGGCGATCGGTGTGCTCCTTCATGCGGAAGATCGCCGGGCCCTTGTCGGTTTCATAGGCACGCACGCCTTCGAACACGCCCATGCCATAGTGCAGGGTATGTGTCAGTACGTGGACCTTGGCCTCCTGCCATGGAACCAGTTCCCCATCCAGCCAGATAAAACCGTCTCTTACAGCCATCGACATGGCAGTGTTACTCCCAGATCTGAGGACCCGCGGCATGATGCCTACAGGTCAAACCAATGCTTCCAGATCGCTCGCACGCCTTCACGCAGATCGCGGAATTCGGTGTCGTCGACAATGGATTTCTCTTTGCGCAACGAGGCGCGATGAGCCGCGGACCGGTAAGCGAGGTACGCTTCCCGCAGCAGGCCGGCGTCCTGCGCCGACATAATATCCAGTGCAGCCAGTGTTTCGAGCAGCCGCACATTATCGGTGAAGCGGGTCAGTTCACCGTGGGAGGAGGCCCATCTCAGAACCCCGTATTGCACCATAAATTCGATATCAACGATACCTCCCGGGTCCTGCTTGAGATGGAACTGCCCTGCGGTTTTGTCGCTGAGGTGATCCACCATCTTGGTGCGCATGGCCAGCACATCCTCACGCAGGGTCTCCAGCGGATGCCCCCGACACAGCACCTTGTGACGGATGTCGTCAAAGCGCTGACGGGCTCGGCTGCACCCGGCCACCACCCGGGCACGCACCAGGGCCTGATGCTCCCAGGTCCAGGCATCGTTGAGCTGGTACTTTTCAAAGGCATCCATGGAGCTGACCAGCAGACCGGCACTGCCGGACGGGCGCAGCCGGGTATCCACCTCATAGAGCTGGCCACTCATGGTCCGGGTGGACAGGATATGAACAATGCGCTGCCCCAGGCGGGCATAAAACTGCTCGTTGGAAACCGGCTTTTCCCCATCGGTCATGCCACCGCTGGACGCATCATGCAGGAACACCAGATCCAGATCCGAGTTGTGGCCAAGCTCGATACCTCCCAGCTTGCCGTAACCCACCACCACAAAATCCGGGTTGCAGGGCTGACCGTCATCGCGGGACGGACGGCCATGACGCTCCACCAGCGGCTCCCAGGCCAGCATAACCACCTGGTTGAGAATGCTCTCGGCCAGCCAGGTCAGGTAATCGCTGACCTTCATCAGCGGCAGCACCTCGGTGACCTCGGATGCCGCCACCCGCAGCAGATGGGCCTGCTTGAAGTTACGCAGCACTTCCATCTGCTGTTCCAGATCGTCCTCGGCCACGCGCAGCAGTTGCTGGCGCAGTTCGTCATCCAGCTCCGCACGCTCTGGCGGGGAATACAAGGTGCGTACATCCAGCAGTTCGTCCAGCAGCACCGGGTGCCGGGTGAGGCGTTCGGCAATCCAGGGGCTGGCACCGGACAGCTTCACCAACTGGGTCAGGGCGCTGGGGTTTTCCACCAGCAGGGCGATATAGGCGCTGCGTCGCAGCACTGCCTCGACAAAGTCCAGCAGGCGGACCACGGTGGTTTCACCATGCCCCTGATAACCCAGCGCTTCCAGCATCAGCGGCATGAGCCGGTCGAGCCGCTCGCGGCTGATGGCCTGCATGTTCTGGACGTTGCGACTATCGCGGAAGACCTTGAGCTTCTCATAGACCGCTTCCGCCTCCTGCACGCCAATGGCTGACAGATGACTGGCCGCGGCGTCATCGTCAAGCTGTCCCAGCCACAGATCCAGCAGTTCCTGATCCGCCCCCTGAGCGGCATCGGTTTCCTGCTGGGGGTCGGCGATCACCTGGCTGAAGTGGTCACGTACATGTTCGCGGTGGCGGCGCAACTTGCGCTCGAAGGCGGCCCGGGCGGAAAAGCCCATGGCAAAGGTCAGGCGCTGCCAACCCAGTTCATCGTCCGGCAAGCGCTGGGTCTGCTTGTCCGCCACGGCCTGCAGGCGGTGTTCCACATCACGCAGGAACAGGTAGGCTTTCATCAGCTCATCGGCCACCTCTTCCGGCAGCAGCTCCAGCTCTACCAGTTGCGGCAGCACCTTGACCAGATTGGGGTCACGCAGGGCCGGCAACTGGCCACCACGGATCAACTGGAAGGCCTGAACGATGAATTCCACTTCGCGGATGCCACCGGCCCCCAGTTTCACATCCGCCTGCATGCCCTTGCGATTGACTTCCCGTTCGATCAGGGACTTCATTTCACGCAGGGACTGGAAGGCGCCGTAGTCGATATAGCGCCGGTAGACGAAGGGGTTGAGCATCCGGATCAACCGGCCACCCGCCGCCAGGTCCCCGGCCACGGGGCGCATCTTGATCAGCGCATAGCGCTCCCATTCGCGCCCCTGGGTCTCGTAGTAACCTTCCATAGCGTCGAAGCCGATGGCCAGGGCACCGCTTTTGCCCCAGGGACGCAGACGCATGTCCACCCGGAAGACAAAACCGTCGGCGGTGGTCTGGTCCAGCGACTTGATCAACTGCTGGCCCAGACGCACGAAAAACTGGTGGTGGGTGAGGCTGCGACGCTCGCCTTCAATCTCGCCTTCGTGTTCGTAGGCGAAGATCAGGTCGATATCCGAGGAGAGATTAAGCTCGTGCGCCCCCAACTTGCCCATAGCCAGCACCACCAACCGCACCGGCTTGCCATCCGGCCCCCGGGGCGTGCCGCTGCGCTCGCAGGCCCAGCCGTAGAGCACTTCCAGCGCCTCGTGGATCAGGGTATCGGCCAGCAGCGAAAGGTCCGCCACGGTGGTGTGATAATCGCCGATCCCGGCCAGATCCCGCCAGATGATGCGGGTCATGTGGCGGTGACGCAGGCGCCGCAGGGCGCGCTTCAGATCGTCCTCGGTCGCACACGCCTGGAGCCGTTCGCGCACCTGCTCCTGCAGGTTTTTCACCTGCAATGGCCGGGCCAGGTCACTGTCTACCAGCCATTGACCCAGTTCCGGGTCGCGCTGGAACTGGGTCGCCACATAGTCAGAGCCCGCCCACACCCGGGGCAGGTCATCCAGCAGGTCGGCAGGCATGGCATGGCCGGATTCCACAAAGTGCTGCCAGTGCTGGCTGACCAGCACCGACAGTTCATCCGGCAGGGCGTGATATTGGGGTTCATTCATGGGCGGCTATTGTCGTATGCCGGGCTGCAAGCTACAAGCAGCAGATGCGAGCCTCAAGCTTCAAGCTGCAACACGGGGAAAGGGCGGCAAGTCATTGCAACCCTGGTGCCTCGCGCTGAAATCAATGGCAATCAGGCAACGCCAAAGAGCTCACGCGCCTTGTAGCTTGCAGCTTGTCGCGACTTCACCCCAACAGCACTTCCTGGGTGGGCGTAACGCGCATGACCTCTTCAATGGTGGTCAGCCCCTTGGCCACCTTCATGGCGCCGCTAATGCGCAGCGGCTTCATGCCGCTCTTGAGCGCCTGGCGGGTCAGGGCTTCCAGGTCCGCGCCGCGAGCGATCTGCCCCTTTAGCTGGCTGGCCAGCGGCATAGTCTCGTAAACCCCCATCCGCCCCAGATAGCCAGTGCCTCGACACTCCAGGCAACCCACCGGGCGGTACAGACTTTCCGGGGCCTTCATCTTGAAGGGGCGCACCAGCTCTTCCCAGGCAGGCACATCCGTTTCCACCTTTTCCTTGCAGTTGGGGCACAGGGTACGCACCAGACGCTGGGCCATGACGCCCAGCACCGTGGCACTGATCATGTAGGGCGCCACGCCGAGATCCACCAGACGGGTAATGGACGACGGGGCGTCATTGGTGTGCAGGGTGGACAGCACCAGGTGGCCTGTGAGCGCCGCCTGGATAGCCATGTCGGCGGTGGCCAGATCCCGGATTTCCCCAATCATGATGATATCCGGGTCCTGGCGTAGCATGGCCTTCACTCCCTGGGCGAAATCCACGTCGATATTGGCCTGGATCTGCATCTGGTTGAAGCTGGGTTCCACCATTTCGATGGGGTCTTCAATGGTGCAGACATTCACCTCGCTGGTGGCCAGCTGCTTGAGGGTGGAATACAGGGTGGTGGTCTTGCCCGACCCGGTGGGCCCGGTAACGAAGATGATGCCGTGGGGGTTCTGGGTCATGCGCTGCCAGGTGTCGTGATCCTCACGAGTGAAGCCCAGTTGCTCGAAGCTGCGCACCAGTACATCCGGATCGAACACCCGCATCACCATCTTCTCGCCAAAGGCGGTGGGCAGGGTGGAAATCCGCAGTTCGATCTCCTCGCCTTCCGGGCTTTTGGTCTTGAGTCGGCCATCCTGGGGCTTGCGCTTCTCCGCCACGTTCAGCCGGCTGAGAATCTTCAGACGGCTGGTCACCGCCGCCATGATGGCTGCGGGTAATTCGTAGACATCGTGCAGCACGCCATCGATCCGGAAGCGCATCTTGCCGGTTTCCCGGCGCGGCTCCAGGTGGATATCACTGGCCCGCTGGGAAAAGGCGTACTGCAGAATCCAGTCCACGATATTGACGATGTGCTGGTCGTCCGCATCGTGGTGGCCCTTGCCCACCTCCAGCAATTGCTCGAAATTGGTAATACCCGACATTTCCTGGCCGGTCTTGCCGGAGGCCCCGGCGATGGAGCGGCTCAGGTTGTAGAATTCGATGCGGTAGCGGCGCAACTGCTCCGGGTTGGCCAGTACCACCTCCAGCTCCCGGTCACGCAGCACCTGCTTGAGATGGCTGTGCCAGTCACGGATAAACGGCTGGTCGCAGGCCACCACCACCCGGTCCCGGTGCACCTCCAGCGCCACGATGCCATGGCGCTCGGCAAAGGCGTAACTCATCACATTGGTGACCTGGTCCACATGCACCTTGAGCGGGTCAATGTGATAGACGGGCATATCCGCCTTGTCCGCCAGCCAGCGGGTCAGGAAGTCCACATCCAGCAACTGGTGGGTATTGGTGCGATCGGTGAGCCGGTACTTGGCCAGCACCTGGATCGGGTGCCAGTTCAGCTCCTTCTTTTCCCGCGGGGTGGTGGAAATGACGTTGAAGTCTTCCTGGCTGACCCGCCCTTCCTCCAGCAGCTCGCGCATCAACCAGCGCACATCGACCTGCAGGCCTTCCAGTTTGGCGGGATTGGCATTGGCGTTCACGGGGACTCTCCGGATTATGGGGCCGACCACCGCCGGCCTAATTATTTTGTCTTACAAGTACTGTAAACGATAACAGGGAAACCCTGACAGCCCCGCCCACTTTCTCTATACTCGCGACCAATTTCATGACAGAGGTGTGACACCCGCACTCTTTGCCATGGCGGGCACTGCCGTAGGCGGCGCCCGCGGAAAGTGGGACACTGATTTCTACCTGAATCTGGACCCGAGGCGCCTATGTCCTTTGGAAGCTCCATCGCCGGCCTGTTTGGCCGCTCCCCCATCAAGCCCCTTCAACAGCACTACGACACCGTCCACGAGTGTGCCTGCGCCCTGGCCGAGTTCTTCAACGCCGTCACCGATGGCGACTGGGACCAGGCCCGCACCCTGCGCAAGCGCATTGCCGAACTGGAAAACGAAGCCGACGAGCTGAAGAAGGAATTCCGACTCAACCTGCCCAAGAGCCTGTTTCTGCCAGTTCCACGCACCGACCTGCTGGAACTGGTCAGTGTGCAGGACAAGGTCGCCAACAAGGCCAAGGATATTTCCGGGCTGATGCTGGGCCGGGAAATGACCATTCCGCCGTCCCTGGCCGATGCCATGCGCGACTATGTGAAGGGCGCCATCGACACCTCCGCCCAGGCCCGGAAAGCCATCAACGAGCTCGACGAGCTGGTGGAAACCGGCTTCAGCGGTCGTGAAATCAAGCTGGTGGAAGACCTGATCGAAGAGCTGGACCGGCTGGAACGGGCCAACGACGACCAGCAGATTCTCATCCGCTCCACCCTGTTCAAGCTGGAAAGCGAACTCCCCCCGGTGGACGTCATTTTTCTCTACAAGATCATCGAATGGGTAGGCGATCTCGCCGATCGCGCCCAGAAAGTGGGCGGCCGCCTGCAGATGTTGGTCGCACGCTAGGAGGTTCTTGTTATGGAGTGGATGCTGGAACACAGTTATCTGATGCTATTGTTGGCCGGCGCGTTCGGCTTTCTGATGGCCTGGGGTGTGGGCGCCAACGATGTGGCCAACGCCATGGGCACCTCGGTGGGCTCCGGCGCGCTGACCGTCAAGCAGGCGGTGATGATCGCCATTGTCTTTGAATTCTGCGGCGCCTACCTGGCCGGTGGCGAGGTCACCGCCACGGTGCGCAAGGGCATCGTGGACGCCGGGGTGTTCACCGAATTTCCCCACTATCTGGTCTACGGGATGATGTCCGCCCTGCTGGCCGCCGGCATCTGGCTGGTAGTGGCCTCCTGGTTCGGCTGGCCGGTATCGACCACCCATTCCATCGTCGGCGCCATCGTCGGTTTTGCCGCCGTGGGCGTGGGCATGGATTCGGTTCACTGGGACAAGGTGGGCAGCATCGTCGCCAGTTGGGTGACCTCGCCGCTGCTGGCCGGCTTTATCGCCTTTGCCCTGATCAAGAGCGTACAACGACTGGTGCTCAATCAGGACGACCCTTTCGAGCGTGCCAAGCGGGTCGTGCCCTTCTACATGTTCCTGGTGGGCTTTGCGATTACCGCCGTGACCCTGCTCAAGGGCCTCAAGCATATTGGTTTGCACATCAGCTTTGCCGCCAGCCTGGGCTGGGCCGTGGTCGGCGGCATCATCATCGCCCTGATCGGCGCCGCCATTCTCAGCCGTATCCAGCCCGATCCGGAAGCCGACAAGGATTTCCGCTTCCACTCCGTGGAACGCATCTTCGCCGTACTGATGATCTTCACCGCCTGCGCCATGGCCTTCGCCCACGGCTCCAATGACGTGGCCAACGCCGTCGGCCCACTGGCGGCCATCAACAGTGTAATCGTCAACGAAGGCGTGATCGGCGGTGAAGCCGCCATGCCCAGCTGGATCCTGCTGGTGGGCGCCATGGGGATCGTCTTCGGCCTGGCCATCCTCGGTGCCCGGGTGATGGCCACGGTGGGCAAAAACATCACCGAGCTGACCCCCAGCCGCGGCTTCGCCGCCGAACTGGGCGCCGCCGGCACCGTGATCCTGGCCTCCGGCACCGGCCTGCCCATCTCCACCACCCACACCCTGGTGGGGGCAGTACTGGGCGTGGGCATGGCCCGCGGCATCGGCTCGCTGAACCTGCGCGTGGTCAGCACCATTTTCACCTCCTGGGTGGTGACCCTGCCGGCCGGGGCCCTGCTGTCGATCCTGTTCTTCTACTTCTTCAAGGGATTGTTCGGGGCGTAAGAAGAACGCTTGCACGCGACACGCAGGCACGCCAACGCCGCCCTCCGGGCGGCGTTCTTGTTTCCGCCATACCCTGCTGCCATGCCCATCTGCAGGCGCTTGCCGGCAAGCGAAAAACAACCGAAGCTGCGAGTACCGAGTGTCGAAAGGCAAAACCCCGCCCGCTTTACAGGTGCTCGCAACTCGAAACTCACATCTCGTCACTCACCCCTTGCAAGCTCCCACCCGCAAATCTGGCATCCGACGCCCCCCGCTGGCTATACTGGCCAATCAAGCACTTACCGCCCAATAGCAGGGAAAACACCGTGTCCAGCACCGCCGCCGACAATCAGGTCCACTGGTTCCGCAATTCGTCCCCGTACATCAATGCCCACCGGGGGCGCACCTTTGTGGTCATGCTCTCCGGTGAGCTGCTGGACGGGCCGCGCCTGCCTACCCTGATTCACGATCTGGCCCTGCTCAACAGCCTGGGCATCAAGCTGGTACTGGTTCACGGCGCCCGGCCACAGATCAGCGCGCGGCTGGCGGCGTCCGGCATCGAATCCACCTTCGAGCAACACATGCGCATCACCGACGCGGCCGCCCTGGACAGTGTCATGGCCGCCGTGGGCGCCCTGCGCCTGAAGCTGGAAGGGCTGTTCTCCATGGGCCTGGCCAACTCGCCCATGTACAACGCCAGCATCCAGCTGGTCAGCGGCAACTTCGTCATCGCCAAACCGGTGGGCGTGCGGGGCGGCTTTGATTACCAGCACACCGGCGAAGTGCGGCGCATCGAGGTGGAACCCATCCGCCAGCAACTGAACAGCGGCAATGTGGTGCTGCTGTCCCCGCTGGGCTGCTCGCCCACCGGCGAGCTGTTCAACGTCAACGCCGAAGAGGTGGCCTCCACCGCCGCCATCGCCCTGGGCGCCGACAAGCTGATTCTTATGGGTAACGACCTGCGGCTCGCCGACAACGACGGCGAGCTGGTGCGTGAGCTCAGCCCGCAGCAGGCAGGCAAACTGCTCGCCGACGACAAACTGCAGGACAACGGTGTGGACCGGCAGCTCACCGCCGCCTGCCACGCCGCCAGCAATGGGGTGGCCCGCGCCCACCTGCTGGACGCCAACGAAGACGGCGCGCTGCTCAAGGAACTGTTCACCCGCGACGGCTGCGGCACCCTGGTCACCCGGGAAACCTACGAAACCCTGCGTGGTGCCCGCATCGACGACGTGGGCGGCATCCTGGAACTGATCGAACCCCTGGAAGCAGACGGCACTCTGGTGCGTCGCTCCCGGGAGTTGCTGGAAAACGAAATCCAGCGCTTCGCCATCATCGAGCGCGACGGCATGGTCATCGCCTGCGCCGCCCTCTACCCCTTCCCGGACGACCAGACCGGCGAACTGGCCTGCGTGGCCGTCCACCCCGGCTACCGCAAGGGCGAGCGCGGCGCGCAGCTACTGGGCTACCTGGAACGGCGCGCCAAGGAACAGGGCCTCACCAGCCTGTTCGTGCTCACCACCCTGACCGCCCACTGGTTCCAGCAACAGGGCTTTGAAGCGGCGGGCGTGGAAGCGCTGCCGGGGGCAAGGAAGTCGCTGTATAACTGGCAGCGGAATTCGAAGGTGTTTGTGAAGGGGCTGTAGCTTGATTCTGCTATGGGAGCACCACATGAGGCGGCAATCCTTGTTCCAAACCACCTTATCTCGCCATACAGGCTTTGCCTTTTCTAGCTTCGGGCACTGGAAAGGCTACTTCCTCAGCCTCCCAAATTTCAGCTCCCAAGAAATGGCATGGATTTGAGAGGCCGTTTTCATGCATGCTTCTGAGCGAGCAACTTTTGCCTCATCGAAATACATATGTGCAACTGTTGAACCTAAACCTGATAGGTAATCTTTCTCTCCCTCAGGCCTCCCAACCAAATCGCTATTTTCTTGAATCGAAGAAAAAATATGCTCAGGGAGGTCAAGCTTTCTTTCCAAAATATTTTTATTAACACTGAAAACACTGGCCAAATCATAATATTCTTCAGCCTTTCCATAGCCCCCGGTTTTCGCCAAGCGGGTTGAAGCCAAAACCATAGAAGCCTCGCATTTCGCATCCCACTGGATCAGCTTATAAAGATCTTCATCCTTTGCATTTGATACGTCGCTAATTAATTCTGGAGGAATTCTATACCAATCAAGAAGGCTCGCTTTTATCTGGTCATCCCCAAAAACTTTGAAATTATTCCCTTGGTCCGCAGCACAGCCTGAAAGAATAAATAACGCTACAAAAATCGAAAACCTCATATCCCCCTCCACAACAACATTAAATTCATGCTTTCAGAATGACTATTCTCATGCTGGGCCAACCCTCTGCATGGGCCATCAAACTTTCCTGACCGGCCCCGGATACTGTGCCACCATTTCATCCCCGGTCAGCAGCAAAAAACCCTCATACTCAGCCTGCGCAACCAGAATACGGTCAAACGGATCACGATGTATCGGCGGCAAATGGCTGACGCCAAGCGTGTGACTGCTGATGATGGGCAGCTCGTCATAGCCATTTTCCAGCAAGCCACGCCGGAACAAATGAGGATCGACCCGAAAATCGGATCTCCCCAACCCGTTCTTGATGGTAATTTCCCAGATACTGGCCGCACTGAAGTACACCCGGTTTTCCGCATTCGCGATTAACAACCGTGCTTCTTCAGAAAGGCGTTCGGGCATCCCTGCTGCCCACAGCAGGATATGAGTGTCCAGCAGCAGGTTCATTCAGCCCTCGAACAGGTCAGCAATACTGTCTTCAGCCAGGCGATCAAAATCGTCCGGCACCTGGATCTGGCCCTTGAGAAATCCCAACCGACGAACAGCGGCTGGTTCCGGCGCTTCGATGGCTGAGACCCGTGCCACCGGCTTGCCTGCCCGGGCAATGATGAAAGGTTCGCCCTTAGCGGCCCTGTCTACCAGTTGCGAGAGCCGGGTTTTGGCGTCGTGCATGTTGATGATATCCACGGGAACCTCATTAGCTAATACTCATTAGCTAATACTAAACAAACGACAGCCCAAAGCAAATTCAGCCTGACTACCACCAGTCCGCTTTACCCCCCCCTGATCCTGCCGTCCCGCCGAACAAAACCCTTTCGCCTTGCGAGTCAGGCTCCAACAGCACGAAGCAGAGGGTTTCAATGCCGAGCTTATGTTCCACTATTGACCAGTACGTCACTTTGGGGTCAGACCTGAATGGCACTTACTTAAGGAACCTCTGAAAAACGTCATGCCGGAGTTATTCGCTTCGCTCACCCCTTCGGGGCCAGCCTACGGCTGTTCTGCGCTGCGCTTGTCGATCCGGCATCACCACCTACGAAGTAATGCGGCTTCCAGCAGGGAGATCCCGCATCAAGTGCGGGATGACGGGAGTTTTTCAGAGGCTCCTTAACCGGTGACAATTTGCGCGTTGGTGAAGACATTTTCTGCGGCCCTGTTCCCTGCCTGGCACGAGATGACGGGAAGCCCTGTATGCCCGTTATTTCACAGCTCACCCCTTACCTCATTTGGGTGATTTCAATTTCCCCACAGCCACTAGAATGGCCCTATCGGCAGTCATAATGGGAAGGGCTGCCAAACCAAACCGGACACGCGGTCACCGGTATCCAAATTATCTACGGGAAAGACAGATGAAAAAACTGACAATCACGGCCTTGCTGATGGCCAGCCAATTCGCTGTTGCTGACTATTACTCCAGTGTGGATGACGACACCTGCTGGGATGGTCGCACCAGTAGCGGGGGTGCCTGCATGGTGGTTGCCGACACCAAGTGGAGCGAGTACTCCAAAAACCGTTTTATCGTCAAGTACAAGAATATCTGCAACCACCGCATCTACGCGCGTTTCTGCAACGAGCGCAATAATGGCTCGGAAGACTGCGGCGCGTCCGGCATTTCACCTGGCCGCACCCACGGCTGGGCCACCGGCAATGCCAATGGTCGCTATTCCTACAACTGGATCGGCGTGGAGAAAGGCTCCAAAGACTGGGTTTGCGCCGGCAAGGTTGACGGCTGGCACGACTGACCAACCGGTCCCGGGCCTCGCGACCCGGGACCGTCTTCCGGGGGAAGCACCGTCTTTCCCTGCGCTTCCGTTCGGGCACTGCTGCCCCGCCCCTCTCATCGCTTGCAGGGAACCGCCTACAGCACAGGCCATCTGTGGGTTACAATAGCTGCCTTTGTGCCCAGTTACTGACCATTACGAGGTTCCCATGCCGCAGTATCGCTCCCGTACCACCACCCATGGCCGCAACATGGCCGGCGCCCGTGCCCTGTGGCGCGCCACGGGCATGAAGGACGGCGACTTCGGCAAGCCGATCATTGCCATCGCCAACTCCTTTACCCAGTTCGTGCCCGGGCACGTGCATCTGCACCCCATCGGCCAGAAGGTCAAGCAAGTGATCGACCAGCACGGCGGCTACGGCGTGGAGTTCAACACCATTGCCGTAGATGACGGCATTGCCATGGGGCACGACGGCATGCTCTACTCCCTGCCGAGCCGCGAGCTAATCGCCGACAGCGTCGAGTACATGGTGCAGGCCCACAAGGCCGACGCCCTCGTCTGCATCTCCAATTGCGACAAGATCACTC
>JAKSCQ010000147.1 GCA_022360555.1 Pseudomonadales bacterium
CAGGGTGCGTCTTCTCCCTCTCCCGGCTCTTCAGATTCCGTCTGGGTAATGTCGCTGGATGGTCCCATTGGTCCGGCGCTTAGTGACTGGTTTGTCCGCTCTCTGGACGATGCCAACAAGGCATCGGCGACTCTGTTTGTGCTGGAGCTGAATACCCCCGGCGGTCTCGATACCGCCATGCGCGAGATGATCCGCGCCATTCTCGACAGCCAGGTGCCGGTGGTCACCTATGTGTCCCCCAGCGGCAGCCGGGCGGCCAGTGCTGGCACTTATATTCTCCATGCTTCCCATATTGCTGCCATGGCGCCGGCCACCAACCTGGGCGCAGCGACGCCTGTGCAGATCGGCGGGGGTGGAGGTCTGCCCTCGCCCTCCTCTCCCGGCAAAGACAACAACGGCGAGGACAAGGATTCTCCAGCCGAGAGTGCCTCGGCGCTGCATCGCAAGCAGGTGAATGATGCGGTGGCCTATATCCGCGGCCTGGCGGAATTGCGTGGCAGAAACGCGGACTGGGCGGAAAAAGCGGTGCGCGAAGCGGTGAGCCTGTCGTCCAGCAATGCGCTTAAGCAAGGCGTGATCGACCTGAAAGCTGCCGATCTCAACGACTTGCTCACGCAGTTGGAAGGACGGGAGCTGCGCTGGGATGGACAAACCGTCACCCTGGCACTGGCCGATGCGCGACGTCATGAGGTGGAACGGGACTGGCGCACGGATTTTCTGGCCATCATCACCAACCCGAGCATTGCCTACCTGCTGTTGCTGGTGGGCATTTACGGCCTGATCCTGGAGTTCTCCAACCCCGGCATGGGCGTGCCCGGTGTGCTCGGCGCCATTTGTCTGTTGCTGGGATTGTATGCCTTGCAGATGTTGCCGGTGAGTTATGTAGGCCTGGGGCTGATTCTGCTGGGAGCGCTTCTGGTGGTGCTGGAGGCGGTGTCGCCAAGTTTTGGCGTGTTGGGGATTGGCGGCGTGATTGCTTTCGTGATCGGCTCGATCATGTTGATGGATACGGATTTGCCCGCCTTCCGTATTGCCCTGCCGGTGATTGCCGCTGCAGGCGTGGGGACGCTGCTGCTGGTGGGGTTGTTCGTGCGGCTGGCGGTAAAAGCCCATGAAGGACCACCGGTGACCGGCGCCGATACCCTGGTGGGCGAGACAGCAGTGGCCCTGGAGGATTTCGAGCACGACGGCCAGGTTCGCTTGCAGGGAGAAATCTGGCATGCACACAGCCATCGGCCGGTCCACCGTGGCCAGGTTCTGCAGGTGACAGGCCGCAGGGAGCTGGTTCTGGACGTGAAGCCGACCGGCAAGGAGGACGAATCATGATTCCCTATTTCTGGTTGTCGCTGGCGATCATCGTCGTCGGCTTCGTCATCAGCATGTTCCGCATTCTGCGCGAATACGAGCGCGGGGTGATTTTCATGCTGGGGCGTTACTACAAGGTCAAGGGCCCAGGGCTGATCCTGGTGGTGCCTGTCATCCAGCAGATGGTGAAAGTGGATCTGCGTATTCGCGTCCTGGATGTACCCGCCCAGGATGTGATCTCCCGGGACAATGTGTCGGTAAAGGTGAATGCGGTGCTCTATTTCCGGGTACTGGATGCCCAGAAAGCGGTGATTAATGTGGAGGATTTTTATTCCGCCACCAGCCAGCTTTCGCAAACCACCCTGCGTTCGGTACTGGGCAAGCACGAACTGGATGAAATGCTCGCTTCCCGGGATGAGCTGAACAGCGACATTCAGGAAATTCTCGACGAGCAGACCGACAACTGGGGCATCAAAGTGACCAATGTGGAGATCAAGCACGTGGACCTGGATGAAGGCATGGTGCGGGTCATCGCCCGGCAGGCAGAGGCCGAACGTATCCGGCGGGCCAAGGTGATCCATGCCAATGGCGAAAAGGAGGCCTCCCAGGTGCTGCTGGAGGCGGCCAGCACCCTGGCCAGGCAGCCCCAGGCGCTGCAACTGCGCTATTTGCAGACACTAACGGAAGTCGCTAACGAGCGCTCCAGCACCATTGTCTTCCCGCTGCCCATGGACCTGATTGAAAGCTTTACCAAACGCGACGGGAACGACGAATAGCCGTCGATATCCGGGGAAGGCTGACTGCGCTTCATCGGTTATTGCCGATACGTCATCGTATCTGCCCGCCCCCGGGTATTCGGCGGTTGTGTAAGCCCGTAGGCTGATAAAACCACATATTTCTCAGGGAGGAGAAGCCGATGAAGGACCATCAAGGGCTGAAAAGAACCATGGTGACAGTCACGCTGGTAACGGCGACGGTACTGGCTGCCGGTTGTCGCCCCACTTTTGACGAACCTGTGCGCGACGGCACCGGCCAGGATGGCGAACCAGGGGCGGGCTACACCGTACAGTGTTCCGGATGGTTTCCGGACTGGATTGCCCGGTCGGCACCGCCGGAGGAAGACAGCTTCCAATTGGCCCAGGATTACCCGCTGGGCGTGCCGGTTGTGGAGGATGGCGAAATCACCGGCTGGGATCCGTTTGAGCCGACAACCTCTGCCCCCTGGCTGAACCACGATTTCCGGGTGGAAGCCGAACGACTGGACTACCTGCAGGCACTCAAACAGTACGTTCTGGAAGACCTGGCCCCCTATGACTTTGTCCCGCAGAACAATGCCCTGTCCGGGAAGAAGCACTGGTACCACGTTCCCATGATGACCTCCGGCTTTTTTCCAAGAGAGCCCCGTCATGGCCTGACCGAGGAACGGGCATTGAGAGCCGATGAGCAAAGCTGGCTGTCGTCCAATGTGGGCGCCTACGGCATCGGCCTTTATAACAAGCTCGGTGGCTATACCATTGGGCAGGTCTTTGACCATCCCGATCCCATGCAGGCGGACCCCGCCAAAGGGCAGTTCATCGACGGTACCGTGGTGGTGAAGGTGCTTTTTGCTGAACACGATCCCGGCGTCATCGTCGGTGCGGACCCGCTGGCCCACTCCCCTGCCTGGCAGATCCAGTCACCGGATGATCCGTCGGGCGATACCTTTGAAGTTCGTCTGTTGCAAATGGACGTGGCCGTCAAGGACCCCCGTTCCACCGAAACCGGCTGGGTATTTGCCACCTACGTCTATAACGATGCCTTGCCGGCCGCCAGCCCGGAAGACCGCTGGTACAACCTCACCCCGGTGGGGCTGGCCTGGGGTAATGACCCGGATGTCACCGCCGCCGGCGACCCGGATATGGATGAAAACTGGATCAATCCGGCGGTGCCTGCCCCCTTCGCCGGCATGACCGGCAAGCACGGGCGCCTGAATGGCCCGGTGGACAATCCGGATTCATCTTGTATGAGCTGCCACTCAACGGCACAGGTCAGGGCCAATCTGGCGGGATCGGATTCCTTTATGCCCTATAAAGGCGTTGCCTTCATCCCCAATGACTCATGTTCCGAACAGGAGAAAATGAACTGGTTCCGCAATATCGATGGTAGCGAGCCCTTCGGCGTTACCACCCCGGCGAGTGGTTTCTGTGACCTGACGGACCCGCCGTTGCCTACGCCGCCGGTACATTCACTGGATTATTCTCTCCAGCTCCAGTTGGCGCTGGCATTGAGCCAAGGGCTCGGGCATCCCAACCCGTGCATGGGCGTAATCCCCGAGGAACACCTGCCGGAAAATAACCGCTTGCTGCTGAAACATCAGGGCCAGGTTGAAGCCATGGCTCCTGAGGATATGGAAAAACGCAGTGTCCGTGGCAAACGGGTATCAAGCGAACGGCTGCAATCTGGCCTGCCCGGTTGGCAGCAACTGGGCATGTATCCCAAGCTGGAAGAAGGTGACGAGATAGAGGGTCGTTAATCTGCAAGACTATCTTGGAAAACTCCGCCCCCCGGATAAGCGCTACGTGCTTTCCGGGGGGCGGCTTGGAAGGCGTCGACTCTCCCGTCGTTCTGAAAAAGGCGCAGCCTTTATTCGGAACCCAGTGCCTCCGTGTTTGGCCGAGTAAATCGAAACCTCTCCTAAAGTGAACAGCATTACGGTCCGTGCATGGTGCAGCCGCTGCGGATGTTGGCTACCCTTCAGGTGCCTTCTTGATTACAAGGAAACACCATGTCGTCCGCACTCTGGTTCCCTGTCGCCGCCATTCTGGAAATTGCCGGCTGCTACGCGTTCTGGATGTGGCTGCGCCTGGACAAGTCCGTGTTGTGGCTGGCTCCGGGTCTGCTGGCTTTGGCAGGCTTTGCCTGGGTACTGACCCAGGTGGAAGCCGACTTCGCCGGCCGCGCCTATGCGGCTTACGGCGGTGTCTACATCGTCGCGTCACTGCTGTGGGCCGCGCTGGTAGAGAAGCAGTCACCATCCTTGTTCGATCTGGCCGGTGCGGCTCTCTGCCTGGCCGGCGCTACCGTTATTTTCCTTTCGCCATCCTTTCGATAACGGCATTCAGTGCGGCCTGCGCCGCGATATGCTAGAACAGGCAAATAGCGATAAATAATGAAATGGATTTCATGCGTTTGCCTGGTTTGCTGCGCCTCACCGCCCTGCTCGTCCTGCTCGTTAGCGTGAGTCAGGCTTATGCCATGCAGCTTGAAGACAACACACCGGATGACGAAGCCGGACTGTCCGCGGAAAGCGCGCCGGAGGACCTGGCAAAACTGGTGCCATTGGTTCAGGTCGACGAGCTTCGCGGCCAGCCCTTGCTGGATGGTGAACTGGGCGATCCGTTCTGGCTGCAAGCCCACACCTTCACCATCGACTATGAGCTTTTCCCGGTTCGGCTGGCCGCCGCCGGGGTGGAAACCCGATGCTGGGTGGGAGTCACCGCCTCCCATGTTTACGTGGCGTTCGACGCCCGCGACCCGGCTCCCCGCCAGTTGCGCACGGCTTCCCGGGAGCGGGACGGCATCAAAACCGACGATTATGTGGCCATTGTGGTGGACCCGGAAGGACTCGGCCTGCGCAAATATGAATTTCGGGTCAATCCCAACGGTTCCATATCGGACGTCATGCAGGACACCAACAGCGACCGTTATATCTATGACTGGGACACCGACTGGCAGGCGGCGGCCAGCATTCATGACCAGGGCTTCCGGGTGGAGCTGGCGATCCCCCGCCCCTCCACACAACTATTCTCCCGGCAGCCGGACACTCACCCGATTGTGCTGCTTAAACGGCATTACCCTCGCCGGGTGGACCGCACCCTTGGCAGCTTTTTCTTTTTGAGTCTGACCCCGCTACCCGGGCCTGCGCCACAGGAGGCAGATGGCAACGAAAAGTCCCCCCTCCCCGCTTCCCGGCCTCGTCTGACCGTGACCCCGCATCTTGTATATGACCGCGATGAAGAACGGGATATTGGCGAGACCCGCTTCGAACAGGCGGATGACAAGCCGGAAACCGCCGTTGGCGGCTATGCCCGCTACAGTTTCTCCGAGCACCATTCGGCGGGGATCACCATCAATCCCAACTACGCCGAAATCGAGGCGGATATCGCCCGAGACAGCATCAACAACACCTTTGATCCCTATCAACCTGAAAAGCGCCAGTTATTCATTGAGGCGAGCGAATATTTCCAGACCCTGGAGAAGGCGGTGTACACCCGCAACGTGGTCCAGCCCTCCGTGGGCGTGGACCATCTCTGGACCGGCACGGAAGCGTCAAGCGGGTTCTTTGCCGCCTATGACCACCAGACCCGCCTGATCATGCCGGACAACCTGGGCTCGGATACCGTAACGCTGACCGATCCCAGCCAGTCCGCCGCATTCAACTATGAGCGCCAGTTCGGCAAACGCAATCTGGGGGTGCTCAGCACAGTGCGAACCGGCGATGATTACCACAACGCCGTGATCAGCCTGAACGGTACTGGCAATCTGGGTATCGATGACAAGGTGCGTGCACAATTGCTGTATTCGGACACCCGTTACCCGCAACGCTTCGCCAACGATCTCTGCGAGGATTCCGGTTGCACAACGGTGCCGCCCACATCGGGCTGTGAGCTAGGCAATTGTGCCACCACCCCCTATGTGGAACGGGCGAACTTCCGGGACAAACTGCAGGGCTACAATTTCCAGCTCAATTACAAACATGACGGCCCCACCTCGCTGTACTGGGCACGCCTGTATGATGTGTCCCCGGACTTTCGTGCCGACATGGGCTTTATTCGGCGTACCGATTACCGGGCGATCAACATGGCCTACGGGCGCAAGTGGTATTTCCAGGCCATGAAGGAGGACGAGACCCATTCCCGCATCCGCGCTTATCTGGTCGGCGGGCACATGCGTTCTCACTCTGATAATGAAAACCTGGAGACCAGCGGCAGTGCCTGGCTGGAATTTCGCAGCAGCTACCAGTCACTGATCCGGGTGGGCTGGTGGCACCGCAACCGGGCCGTCAATCGCATTGACCAGAGCAGCCTGGCCGCCGGCGACAATGCACCGATATTCAAGGAGCGTTACTGGCAGTGGTATGCCCAGGTCTCCCCCTACCCCTCCTGGACCCTGCACCTGGATGGCCGCTGGGGTGACATGGCCAACCCGGACAATCTGGTGCTGGGGAACATGCGCGAGTTTGTGCCCAAACTGGAATACACCGCCGGCCCGGTGAATCTAATGACATCACTGACCTGGCGGCATTTTCGTACCGATGGAGAGCGCCTGTACAAGGAGCAGTTTTTCTCCTTTACGGCCATGCTGTACCCGTCGTCACGGGTCACTCATCGATTACTGTGGCTGGATGACCTGACTCGCCGGGATATTGCCCGCTGGCGCGGTGACGAGCTGGCACGGGAAACGGCCCAGACCGTGGAATACACCCTGATCTATCGGCCTGACTCCCGCTGGTCGATCCTCGGCGGCGTGAAGCTGGTAGAGGAATATGCGTCCGACCTGGACGAGGAATCGCTCACCGGTCGCGAGGTCTACCTCAAGATCGAACGCAAGTTTGCTTTCTAGGGAGCCTCAGAATAACTCCTTGCGTGCTCAGCGTGGCCTGAAACGTGCAGCTGTTGTGTCTTGTCTCGACGGACAGGGTGGTTCCCTTTCCTAGAGGCAAGGCGCAGCAGATGTGCGCTTCAGGCCACG
>JAKSCQ010000184.1 GCA_022360555.1 Pseudomonadales bacterium
CGCTTTGCCAGTGTGGGCGAGGTTGATGGGCAAGCTGCCCCAGCGCAGCCTGTCGCAGACCCCACCTAACGGCGTAGAGTGGGTATGGATGAACCCGGATGGTCAGCGTGTCAGTGCCGAAGGTTGTGGCGACGCCCGTCGTTTCCCGATGATGGAAGCGTCCATTCCTGAAGACACTGATGGCTGCGGCAGCGTGAAACAGTCCGGTAAGGGCATCAAGAAATGGTTCAAGGGATTGTTTGATTAGGGCCTGAAGTCTCTCTGTGATTTTTTTGATTGTGGGAGCGTGCTTGCACGCGAAGAAGTGGACTGCAAAGCCCCCTTCGCTTGCAGGCAAGCTCCTACAGGGGGCAGGTTCGCACATCACGGCTACCAGGTTGGCCTTTGTAAACGCCGTTTGAGGGTGGCCAGCACACGATCCATTCCGGTGGCAGGCTCCTTTCTCAGTGCCTCGCTAAGGCAATTCGGGCAGCGTGAAACGTCATCGCCGGGTGACAGTGCATCGGATTGTGGCGCAAAGGTTTTGTGCCAGTGACACACCTGGCAGCGGCAGGTGTAAGGTTCAGGACGGAGCATGGTCACCCCCTGAGGTATTTGATTTGTGCTGTTCCTCCGCCCGCGCGGCCCTCTCTTTCAGATCCTGAAATTCCGTGTACCACTCATAGCCCTTGCGGGACACAACAAACAGGCCGATGGCGGCGAGCAGGTTTTTGAGCATGGCGATCTCCTTGTCCTTATTCCGGCTGAGTGCCAGAAGAAGGGACAGTATGGGATCGCACTGCGACAACCCATGTCGCAGCTCCGTCAGCAAAGACGGCCTTGGAATATGGTGGAAGACGTCCATAATAAATGTGAATACACTTCAGGCAGCCAAGAGGAAGAAAATAAGAAATAAGCGCCTGAAGGGAATTGGGGACAACCATTGAAGCCTGGAATGAAATCTGGACAGCAGTCTGGAACGACATCAGACAATTTTGATTTCCTGCAAGAGCACGATCCGCTCTTTGTGGAGCTGGCTGCCTCCGCAGAGCGGGCCTTTGCCAGTGATCCCAACACCACCCTGATCAAGCTGCGCCAGTTTGCAGAAGCCATTGCTCAGCATCTGGCGGCCCGCGCGGGGATCGATTTTGATGAACAGACCTCCCAATCTGATCTGCTCTACCGCCTGAACCGCGAGTTGGGCTTCGAGCCGGTGGTCCGCGAGCTGTTCCATACCCTGCGCATCGAAGGCAACAAGGCCACCCACCAGTTCCGCACCCAGCACCGTGAAGCGATGGATGGCCTGAAAGTGGCCCGAGCCCTGGCCATCTGGTTTCACCGTGCTTTTGGCAAAGCCGGTTCCGGCTTCAAGCCAGGCCCTTTCACCCCCCCGAAAGACCCCAGCGCCCAGCAGCGCCAGCTGCAGGTGGACATTGAAAAGCTGCAGCATGAATTGCAGCAGGCCAATATCAGCCTGGATTCCAGTCAGCAACTGAATGATCTGATCGCCCAGGAAAAAGCCGAATACGAAGCCCTGGCACTGGCCATGGATGAAGAGGCCCGTGAGTTTGCCAAGCAGGCTGAAGCCCATGAAGCCGCGCTCAAGCAACAGCAGCAAGACTACGAGAAAACTATTCAGGCCTTGCAGCAGCCGCTTAAAGAGAAAGGCGCCCAGGCGATCTCCGGCGAACTGCAGTACGTGGCGACCCAGACCCAGGCCGCCAGCAAGGAAATCGTGCTGGATGAGGCGCTCACCCGCGTCCTCATCGACAAGCAGCTACAGGCTGCCGGCTGGGAGGTCGACAGCGAAGAACTCACCTACCAGAAAGGCGCCCGCCCGGAGAAGGGCCATCACCGTGCCATCGCCGAATGGCCGACAAAACACCAGGGCAACACGGGGCGCGCCGATTACGTGCTGTTTGCTGGTCTCACCCCCATTGCCGTAGTGGAAGCGAAAAAGGAAAACACCAACGTGGCCGGCAAGATCCGCCAGGCCGAGCGCTACAGCAAAGGCTTCCAGGTGGTCGCACCGTTAGTGCCGGCCTTTGCACTGGCCGGGCGCACCATTGCCTGGCCGGATGACAGCGATGGTCATTACAGTGTGCCCTTCGTCTACTCCTGCAATGGCCGCCCCTATGTGCCACAGATTGCCGAGCAGTGCGGCACCTGGTTCCGGGACGTGCGCTCCCCCAGCAACACTCGGCGGCCACTGGAAAAATTCCACAGCCCCGACGGGCTGCTCGATCTACTCAAGCGCAGCAAGGAAAAGGCTGAACAGGCCTTGAAGGCCGAGCCCTTCGGTTACCTGAAACTGCGCGACTATCAGGAAAAGGCGATCCACGCGGTAGAAGAGACGCTGTCCAACGATGCCCGCCGTGCCCTGCTGGCCATGGCCACCGGCACCGGCAAAACGCGCACCATCATCGGTCTCATGTACCGCTTCCTGAAAGCAGAGCGCTTCAAGCGCATTCTCTTTCTGGTGGATCGCAACGCCCTCGGCCAGCAGGCCATGGATGCCTTCAACGAAGCGCCGCTGGAACAGAACCAGACCTTGTCGAAGATTTATAACGTGGCGGAAATGGGCGACATGGCGGCGGAAGCGGAAACCCGCGTGCAGGTGGCCACCGTGCAGGCCATGGTCAAGCGCGTGTTCATGAGCGACACCCCGCCGCCGGTGGATACCTACGACTGCATCATCATCGACGAAGCCCACCGGGGTTACACCCTGGATCAGGAGATGACCGAAGGCGAGCTGGCCACCCGCGATGCCAGCCAGTACCTGTCCAGCTA
>JAKSCQ010000290.1 GCA_022360555.1 Pseudomonadales bacterium
AACCCCTTTTTGTGTATCGCTCTCGGTGAACGATACGAATCGCAGAAGACGAAACGAAGTCTGTTAGGTGTAATGAATAACCACCACCTGTCTAGATATATATACCGAAAAAAATTGACAACAAAGCGACGTTGTAATAATTCCGCAAGGAGTATCTATTCAATCGAACTATGCATGCGACCCTAAATAAAGGAGGTTTCCAGGTGACCGCGACCGATCAGAAAGCAACGACGACCCTCGATAATATGTGTGTCAATACCATCAGAACCTTGGCTGTGGACGCCATTGAAAAATCCAAATCGGGCCATCCCGGAGCGCCCATGGGGCTTGCGCCGGCAGCCTATGTGCTATGGACGCGGGTGATGAAGCACAACCCGGAAAATCCGCAGTGGTGCGACCGGGACCGCTTCGTGCTTTCCGGAGGGCATGCTTCCATGCTGCTCTACAGCCTGCTGCACCTGACCGGGTACGGCGTCAGCCTGGAAGACATCCAGAACTTCCGCCAGCTCGGCAGTCCCACCGCCGGCCACCCGGAATTCGGTGATGCCCCCGGTATCGAGACCACCACCGGCCCGCTGGGCCAGGGCATCGCCAATGCCGTGGGCATGGCGCTGGCCGAGAAGATGCTGGCCGGTCAGTTCAATCGCGAAGGTCACGCCATTGTCGACCACTACACCTACTGCTTCCTGGGTGATGGTTGCATGATGGAAGGCATCTCCCATGAAGTGGCGTCCCTGGCCGGCACCCTGGGTCTGGGCAAGCTGGTGGCCTTCTATGACGACAACGGCATCTCCATCGACGGGGAAGTGGACGGCTGGTTCACCGACGATACCGTGGAGCGCTTCCGCGCTTACGGTTGGCAGGTGATTCCCAATGTGGACGGCCACAACCCGGAAGAGGTGCGGGTGGCCATCGAGAATGCCCGCGCCAACACCAGCCAGCCGACCCTGATCTGCTGCAAGACCATCATCGGTTTCGGCAGCCCCAACAAGCAGGGCAAGGAAGAATCCCACGGCGCCGCCCTGGGCGATGACGAAATTGCCCTGACCCGGGAAGCGCTGGGCTGGCAGCACGGCCCCTTCGAGATTCCCGCCGATATCAAGCAGGCCTGGGATGCCTCAGAGGCCGGAGCGGCGGCGCAGAGCGAGTGGCAGCAGCGCTTCGAGGCCTATAAGGCCGCCTACCCGGAGCTGGCCGCCGAGTTCGAACGCCGTCAGGCCGGCGAATTGCCCGCCGACTTCGTGGAAAAGGCCGATGCCTATATCCGTGAGTGTCAGGAAAAGGGCGACAAAGTGGCTACCCGCAAGGCCAGCCAGAATGCCCTGGATGCCTTCGGCCCGCTGCTGCCGGAACTGGCTGGCGGCTCCGCCGACCTGGCCGGCTCCAACAACACCATCTGGAAAGGCTGCAAACCGGTTACCGCAACGGACGCCAGCGGCAACTACATCCACTACGGCGTGCGCGAATTCGGCATGACCGCCATCCAGAACGGCCTGTGCCTGCACGGCGGTTTGCGCCCCTATGGCGGCACTTTCCTGGTGTTCATGGAATATGCCCGCAACGCGGTGCGCATGGCGGCGCTGATGCACCAGCCCAATATTCTGGTCTATACCCACGACTCCATCGGCCTGGGTGAAGATGGCCCCACCCACCAGCCCATCGAGCAGCTGGCCAATCTGCGCACCACGCCGAACATGCGTACCTGGCGCCCCTGCGACACAGTGGAAACCGCGGTGGCCTGGAAGAAGGCGATCCAGCGTCAGGACGGCCCGTCTGCACTGATCTTCTCCCGCCAGGGGCTGGCGTGCATGGAGCGCGGCGACAGTCAGCTGGCCGAAATCGAGAAAGGCGGCTATACCTTGCTGCAGACCGGTGACGGCACCCCGGACGCCATTATTATTGCCACCGGCTCCGAAGTGGAGCTGGCGGTGAATGCGGCCAAGGCGCTGAGCGGTAAAAATATCCGTGTGGTTTCCATGCCCTGCGTGGAAGCCTTCCTGGCCCAGGACCGCGAGTATCAGGAAAGCGTCCTGCCCACCGAGGTACGCGCCCGGGTCGCCGTGGAGGCGGCCATCACCGATTACTGGTACCGCTTCGTGGGTCTGGACGGCAAGGTGATCGGCATGACCAGCTTCGGCGCCTCCGCGCCGGCCGGTGACCTGTTCAAGCATTTCAACATTACCGCCGAGGCCGTGCAGCAGGCGGTGGAGTCGCTGCTTTGAGAATTCGCTTGCACGCTTCACGCAGCACGCAACACGCTAAAACCGTGGGCAGCGTGCAAGCGTGTTGCGTGCTGCGTGGGCGGAGCCTGCGATGAAGGTCGCCATTAATGGCTACGGCCGTATCGGTCGCTCTTTTGTTCGTGCGCTTGCCGAACGGGAAGGGCGCGGCTGGCAGGCGCCTTTTTCCCTGGCGGCGATCAATGACAAGGGCCGCCCGGAAGACCTGCTCTACCTGACCCGCTACGACACCACCCACGGGCGGCTGGCGGCGCCGGCGGAACTGATCGACGGCAGGCTGCGCATCGGCAAGCAGGCCCCGCAGTTGCTGGAACAGCCGGAGCCGGAACGGCTCCCCTGGAAAGACATGGACGTGGACCTGGTGCTGGAGTGCTCCGGGCATTTTCGCAGCCACGCTGACGCCTCCCGGCACCTGACGGCGGGAGCCGGGCGAGTGATTATCGGCGCTGTGCCCTTTGACCAGGCCGACCAGATAGTGGTCTACGGTGTGAACCATGAGCAGGTCCGCGACGACAGCAAGGTCTTGTCGGCAGCGTCGTGCACCACGCACTGCATTGCTCCCCTGCTGGAGCGCCTGCAGCGGGACTATGGTATTCGCCAGGTGCTGATGAAGGAGATCCACTCCTACACCTCCGACCAGGCCCTGCTGGACCACGTCCACCGGGACCCGCGCCGGGGGCGGGCAGGTGCACAGAACATCGTGCCCACCACCAGCAGCGCCATCGGTGCGGTGCAGCAGGTGCTGCCGGCACTGGCGGGCAAGATCAGTGGCCACTCCATCCGGGTCCCGACCCTGAATGTGGCCATGGTGGAGCTGACCCTGCTGCTGGACAAGACGCCGGAGCGGGACAGCCTGAACCAGTGGCTGCGGCAGCAATCGCAGGAAGCCGAGGGGTTGATTGGCTACAATGACGCCCCGCTGGTGAGCGTGGATTTCAACCACCGGCCGGAATCCGCCATCATCGACGCCACCCAGACCCGGGTACAGGGCGATCTGGTGCAGGTGGTGGCCTGGTATGACAACGAGTGGGGCTATGCCAACCGGCTACTCGACTGGGTGGCGGAGCTGGCAAAAGCGTCAGACGTCAGACGTCCGACGTCCGACGCATAAAAGATACTGTAAACCGAGACGACAGCATCATCCTGGCAGGATGGCTTTAAACGAGGTAGCAAGACCATGAACTTCAAACGCATGACCGACCTGGATCTGGCAGGCAAACGCGTTCTGATCCGTGAAGACCTGAACGTGCCGGTGAAGGACGGCAAGGTCACCAGTGATGCGCGTATCCGT
>JAKSCQ010000192.1 GCA_022360555.1 Pseudomonadales bacterium
ATCGAAGGGTGCGTGCCGTGCAGCGAACTGGACCATTATCCGGGAATGACACTGGATTTCGGCGCCATTGCCGGCGGCTACGGTTGGCTGTTTCCCAAGGGTGACCACGTCAATGTGGGGCTGTATGTGTGGAAGAGTGGTGCGGCGGCCACCACGCGCCAGGCTCTGCGACATTACAGTCGGCAACGGCTGGGGGTGGCACCACAGACCATGGTGGGTTATCCGCTGGGGACCTGGTTGCCGCGCAGTCGTCTGATGCAGGGGCGGGTGCTGTTTACTGGTGATGCCGCCGGCTGTACGGAAGTGCTGCTGGGCGAGGGGATTTACGGGGCCGTCCTGAGCGGGCAACTGGCAGCGCAGGCGGTCGTCTCCGGCGTGCCGGACAGCTACCCGTCACTGATGGCCGCCTGGAAGGAAGAGCTGGGCACGGTATGCCATTTGGCCAGGTTGTTCTATCCGTTGCTGCCGGTTTCCACAAGAATGTTGCAGGGCCGTCTTGGTGGCACCCTGGTGGAGGGCTTTGCGGCGGGACTGACGCTGGGGCAATGCAAGCGCCGCTGGCGGGGGGCTTCACCAAAGCGCTCCTGACTTCACCGATAGTGCTATTTTATTAGCCCGAAAGGCACTCCAGGAGTATTGGCACCATGCTGGCTGTTGGAGCTTTGCTCGCCAAAGCGAAGGGGTTCAGGAAGCACCGCCAGCGAGTCCAGCCTGAACACGCTGGCAGCACTTTTATGACTCGCCGACGGCACGGCATTTGGTGAAAGATTCAGGCCAGGTTTATGGTTCAAGGCCCTTTTGTGCCTGCTCCCGGTAATGCACCGGGGTGACACCGAACCAGCGCTTGAAGGCCCGATTGAAGGCGCTCTGTTCCGAATAACCCAAGTCCAGGGCGATCTGGTTCACGGAACGATCGCTGTGACGCAGCCAGTCGCAAGCCAGGCGGCGACGTTCGTCTTCCAGCAGGCTGGAAAAATCCGTGTTTTCCGCCCGCAATTGGCGGCGCAGGGTCCAGGGTTTGACGCCAAGCTGGTCGGCAATGGGTTCCAGTTGGGGAACGCCTTGCTGAAGCCGTTTCTGGATTTCCAGTCTCACCTGTTCAAGCAGGTTGTCGCGGGCGTGATATTGGGTCACCGCCCGTTGCATGCGTGAGCGGGCTACCTTGTGCATTTCCGGGTCGGCATCGCGCAGCGGCAGATCCAGCAGGGCGGCATCCAGCACGATGGCATTCTCCGCCTGCTCGAAGGCCAGATCGCAGCGAAAAATGCGCTGGTATTCCGCTTGTGGCCCCTGGGGAGGGTGCTTGAACTGGACGCGCTGGGGGTTGCGTTTCTGGCCGATGAGCCAGCGCCCGAAGACGATGGCACTGGCAAAATTGGCATCGATACGGGCCGGGTAGGTGGGCAGATGCTCCAGGTCACTGTCCCAGATCAGCCACAGCGCCTGGTCGCGCCATTCGAAGCGCAGTTGGGCATATTCGCTGGTGACCTGCATGAAAGGAATCATCAGTTCGATGGCATCGCCCAGGGTGGCGCTGGACATGCTGGCATAGCCCAGTTCGCCCATGAAATGGGGGCGGATGCCTTCGCCCATGTGCAGGCCGAAGAGGGGGTCGCCGCTTTCCTCCAGTGCCAGCTCGAGCAGACGGTTTTCCTTGTCCATGGCAATGCGTGCCTGGGGGTTTTCCAGGTCATCGTGGCTGATGCCCAGGCGGATCAGGGCGTGGCTCAGGTCCACGCCGGCACGCAGGGCTCCGTCCAGCAGGAATTCCAGCCAGAAAGGCGCAACGGTGCGTAGTTTGAGAGAAACGGGAAGGCTGGCGGACGACATGGCTCGCTGTTTTTTGTTGTGTGTACAGTGTTTAGGGAGCCTCTGAATAACTCCTTGCGTGCTCAGCGAGGCCTGAAGCGTGCAGCTGTTGTGTCTTGTCTCGACGGACAGGGTGGTTCCCTTTCCTAGAGGCAAGGCGCAGCAGATGC
>JAKSCQ010000291.1 GCA_022360555.1 Pseudomonadales bacterium
CACATCGCCGTTGGGATAATCGATGCGGTAATAGGCACCATTGTAGGTCACAGAATGCTCGGTGCGCTCCAGCGCCGCTGCCGTCAGGTCGTGTTCGAAACTGGATGCCAGGGAAGGTTGAGTTGCCAACAAGCCCAGGGAGATAAGGGCCAGCCATCGAATTCTCAGTTTACTCATGAGTAATTTCGCCGTTATCCAGCTTGATAGTCAGGTGTGTCATCTAGCGTGGCCCCTGCTGGTTCAGGTTATTTTTTTGTAGGGTGCACTTTAACCCGGCAATTAAATACATCGGGCCATTTCCGCAGGAACGTCCGCGCGAACAAGCTAGTCAGCGAATTTAGCTGATTTCAATGAAGCGCACGGGGCAAGTCCTGACCCTCGTGTTCCTCATATTTCACGCCCCTACCAGAAAATAAGCGTTCGCTTGCCAACTGGGCTACCAACGACTGACAACCCTGTTCCTGGAATCACGTCAAAATGCCGTGGAGGTCTATGAAATGTGAGGTCTGACCCCGCGACCCTTCTTGCTGAACCTGAATTCCTTCCTGACAGCTAAGCTCAACAGCCTTTACTTTAAAGTCCGTCGAATACTGCCATGTCTTTCTCGGTTTATTGTATCGGGGCATATGCCACCTCCTCTGGTTAAGAGAAGGTGTCCACTAAAGCGGGGGAACTACAGCGCCCCTTGCCTGCACTTGTTATAGCGGCTCAAGGCGAGACTATTTTGCAAACCAGTTTTCCCAGCTCTAAACTCCATATACTGATCCCTAAAAAGGTGCCGATCACGAAGACTGATAAGGTCAGTGGAATTTTATCTCTAAAAAACCTAAATTGTTTTTGCTCATTTACCCAATCTATCTGGTGTTGCCAAAAAAATTTGTAATGTGCATACCAATCGCTAAACATAATCTGTTTACTTTGACACAATGAATAATGCTCATCCTGCAGCGCGGATAATTGTTTTCCCAGTTCTGTGATTTCGTTTTCATCAGCGCTCTTTGCCTTGCGATACAGGGTTCCAATTTCATTGTATAGCTTTGTCAATGCTATTCCAGATTTTTCATACTCTGATTTATTGCTATCGTAGAGTGATATATACAGTCCCACGATGCCTAAAATTATAAAAGATGCAGAAAGAAATTTTGTTGACAAGCCATCAAATGCAAGTGCATAAATTCCAAACGCCATTGAGAAAAAGCTTATAAATCCAGGGGTTTTCTGTACTATGTCATAGGTAGCAAAATGCTTTTTTGCGCCAAACCCGACATTATAGCCAGTCTCAGCGATAGCTTTTAACAATTCATCTTTTTTCATGGCTTCTCACTGAATGGGCACATCTATTCTATCTTTAGCTACAACAACACCATTTTTAATAGCATAGCACTCTACAACGTGCTCACCTCTAAAGTCTGTAGTTTCCTTCCTTTTATTGTATCCTTCATCTGACACAATTTGACCACGGACACAATCTCTTCTCTTAGCCTCAGAACCCCTATTCAAAATCTTCCACTTGATTAAGTATGGTTCTGGGACGTCACAATATTCTATTGTAAACAACAGCTTTTTATTTGCCAGTAGTGGTATCGCCTTTGCGAGCATGTATGTTAAAAAGTGTTCTCTGAAACCGCGCTGTGAAACTTCGCACTCCAAAGTCATTGAATACCGAATATCAACAGGATATTGGTCTTCAATAAACTCCTCAGTATCCCGCCAAGCCTGCTGACTTTTCTCTGCGGATTCTTGAACTTTCTGAGTCTTACCGGGGAAGGGGCGACCATATACTTTCTTCCATTTATCATGGGCGCTATCGGAATCACCGGCTTCAATAGCGTTTAAGCAAAGTTCATATGCTTTTTTGGCTTTCTTTTGAAACTTCTTTTTTACTTTAACATTTTGGCCGCTACCAAGAGCTTTATAATGAGTTTGGTCAGGCAGTTCGGAAAGGTATTTAAAAAAGTCTCTGCTCATCAAGTCATAATACAAGAAGCCTTTACCATCGTAGTCAGATGTAGAGTTAAGGAAATTATGCGCTAAAGTATCGATAAGCAGGCCACCAATTCCCACTCCATGCCTATTTTTCCATGCCCTGGCCATCTTACACAATCGCCGTAGATTTTTATTTTTTTGCTCTACGAACTCTTTCATTGCACGTATCTCTTCGCGAGGCTTGGTGATCGGCCAGCGTCCACCGTTATACGTATCCGGGTACTTAAAGCTTCCATCTCCCTGTTCAAAGACTGGTTGTACTTCTATTTGGAAGTTTTGGTAAGTTGCGGTTACAACCAGTCTATCGACGCGAACATCTGTTCCTGGGTACCTAGCTTTGATCGCATCCTTGACGTCGGTCAGCAATCTTGATTGGCCGCCTTTCCTATACTTATCCCATTGACCTGCCGGCATGATATACAACATATCTAAATCCGAAACGCCTTTAATTGCTGTCCAGCGGCCGTAAGAGCCTACCTGTAAGCTATTGTCTGTCTTTGATTCTGAGTCTCTAAACTTCTTATTGAGGCTGGATGTAATTTCACCGTAACGCGAACTTATAGTGTCAGCATTATCAACTCTCAGATTATTCAGGAAATCAGAAAACATCTCTGTTACGGCCATAGGCAACTCTGCATTTATATTTAAGAAATTGGCTTAGACTCGACGCTTACAAGGGACCCTATAACGCGAAGCGCACCGGTGGCCTTTATAGAGCGAAGCGGCATAAAGGGCATCCGTGTGGCGCGTATTGTTATATGTTGGCATCGCTAGGAATCGGGTTTACGGAAACCAAGGTTTTTTCTTCTGAGTCCCACGCCACTAAATACGGCTGTATTCGACTGCTTTTAGAGGAAACCAGCTTGGAAACGGGACTAGAACCGACATCGTCATTCACGAACTCAACCATAGCTTCGATGTAGACTTCGGTAGCCTCATCAAACTGACCTTTATCCCAGCCAGTTTCATACAAGAACTTAACCCTCTCATTACTCTTCCCCACACAGTAAAGGGCTAATACTAGGGAGTACTTGGTATCAGGTGATTTCTTTTCGGATGTCGAGATCACCTGAACGCGATATTTGGCATCTTCCCCAAAATACTTTTCATAAACGCCCAGCAGCGCACGTTTAATGTATGGGTAACAGTCTTCCGCCGCTTTATCACCGAGTTTTCTGACAAAAGCTGCACCAAAAACAAATGCGATCGATGTAATCCCATACAAGAGCATCGAGGCCTGGGGACCGCTCTTTGGGATCTCGTGAACTTCCGCTTCATCACCGAACAAGGAAATTCCTGACCTCAGTTGATCTACAGCCTCTCTGTCTACTCCTTCTTCAACTGCAACATTCAGGATCTCCCTATTCACGCGTACCTCCTAAACATATAACAGGTATTAGGAAGCCCGCTCGAATATCCAATGAACGCGCCGGCTTCCTATCACATTTATCAAAATTATATACCGACCGATAAAAGCAGAAATCTCAACGGGTTACAACGGCGTCCGTTCCGGGCGGCTGTGATATGGGTAAGGCGTCGTTTTCTGATCAAGCGATGGGAAGCAGGTTCTATACCCGTTTGAGCGAAGTTTTCTGACGGGGGTGGGCTTTGGCAGGGTGTTCGCGCCTCAAGCGGCGCTCCTACAGTACGCATGGGGCATTGGGGCGAAGACAGGCAGGGCCGGCCGGCCCTGCCCTGGCAGGATTCAGCCTTTGTTTTTCCAGTCCAGGCTATACAGATCGTGGCGACGGTCGCGTAGGTTGGTTACTGAGCCTTCCCGGTGCAGCAGTTTCAGTTTTTCCAGGTCCACGTCCGCGAACATGAGCATTTCGGTATTGGGCACCGACTCGCTGATGATGGCGTCGTGGGGGAAGTAGAAGTCGCTGGGGGAGAACACCGAGGACTGGGCGTACTGGATGTCCACGGCGTCGACCCGGGGCAGGTTGCCCACGGAGCCGGCGATGGCCACGTAGCATTCGTTTTCGATGGCGCGGGCCTGGGCGCAGTGGCGTACGCGCAGGTAGCCGTTTTTGGTGTCGGTCCAGAACGGCACGAAGAGGATGTCCATTTTTTCCTCTGCCAGGATGCGGCCCAGTTCGGGGAATTCCACGTCGTAGCAGATCAGGATGCCCACCCTGCCCGCGTCGGTATCGAATACCTGCAGCTTGTCACCGCCCTGGATCACCCAGTCTTTTCGCTCGTGGGGAGTGATGTGGATCTTGTACTGGGATTCCACGGAGCCGTCGCGGCGCATCAGGTAGGCCACGTTGTAGACTTTTTCGTTGTCTTCGATGACGGGCATGGAGCCGCCGACGATGTTGATGTTGTAGCTCACGGCCATGTCGGCCAGGGCGTCGCGCACTTCGTCAGTGAAGCTGGCCAGGAAGCGCACGGCTTCCACGGAGTTCAGTTCCGGTCGCAGGCCCATGAGCGGCGCGCTGAAGAATTCCGGCAGTACGGCGAAGTCGGCGCGGTAGTCCGACAGGGCGTCGATGAAGAACTCTACCTGGTTGAGCAGGTCCTGCACGTCGCGGGCGGCGCGCATGCGGCGCTGCACCACGCCCACGCGCACCACGGTGCGGCGCGGCCATTCGGCATCGTCGTCTTCCGGCTCGTAGAGAATGTTGTCCCACTCCAGCAGGGTGGCGTAGCCGTGGGAGTCTTCGTCTTCCGGCAGGTAGGCCTTCATGAGACGTTTCACGTCGAAGCCGTTGGAAAGCTGGAACGACAGGATAGGGTCGTAGATGGCGCGAGCTTCCACCTGCTCGATGTATTCGGTGACCTTCATTTGGTCGGCATAGTTGGTGTAGCCCGGCAGCCGGCCGCCGGCGAGGATGGCGCGCAGGTTTTCCTCGCGGCACAGTTCCTTGCGCGCTTCGTAGAGGCGGCGGCCCAGGCGGTAGCCGCGGTATTCCTTGTCCACGAACACATCCAGGCCGTAGAGCGCATCGCCCTTTTTGTCGTGGGAGCGGACCTTGTCGTCGGTGATCAGGTCTTCGTAGCGATGGGGGTTGGAGAAGCGATCGTATTTGACCTTGATGGTCAGCGCCGTGGCCACCAGCTCGCCATTGTCCTCGATCACCAGTTGCCCGTCAGGGAAGATGCGGATCAGGGTCTTGATGGTGTCTTCGGGCCAGGCGCCGCCGATGTCGTGGTAAACCTGGTCCATCAGACGCGCCAGCGCGGGGTAGTCATCCTCGGTGAGGGTGCGCAGGCGCAGGCGAGTGGTTTCTTCTGCCATAACAGCTCCTTCAAATAGCCAGCTCCGGGATCACCGGACCCGGCGCGTCATGCATTCAGTGGCGGAAAGGGAATCAGCCAGCTCATGTCCCGATTCTGCAACGCATCCGGCCCCGTGGGATAGAGGGCCACGCCATCCGGGCGGATAAAGATGACCCCGCCGTTGTTCAGCCCCACAAAACCGGAGGTGTGCTCGCGCACGTAGCCGCAATCCGCCTGCCACTGCGGTTGCAGGGAGGGTGGAATGGTTTCATAGCCGATGACACCATTGGCCAGGGGGTCGTCGATGGCGACACGGTCGCGGTACAGGCCGATGGCGTCCTCCCCTACCAGCAGCACCATGCCCTGGTGAAAATGCAGCAGTGTGACAGCGCCGCGGCCGGGCAGCTCCAGGTTTTCCTGGCGGTCGATAATGGTATCCATGAACAAGCAACCTTGACTGATCGAGCGGATAAATGGCTGAAAACATTGTAATACTTACTGGCGCCGGAATCTCGGCGGAATCCGGAATCCGTACCTTCCGGGCCGCCGATGGCCTGTGGGAGGACCACCGGGTGGAGGACGTGGCCACGCCGGAAGCCTTCATGCGCAACCCGACCCTGGTGCAGCAGTTCTACAACAAGCGGCGTGAACAACTGCTCAGCCCGGCGATCCAGCCCAATGCGGCGCACCAGGCGCTGGCCCGGCTGGAAGACGCCTTCCCCGACGGCAATGTGCTGCTGATCACCCAGAATGTGGACGACCTGCATGAGCGGGCCGGCAGCCGCAACCTGATCCACATGCATGGTGAGCTACTCAAGGGCCGCTGCCAGACCAACGGCGGCCTGGTGGAGATCGACCATGACCTGAGCCCCACCCTGCCCTGCCCGCTGTGCGGCCATGCCGGCTGCCTGCGGCCCCATGTGGTGTGGTTCGGCGAGATGCCGCTGGAGATGGATACCATCTACCAGGCGCTGGCCCTGTGTGACCGTTTCATCAGTATCGGTACCAGCGGCAATGTGTACCCGGCGGCGGGCTTCGTGGAGGAAGCCAACCGCCACGGGGCCCATACCATTGAGCTGAATCTGGAGCCGTCCCAGCAACTGACCGCCTTCGCCGAGCACCGCCACGGGCCGG
>JAKSCQ010000149.1 GCA_022360555.1 Pseudomonadales bacterium
AACAGTTGCTGGACCAGGTTGCGCAGCTGGCCGCGGCCGGCTGCGGCAGCCTCAACGAACAGGAGGTTTTCGATGCGCTGGTAGCCCGGGAAAAACTGGGCTCCACCGGCATCGGGGAAGGCATCGCCATCCCGCACTGCCGTCTCGGGCACTGTGAAACCCCCATCGGCCTGCTGCTGAGACTGCAGACCCCCATCGACTTCGATGCGGTGGATGGCCGCCCGGTGGATCTGGTTTTTGTCCTGCTGGTCCCCCAGGAAAACCCGGAGCAGCACCTGAAGACCCTGAGTCACCTGGCAGCGCTCTTCAACGATGACGATTACCGCCAGGAGCTGCGCCACAGTCAGGACAACCATCACCTTTACCTGAAGGCGGTGGAATCCGAAGCTGAACTTCGCCTGGCATCATGAAGGAACACACCGGGCTTTCACGCCAACAATATTCCTCCCATCCATGTCGCGTGCCAGCGTGCCGCCTATAGCGTGTGAGCCGAAACCATGAAACTCACCATCATCAGCGGACGATCGGGATCAGGCAAAACCACTGCCCTCCAGGCCCTGGAGGATCAGGGGTTCTACTGTGTGGACAACCTGCCCGTGGGCATGCTGCCCACCCTGACCGAGCAGCTCGGCGGAGGGGAAGCCCCCATCGGACGGGCTGCCGTGGGCATCGACGCCCGCAACCTGCCCAACCAGCTGCAGGCTTTCGACAGGATTCTGAGCGCCCTGCACCAGCAGTCCGTACAGACGGAAATCATCTACCTGGATGCCGACGACAACACCCTGCTGACCCGTTTCAGCGCCACCCGCCGCCGCCACCCGCTGGGCACCGGCCAGCGTTCACTGGAAGCGGCCATCAAGCATGAACGTGAGCTGCTGAGCAATATCCGCCAGCGGGCGGACCTGGTCATCGACAGCAGCAATTATGATGTCCACAGCCTGCGCAACCTGATGCGCGAGCGGGTCGCCCGCCGCGATGCCACCCTGTCACTGCAACTGGAATCCTTCGGCTTCAAGAACGGCCTTCCCAATGATGCGGACCTGGTCTTCGATGTGCGCGTACTGCCCAACCCCCACTGGGACCCGGTGCTGCGCCCGCTGACCGGCAAGGACCAGGACATTATCGACTTTCTTACCCGCCATCAGGGCAGCCAGGACATGCTGGATGACATCGACCGTTTCATACGGCGCTGGCTGCCCGCCTTTGCACAGAGCGACCGCAGCTATGTCACCGTGGCCATTGGCTGCACCGGCGGACGCCATCGCTCGGTGTTCATCACCGAACAACTGGCACAACGGTTGCGCGGGCACGGCATCGCCCTGCAGGTACGCCACCGAGAACTGGACTGAAGGACTCCCCGCCCCACCCATGATCGAAAAACAACTGGATATCACCAACAAACTGGGCCTGCACGCCCGGGCCGCCGCCAAGGTGGTCAGTGTTGCCTCCCGCTACAACAGCCGCATCCATGTGCTTCACAACGGCAACCCGGTGGATGCCAAGAGCATCATGGGGCTGCTGATGCTGGGCGCCGCCAAGGGCAGCACCGTCACCTTCCGGGTGGAAGGCAAGGACGAAACCGAAGCAATGAACGAACTGGAAGACCTGTTTGCGAGAAGGTTCGATGAAGAAGAATGAAAAAACAGTTGATAGTTGATAGTTGACAGTTAACAGTTAGAAGCGCGCTCAGACACAGCCTGTTTTTTAGCTGTCCATTGTCAATTATCAACTATCAACTGCCTGTCCTATTTATGCCCGCCGATAGCAGCCGTAGCCAGCAACACCTGAAAGCCATCAACCGTGCCCTTGCCAGCGGGACCTACAGTCAGGTCCGTCAGTTGATCAACAATCTTCCCGGTGCGGAAGCAGCTCACCTGCTGGAATCCTCTCCCCCGCGCGAGCGGGAAATTCTCTGGCAGTTGCTCAGCAAGGAACAGGAAACCGAGGTTCTCCAGTATCTGGGCGAAGAAGTCCGGTTGGAGCTGCTGCGTAACCTGAGCACCGACGAGCTGGTGTCCCTGGTCGAGGATCTGGATACCGACGATCTGGCCGACCTGCTACAGGAACTGCCCGACCACGTCACCAGCCAGGTCATGTCCAGCCTGGACGAACAGAATCGCGACCGGCTGGAACAGGTGATGAGCTACCCGGAGGACACCGCCGGGGGCCTGATGAATACGGACGTGATCACCATCCGTCCGGAAATCACCTTCGAGGTGGTACAACGTTACCTGCGCCGGCGGGGCGATATTCCGCGCACCACCGACAACCTGGCGGTGGTCAATCGCAAGAACCAGTTTATCGGCCTGCTGCCGCTCACCCGGATTCTGATCGGTGACCCCGGCACCACGGTACGCGAAGCCATGATCACCGACATCCAGTCCATCTCCGCCACCCTGCCCGCCCACGAGGTGGCCAAGATCTTCGAGCGGCATGACCTGGTCACCGCCCCGGTGGTGGACGAAGACGGCATGCTGGTGGGCCGTATCACCATTGATGACGTGGTGGACGTGATCATGGAAGAAGCCGACCATTCCTTGATGAGCATGGCCGGCCTGGACGATGACGAGGACACCTTCGGCTCGGTCTGGCAGACCGCCCGCCGGCGGGCAGTGTGGCTGGGCATCAATCTGCTGACGGCACTGGCGGCCTCCGCCGTGATCGGCCTGTTCGAGGCCACCCTGGAAAAGGTGGTGGCGCTGGCCATTCTCATGCCCATCGTTGCCAGCATGGGCGGCATCGCCGGCAGCCAGACCCTGACGCTGGTAATCCGCGCCATGGCCCTGGGCCAGATCCAGTCCAACAACACCCGCTATCTGCTGTTCAAGGAACTGTCGGTGGGGGCACTCAACGGCCTGTTATGGGCCACGGTGATCGGCATTACCGCCGCGCTCTGGTTCAATGACCCGAATATCGGCCTGGTGATTGCCGCCGCCATGATCATCAACCTGATCATGGCCGCCTGCGCCGGCGCCCTGCTACCGATGATCATGAAACGCCTGGGGATTGATCCGGCCCTGGCCGGGTCTGTGGTACTGACCACCATTACCGACATTGTCGGCTTCATGGCCTTTCTGGGACTGGCAACCTTGCTCTACGCCCAGCTACTGGCGTAACGCCGAACGTCGTTAATGGCCGCAGGGCGGAAATGGGCGCAAGCCCATCCTGCCGCTGCCTGCAGCCCTCAGGATTCTACAAACACATCCTTGAACGCCTGATAGTAGGCACCCGCCAGGATCGGCATCAGCACCAGCCAGCCCAGCAGAATGGGCAAGGCAGCCACCAGCGACAGAATCCCCGCCACGATGCCGTAGACCAACAGCGGAATAAAGTTCTTCAGGCAGGCCTGGGTGCTCATCTTCATGGCCTCGCCGAGCCCCCGGTCACCCAGGAAGATCAGCGGCACGGCAAAATAGAACGGGAAGGTCAGCAGAATCATGGCCACAAAACCCAGCACCATCATGGTAATCATTCCAGCAGTGAAGAAGTTGCTGAACGCCGCCGGGTCGCCGCTTTCCAAGGCTGAAAAAGCCGCCATATCCACACCCGCCATGGCCACCATGCCGGCAATCATGGCGATCATGACGCCCCAGATCGCCGCGAACTGGACCAGCGCCAACAACAGCAATGGTCCGGTCTTGTTGGAAAAGCCCGCGAACAGATCGCCAAAATCGGAGCGACCTTCCTGTTCGATGCGAAAGAACATCTGCACGATGCCAGCATACAGAAGCATCAGCAGAAAATTGGGAGCGATATAGCCCACCAGCGGAATCATGCTGACCGCCATATAGATAAGAAAGGCCACCACCAGGGCGCCGATCACCGGCCCCCAGTGGCCGCTCAGCATACGGGCGCCCTCGCCCAACCAGCCCAGCGCCTGACCAACACCAACCTTGCCCACACCACCATGCAGTGACAGCGATGACGTGGATTGCTCGGATTGCACATTGGCCGTTGCCGGCTGCTGGTACGGATTCACTTCTTCCATGGTTCCCCCAGGATTCCTTGTCGAGAAAAATTAGCGCCCCGCCACTTGCATAGGCGAAAGCAGCAATGAACCGCAGGCAATGTTGCCGCGGTAATCCACATCGGTGCCACTGCCCTGAATACCCCTGAGCATCTCACCGAGATGTCCGGCAATGGTAAACTCCTGAAGCGGTCCTTGTATGACACCGTTCTCAAACCAGAAACCGCTGGCGCCACGGGAATAATCCCCGGTGACCATATTCACTCCCTGACCCATGACCTCGGTAACCAGAATCCCTTTGGGCACCCGCGCCATCAGCTCCGCCAGGCTCTCGCCGCTGTCGGTAATGCGCAGGTTGCGCACCCCGCCGCCATTGCCGGTGGGGCTCATCCCCAGGCGGCGGCCGGCATACAACCCCAGGGCGTACTGTTTCAGCACACCGTCTTCCACGAACGCCTGCTTACGGGTGGGCAGGCCATCGCCATCAAAGGGGGCCGAGGCATTACCGGCAGCCAGGTGCGGGTTTTCATGCAGGTGGTAGCCATCCGGCAATACCGGCTTGCCGAGACTGTCCTGCAGAAAAGAACTACGGCGATACAGTGCGCCGCCGCTGATCGCCGACACCAGATGCCCCAACAGCCCGGAGGCCACTTCCGGCGCAAAAATGATGGGCAGTTGCCCGGTCTCCGGGATCGTCGCGCCCAGTCGCGCCAGTGCCCGCTCTCTGGCCTTTTCGCCAATGGCTTCGGCACTGGCCAGCCGTTCGCCACGACGGCCACTGTCATACCAGTAATCACGCTGCATGCCCTGCTCGTCCTCGGCCACCACGCTGCACACCCGGCTGTGGTGCGTCCCCTGGTAACCGTGCAGAAAGCCCTCGCTGGTCGCAAACACACGCAGGCTGGCGCCGCTGCTGATGGACGCCCCCTCTGAATTGACGATACGGGAATCGGCCCGGGCCACCTTTTCACAGCGCAGCGCTTCCTCGATGGCAGTCTGGGTGTCCATCTGCCAGGGGTGATACAGGTCCAGATCCGGAATATCCCGGGCCAGCATGTCCGCCGGCGCCAGACCCGCATGGGGATCTTCCTCGGTATAGCGGGCGATGGCGGCGGCGGCCTGCAGGGTATCGCGCAGGCTGTCACGGCTGTCGTCGGAACTGCTGGCATGCCCCTTGCGCTTGCCCTGGAAGACGGTCAGCGATACCCCCCGGTCACGATGGAATTCAACCGTTTCCACCTCACCCTGACGGACATTGACGGAAAACCCCTGGGACAGGCTGACATTGACTTCCGCCCCATCCAGCCCCTGTCGCCGGGCCTCTTCCAGTACCCAGGCGGCGGCGTCCTGCGCCTGGCGTAATTGCTCGGCATCCAGTTTGGCTGTCGTTGCGGGAGAATCAGACATAAAATAGCGGTTCCATTTCCTGAAATTAGCAGTCAGATGACCGAGTATAACGACGACCTGATCACCAGCAAGACACAGCTTAAACGCGACGACAATGCCTTGCAGGAAGTCGGTCTGTCCCTGATGGACATGAAGCAGGCCGATCTGGATCGCCTGCCACTGGGTGACGACCTGAAAAAAGCCCTGGACGATGCCAAACGCATTACCAGCAACGAAGCCCGGCGGCGTCATGCCCAGTACATGGGGCGTCTGATGAGAGAGTCCAACAGCGAGCAGATCATGCAAGCCCTGGACGCCCTGCATGACCCGTTCCGCCAGCAACGCCTGACCAACTGGACCGACCAGATACTGGCCTGCGAACAGGCCCGCGAGGCAGAAGGCATCCTGCAGCAGGTGCTGGATTTCTTCCCCCACGGGGAACGTCAGCAGCTACGCAATCTGACGCGCAATGCCCTGAAGGCCAGAACCCCGGACCCGGCCACCGCGACCCCTGCCGAGAAGGACCGCTTCAAACGCGAACGCCGCAAGCTGATGAACTACCTGAACCAGCTCGACAAGACCGCGCCTTTATATTGAGAGGCGCGTCAGCCGGCAAGCAGCACTCCTGTCTTCCATGGTTTGTCGGCCTGACGTTCATTGGTGCAGTTCGCCTTAGGCTCAGTGCACCCTACCCTCAGGGTTTTTCACTATTAACTGTTAATTATTCACTATTAACTGCTTTGCCTTGCCACCACTCCATGAACACCTGCCCCACGGCTTTCTTCGGCAGGGAATGAGCGTCGCCCTCGATACCCTGTTCTTCTTCCATCTGCGTCACCTGCTCGTCGGCAGCGGCGAACCAGGCCTCCGGGTCGTGGATGCCGGCCGCCATGTCTTCGCCATACAGCGCCTTGCTAAACCAGGTGCGCTCGGAATCATCGCCGCAACCAAAGGAAGTGCGGTCCGGGGCGGCGGAGGAAAATACCACCCGCTGCGGCGCCGCCAGCGCTTCTACCCATTGGCCTGAGTAACAGGCGGACACCACGATCCACTGATGCTTTACCGCCAGATTATTCAGCCAGTCCTTGCCATCCTGCACGGTCAGGTCGTTGAGTTTGAGACTCTTGTCATCCAGCAGTAGCGCGCCTTTGCGCGAGCCATGACTGACCAGATGCACCATCAGCAGGTCTTCTTCAGGGTCGAGCAGCGCATCCAGCGCCTTGAGGCTTTCCTGGACACTGGTGCGGGTGGCCAGTGGCAGATCGCCACTGCCGCCGTTGACCAGGCGTACCTGGCGGCGATTGAGATCGAAGACCGAGCCCAATCGCTCGGCCACCCAATCGACTTCGCGGGCGAACACCCCTTCGGTGCCATCACCGCCCACCACCAGCAGGTAGACATCACGCACCCCCGGCCGCTGCGGCGCCAGGGACGAGAGCACCGATTGCAGACGACTGGATTCGGTGTACAGCCGCGCCTCCATTTCCGCGGCCTGCTTGCGGCGGCTGTCCCGGTAGGCGGCTTCACTGGCGTAGTGACGCCCATCCCTGAAATAGACCTGCTCCGTCACCGGCTTGCCATTATCGTCAAGACGGGTGCGGGTACCGGGCCCACGGGCCCGGCCATCCACGAAGGTCGCGCTGATTGTCACGCCATCAGGGCGGGTCAGGGTACCCTCGCCGTTGTAGGTGAAGTAACTGAACTCGCCTTCGTAGTGATAGCCCTCGCCATCCCGGTAGCTGCCCTCCAGCAGCTCGCCATTTTCGAACCGGCCCTGGTAATGCTCATCGTCAGCGGTTACCCACACCCCCTGGCCGTGGGGCGCATACTCCCGGAACTCGCCCTGGTAGGAATAACCGTCTTCGTAGGTCATGGTCCCGCTGACAATGTCGCCGTGTTCGAACTGGCCCTGCCAGGTCACCTCTTCACACTGGAAGCGGCCTTCACCGTGCAGCATGCCGTTGTCAAAGGTCCCTTCGTGGATACAGCCTTCACGATCCACAAGGCGCCCCTGTCCAGCCATCAGCCCCTCGTGGAATTGGCCTTCATACTGCCGGCCGTCCGGCCAGGTCAGCGACCCTTCACCATGGAACAGGTTGTTCTCGATTTCACCGTCATAAACGGCACCGTCAGGCAGGCGTATATCGGCAGGAAATTGAACCGGGTCGCACCCGGCAATGGCCAGTGCGGCCAGCAGAAGGCAGTATTTTTTCATCGACAATCCCGGGACCCGTTTCCTGGTCATCAGCCCACCGGCAGCTTGAATTGTGCCAGTTGGGAAGACGTGCGCCGCAGGTGCACACACAGCAAGCGAGCAATGTTTTCCATGACCAGACTGACGGCATTGGGGCTGCGCTTGCGCAATTGCTCCAGCCCCTTGCGGGTCAGCACGATCAGGGTCGCCTCCTCGGCGGCCCGCACGGTGGCGGAACGGGGCTCGTGATCCACCAGCGCCATTTCGCCCATGGAATCCCCGGGCCGCAGGTGGGCAATCACCACCTCGCCACCGCCATCATTATTCTTGACGATATCCAGACACCCCCGGACCACAAAGCAGACGAAGTCGCTGCGGTCGCCTTCGCGGCACACCGCCTCGCCCGCCGGTACCCGGTTCACGAAGACCAGTTTTTCCAGGATCGCGAGCTCATCGTCACTGAGCCCGGCAAACAGGCGCATTCGGCTGAGCACGTCCAGAACCTGGGACATCAGGCCGTTCCTCCCACGGTCAATGCATCCACCCGCAGGGTGGGCTGGCCGACACCTACCGGCACCGACTGGCCATCCTTGCCACATACCCCGATGCCGGTATCCAGTGCCAGGTCATTGCCAACCATGGAGATACGGCTCATGACCTCCGCACCGCTGCCAATCAGAGTTGCGCCTTTCACCGGGCAGACGATTTTGCCCTTCTCCACCAGGTAGGCCTCGCTGGTGGAAAACACAAAGCGGCCGGAGGTGATATCCACCTGGCCACCACCGAAATTCACCGCATAGATGCCCCGGTCCAGGCTGGCCACGATGTCCTGCGGATTGCTCTCGCCGGGCAGCATATAGGTGTTGGTCATGCGTGGCATGGGCAGGTGAGCATAGGATTCGCGACGACCGTTGCCGGTGGGTGCCACGCCCATCAGCCGGGCATTGGTCTTGTCCTGCATGAAGCCCACCAGCCGGCCGTTCTCGATCAGAGTGTTGCGAGCACTGGGGGTGCCTTCGTCATCCACGTTCAGCGAGCCGCGTCGGTCCGGCAGGGTACCGTCATCCACCACGGTGCACAGACTGGAGGCCACCTGTTCGCCCATTTTTTTTGCGAACATGGAGGTACCCTTGCGATTGAAGTCCCCTTCCAGGCCATGGCCCACGGCTTCGTGCAGCAGCACGCCGGGCCAGCCCGGCCCCAGCACCACCGGCATGGTGCCGGCGGGGGCGGCTTCCGCTTCCAGATTCAGCAGGGCACCACGCACCGCTTCACGGGTCCAGTTTTCCACCCGCTCTTCCTGCAGCAGCCAGTCATAGGCCACCCGGCCACCACCACCGGCGCTGCCCCGTTCACGGCGGCCGTTGCGTTCGGCGATGACACTCACATTGCAGCGGATCAGCGGCCGCACATCCGCTGCCAGGGTGCCGTCACTGGCGACCACCATGACCACATCCTGCTCGGCGCTGAGGCTGGCGGTGACTTCCACGATGGCCGGGTCCAGGGAGCGGGCCATGGCATCGATACGCTGCAGCAGCGCCACCTTCTCTTCCGCCGGCCAGCCCAGCAGCGGGTCCAGCGGCTGATAGCGGGCCGGGGCACTCTGCCGGGCCAGTTGTATCTGCCGGTCCTGCCCCTGACGGGTAATCGCCCGGGCTGCCCCGCTGGCCTGCTGCAGGGCCGCCAGCGTGATGTCGTCGCTGTAGGCAAACCCGGTCTTGTCCCCCTGAACGATGCGCACGCCTGCCCCCCGCTCGGTATTGAAGCTGGCGTCACGGACGATGCCGTCTTCCAGCACCCAAGCCTCATGACGGCTGTGCTGGAAATAGATGTCCGCGTAATCGGCCTGTCCGGTCAGCTTGCCGTTAAGCAGCGTCTCCAGTTGCGGGGTATGCAGGTTGGCCGGTGCCAGCAGCACCGACTCGGCAATGGACAGGGCATCAGTTTGCTTCATAGGGTCCTTCAATTCGGAATGTCTGGTGCTGTTGAACCGGCATGTGCTGCCGAAGTTCGTTCATGGTATCAAGGTCCAGCCCGGCCACAAGAGCACCCGGCGCATCGTCCAGGGCGTCGATCACCTCTCCCCAGGGGCTAACCAGCATGGAATGGCCATAGCTGGCCCGGCGCGGGCCATGCTGGCCGCACTGGTTGGCGCCCAGCACATAGCAGCCGGTCTGTACGGCAGTGGCACGCAGCAACAGTTCCCAGTGGGCGGCCCCGGTGACAGCGGTAAAGGCTGAGGGATAGACCAGCAGGTCGGCGCCGGCGGCCGCCAGCCGCTGGGCCAGGGACGGGAAGCGCAGGTCATAGCAGATCGCCAGGCCTACCCGCAGGCCGGACAGGGTGGCGGTGGCCACCGCTTGACCAGGCTCGAAGATATCCGACTCCCGGTAGCGGCCCTGGGCATCGTTGATCTGGGCATCAAACAGATGCAGCTTGTCGTAAAGCCCCACCACCTGACCATCCGCCTCCACCGCCAGGGAACGGGTGCGCACCCGGGGAGCCGGAACCGGGGAGCCATCGGGGCGGGTCAGGGCCGGAATGCTGCCTCCGATGATCGCCATCCCCAGGGAGCGGGCCTGGTCACACAACCATTGCTGCAGGACATCGTATTGCGCCGCCAGCGCCCGATAGTCCCCGCCGTAACCGGCAAAATTCTCCGGCAACACGGCCAGGCGGGCACCGCGCCTGGCGGCCTCCTGCAACAGGGGTTCGGCGGCGGCCAGGTTGGCGTGCGGCTCACGGCCGCTGGTCATCTGAATGGCTGCAATGGACTGGCTCATTCGAAAATCCCTTCCGTTTCGGACACTTTCGGGTTCGCCCAGTTACCCGTTACCGAGTATTCCATGGTGGCGGTCTTGTCCAGTTTATCGCCCCAGATCCGTTCCACCACAAAGATGCCGGCACAGGCGGCTGGGCCTGCCAGACACCCCGCGTAGAGATTGCTCGACAGCGGCAGTGTCACTTCCATCTGGTGGTCGAGGGTCTGTTTTTCCAGGTCGATGGCGCCTTTCACGCGGATCGCCGCGGACGGGGAATCAATGGCAAAGTTGCTGGTGGAAACCCGGCTGCCATTGATGATGAAGTCGCCACTGATGCTGTCGCAACTCAGGCCTTTCTTGTACAGGTCGGAGAAATCCAGCCGCAAGCGCCGCTGGATAGTGCCCAGGTTGAGAATCCCCAACACCCGCAGGAACGAGGTGCGGGTATCGGTATCGGGAATCCGGCACTCACCGATATCCACCCGGGCCTGGCCCTCCAGGGCCAGATAGTCCGGGCTCAGTGGCCAGTCGTTCCAGCCCAGAGACACCCTGGCGGCGGCTTCCTCCGCCTCGATCATTTCCGGCAAGCCCCAGGCGGACAGGGAGCGGGCCAGATCATCCGAGCCCAGGCTGCCATTGTAACGGGTGTAGTGTTCGCCCCGGTCTTCGGTCCAGTCCACGCTGCCCTGGAAACGGCTGAAACGCCAGCGCCCGTCCAGGTCGGTAATGCGTACCCCCTGCTGGATGGGTCGCACCGTGCCTTTCCAGTCGCCGAAGGATTCGCCGTTGACCACGATGTTCTCCAGGCGGGCGTTCAGCGGTGGCAGCTCGCGGGGGGACAGGGGCGCCCCTTTGTCCGGGTTGGCACTGTCCGGCAGGCGCAGGTTCAGCCGCGACACGGACAGGCTCAACGGATTCTCCCCCCGGGCCGTGAAGCCCTGGGGAATATGCATGGACCCGGCTACCGCCTGGCTGCTCAGGGCCAGGTCCCAACCGGTGGTTACCGGCAACACGGAAAGCCGGCTGTTACTGACCGGCACGCCAAACAGATCCAGCGTATCGATGGCCAGGCTGATCTTGTCCAGGCCGGTCCGGGGCTGCCCCCCTGTCGACCCGCCCGACTCCCCTTGCAGCGCCGGCACCAGTTGATCGCCGATAAAGTCCACCCAGTCCCCGCTGACGGCCCGTTCCAGCCGGCCCCGAATCGCCACGCCGTCACCCGGTGCGCGCAACTGACCTGGCCCGACCAGCACATCGCCTCCCAGCCGGTCGCCCAGCCGAAAACGGGCACGCAGGTCGGCACCGTACTGCATCCGCAGACCCAGCTCACGGCCCTCGCCGGCCAGGCGGATATCCAGAGGCCGGGTCTGGCCGGCACTCTTGCCCAGGGGCGCGGGCGCCGCCACGGCGACCCCCTTCATGGAGGAAGCCGCCTGCAGGCTGAACGGCGTCCCCCGCCAGGGCACCTGAATTTTCAGCCCCAGCGGCAGGGTGCCGGACAGGGGGCGCAGCCAGTCGAATCCCAGCCAGCGGGAGGCTTGCTGCATGGGCAGCGAGCCGTTGAGTTGCAACTGGCTACGCCCGTCGCGGGTCAGCCACTGGCCGCTGAACTGCCCCCCCAGGGTCCGCGCTTTCAGGGTCTCGATCTGAATACCGTCACGCAGGTGGAAGAACACCGGCGCGGATACCTCGGTCAGGTCCAAGCGTCGCTTCGGGTTTTCGATACGGCCGGCATCCACCTGTGCCCGCACCAGTACCGCCGGCTCGCCAGCCTCTTTCTGCAAGGGAAAGTCCAGCAACAGATGCCCCTGCAAATCGCCGCTTCGGAAACGCCAGTCCAGCAACTCCTCGGGCAGCTTCTCCTTCAACGGGGTCTGCTGGAACAGCGCATCCAGGCTCTCCAGCGACCCTTGCGCCTGGCCGGTGACGATCAGGTGCGGGGAGTCACCGGTTTCGAACGCCGGCACGTCCACATAGACCTGCTGCAACCGGGCCCCGAGCAACTGCCCGCGCCGTGCCCGGGCCCGCACTTCCCGCCCGTTGATCAGGACATCGGCGTTGATGCCGGTAGCCAGCGGCCAGTCCGGCAGGATGGACAGGGCCACGTCCTCACCCTGAAAACGCATCTGGAAAGTACGGTCCTGCTGGCGGCTCTTGTCGATCTTGACCGGCCCCTGATACAGAAACTGTCCCCGGTGCAGGCGACCATCACGGATAGCCTGCCCCAGCCAGCCGGACAGGCCATCGGGGAGACGCTCCAGGGGAATGTAATGGCTGGCGCGGGCCCCATTGCCATCGTAGATTTCCGCGCCCAGCCGCATTTGCGGAATCTGCCCGGGCTGCAATCGCAGGTTGAACATGGCTTCGCCATGGGCATCCGGGTTGACCATGCGCAGCCGACCGGAACGCACCTGATATTGCTCGCCCTGACGTTGCCAGGCCACCACACCGCTCATCTGGCCGGACAATCCATGAGCATACAGCCGGGGCAGTTGCAGGGTGAGGTCATCACTGTACAGGTGCACCCGCCCCTGCTCGGCATTACCGGCCACCCAGCCGCTCAACCCCTTGACGCCGGGGATGCGGTCATCGGCCTGGCTGCTAAGGCCGGTAAACCGGGCCTGAAAGGCCTCCACCTGACGGGCCCGGCCACTGAGGTACAGGCCATCGAGCAAGCCACGGGGGGCGAATGTCATCAGCTTGTCCTTCAGTGCTTCCGCCTTTTCCGGCAGTGCAAAAGGCCATTGCTGCAGTTGCTGTACCAGCGCATGTACCGGCAGCTCATTGGCCCGCAGTTGCCACTGACGGCGATCCCCCCGGGTCTCCCAGCGCAGGCCCGCATCGCCCAGCGCCAGAGCCCCGGCCGGGGACTTGCCGGACAGCCGGGTCAGGGACACGGAGGCATGATCTTCGTCCCGTTGCAGGGCCAGGCTCAGGGAGAGGTCGGTCATCGGCCATGTTTGCCCCGCTTCTTGCAAGGTAAACGTGGGCACGTCCAGTTTTAGCTGGGCCTGATAGGGCTCGCCGCGCTTCAGGGTTGCCCACAGTTTGACCCGCCCGTCCAGGGCAGCCGGGTCCAGCGACCAGCCCAGTGCCTCGGGCAGCCATTCCTGCAGGCGTTCTCCCTGAACGGCGGCGTAGACATCGGCGTCGATGTCATCCAGCGTAAAGGCATCGTCATGCAGATGAATGCGGGCCTTGAGGGACAGGGGGCGATCACGGGCCTCCAGCTGGACCGCCAGCCGGTGTTCATCGCCATCGTTGATCAGGGTAGCGTCCAGGGCCGACGCCGCCAGCGGCGGCATGCCCGGCCAGTCCAGTGACAGGCGGGCGTCGCGAATGGACAGCAACTGCTGCCGGTAGAACAGCCGCAGTATCCGTTCCAGCGGTGGGGCGTCCCGGGCCTCGCTATCCAGGTTCAGGCCACGCAGGCGAATGCGGCCATCCTCGCCGCGCACCAGACTCAGCTCCACACCGGTAATGCGCAACTCCTCCAGCACCAGGTCCCGGTGCAACAGGGAGCGCAGCACATCCACGCTGAGCACCACCTCATCCAGTTCCAGCGGGGCTTCGCCTTCCGGGGCCGGCAGGCGGATCTTGCGGGCCACGAACTGGGGGGTCAGTCCGGCCATCTTGCCGTTCAGCTCGGCGATGGTCAGCGGGGTCTGGACCCGTTCCTCGAACAGGGTTTCCAGTTGCGTGCGGTAATCGGGCACCAGCAGCATCAGTTGCCGGCCGATCACCACATAGGCGGCCACCAGTAGCAGCACCAGGGTGGTCAGCCCCCATAGCCAGGGAGAGAGACGGGGCCAGGAAAAGCGCCGGTTTACAGCCATAATCAGTCGACTTGCCAGTAACGGATTTCGGCCCAATCCAGCAGTTCCACCATCTGTTCCAGCGGCAGGCCGACCACACCACTGTAACTGCCCGTCAGCGACGCCACCAGCGCCGCCCCCAGGCCCTGAATGCCGTAGGCGCCGGCCTTGTCATCCCCCTCACCGGTCTGCACATAGGCATGCAGCGCCACCTCGTCCAGGGAGCGAAACTGTACCCGGGTGATGGCATGGCGCAGGCGAAGCTCGCCCCGGTGGCATAACGCCAGGGCCGACATGACCTGATGCTCCTTGCCGTTCAGGCGCCGGAGCATGGCCAGCGCCTCCTCTCGGCTGGCCGGCTTGCCGAGGATATCCCGCTCCAGCACCACGGCCGTATCGGCCCCGAGCACCGTAGCCCCTGTATCGTTCAGTCGTTGCAGCCCGGCACGGGCCTTTTCCTCCGCCATGCGACGCACATAATCCAGCGGCGCCTCCCCGGCGAAGGGACTTTCATCAATATCCGGTGCCGGCAGCACGGTAAAGGGCACGGCAATCTGACGCAGCAGTTCGGCCCGGCGGGGGGAGCCGGAGGCAAGGTAGAGAGTCATAGGATCAATTAATAATTAATAGTGAATAATTAATAGCCAGGATCCTGGCATGTAAGCAAGAACGTTGCTTTGAAGCCGTGTTCTGGAAATATCAATTATTCACTATTAACTATTAATTATTAATTGCTCGTCATCGTACTAAAAAACGCAATTGCACCCAGCGCAGCAGCGCACAGACCGGACGCCAGAGTACGGCACTGGACAGGGACGCGTACAGAATGGTGTAGGGAGGATACAGGGTGCGACCCACGGATTCCTGTACCAGGTAGGCCAGCAGGCTGACAGTCCCTACCAGCAGAAAGATCACGGCACATTGCTGGATAAGGGTAAAGACGCGCATGCGTTTGTAGGCGGCCAGCATGACAAAGGCCCCCAGGGCATAGGACAGGCCCCACTGACCCAGCGTGGTGCCCACCAGCACATCGTGATAGAGCCCCACGAAAAAGCCCCACAGCACACCGATGCGACCGGGGACTTCCAGCACCCAGTAAACCAGCACCAGCAGCATCCACTCCGGGCGCACCCAGTCCAGACTGTCCGGCATGGGGATCACTTCCAGCAGGGCGGCAATCAGCAGCGTGACAATAATAACGCCGGTGCCGGCGGGTCGATCATTCACCATCGCTGGCCTCCTTCCCGGTTACCGGTGCCAACGGGGCCTCCGTCGACTGCACCAGCAGCACATGGCTGGCCCGGTCGAGTCTGGCCGTGGGCTGGGCGGTAATATCCGCAAACGCCGCCCCGGACTGGTGACGGATGTCGGTCACCCGGGCCACCGGATAGCCACGCGGATAGCGCTGCCCCAGGCCGGTGCTGACCAGCAGGTCCCCTTCCTCGATATCGGCGGTATCCGGGACATAAAGCAGTTTCAGCCCGGTCTGGCCGCTACCGGCCAGCACCGCGCGCACCCCGTTGCGATTCACCTGGACACTCATGGCATGGCTGGCATCGGTAATCAGCAGCACCTGGGAACTGAGCGGCCCGGCATCCACCACCTGGCCGATCAGCCCCTGGGCATCCAGCACCGCCTGGCCGCGAACCACCTGGTCGCCGGTGCCCTTGTTGATGACCAGCTCCTGGCGGTTGGGGTCCGGGTCCACGCCGATGATTTCCGCCACCAGCACGTTGGCATCCAGTTCCGCCGAAGAGTTGAGCAATTCACGCAAGCGGACGTTTTCCGCCTCCAGCACCGCCAGGCGCTGCACCTTCTGCTCCAGGATCAGAGCCTGGCGCTTCAGGCGACGATTTTCTTCCTGCAGGGAATCGCGGCTCTGGGCCTGTTCGGTGAGCCATTCCCCGGAATCCACCGGCAGGTGGGCAAGGTAATGAATAGGCGCGGTGAGATAGCCCAGCGCATGGCGCAACGGGGTCGCCCACGGGGTACGCTGGTCCAGCACCATCATGATGATGGCCAGGACCAGTGCGATCAGGAGACGGTAGGAAGGATTGGCCGGAGCCACGGGTTTACCCCATGGCCAGCATGTCGAAGCCCTGACTGTCCATCAGCTCCAGCGCCTTGCCGCCACCACGGGCCACACAGGTCAGCGGATCATCGGCAACGATCACCGGCAGGCCGGTTTCCTCGGAGAGCAGACGGTCGATATCGCGCAACAGGGCGCCACCACCGGTGATCACCAGGCCACGCTCGGCAATATCGGAGGCCAGTTCCGGCGGCGAGGCTTCCAGGGCGTTCTTCACCGCATTGACGATGGCCGCCAGCGGCTCTTTCAGCGCTTCCAGGATCTCTTCGGAATTGAGGGTGAAGCTGCGCGGCACCCCTTCGGCCAGGTTACGGCCACGCACGTCGATTTCACGGATTTCGCCGCCCGGATAGGCGGTACCGATCTCGTGCTTGATACGCTCGGCGGTGGACTCACCGATCAGTGAGCCATACTCCTTGCGGACAAAGGCCACGATGGCTTCATCAAAACGGTCACCGCCAATACGGACGGATTCGGAATAAACCACGCCGTTCAGGGAAATCAGGGCGATTTCGGTGGTCCCGCCACCGATGTCCACCACCATGGAACCCCGCGCCTCTTCCACCGGCAGGCCGGCACCGATGGCAGCCGCCATGGGCTCCTCGATCAGGTAGACGTCACGGGCGCCCGCGCCATAGGCGGAATCCTGAATGGCCCGGCGCTCCACCTGGGTGGATTTGCAGGGTACGCATACCAGCACCCGGGGAGCCGGTGGGAAGAAACCGGTGTCATGCACTTTCTTGATGAAGTACTGCAGCATCTTCTCGGTAACGTCGAAGTCGGCGATCACGCCGTCCTTCATGGGGCGAATGGCGGTAATGTTGCCGGGCGTGCGGCCCAGCATGCGCTTGGCGTCAGCCCCCACGGCGGCCACACTCTTCTGGGCACCATGATGACGAATAGCTACTACAGAGGGTTCATCCAGTACGATGCCGCGGCCACGTACATAAATAAGGGTGTTGGCGGTCCCCAAATCGATAGAGAGATCGGTGGAGAACATCCCCCGAATACGCTTGATCATGGACATCTCTGGCGTTTTTCCTGAAATTTTCGCGAAAAAAGGTCGCCGGGCGGGAAAAAAGCCAGGCACCTGACAAGATGGCGCAACTCTAGCAACGGCAGGGGCATTGGGCAAGCAAACCGGTCACTATAGAGGACCCTCTACTCCCGGCGGGCAGTGGCCCCGGACAGGCGGTCTATGGTACTTTTTGCCGCTTCCCGGACCCGCATTCGAGCCTTTCGGCCCAGCCGAAAGAACCCGGCGGATAAACCCCAATGGCAAATCCCGACGGAGAGCACCATGGCCATTGATTCCAAGGTGGTAGCCCAGGTGGCTCACCTGGCACGCCTGAAAGTGGACGAGACAGACAGCGCCGCCCTGTCCGACCGCCTGAACGACATCCTCGCAATGGTGGATCAGCTCCAGCAGGCGGACGTGACAGATGTGGCCCCCATGGCCCATCCCCTGGACGTCACCCAGCCCCTGCGCGACGACGAAATCAGCGAGCCGAACGTGCGCGACAAGGCGATGGACATCGCCCCCGCCGCCGAAGACGGCTGTTTCCTGGTCCCCCGGGTGATCGAATAACAGGGTATGAGCGACACCATGCACGATAAGACACTGACAGAACTCAAGGCCGGCCTGGCCGCCGGGGATTTCTCTTCCCGGGAGCTCACCGAGCATTTCCTGGGCCGCATCAAGCAATACGACGGCGACATCAACAGCTTTATTACCGTCACCGACGCCCAGGCCCTGGCCCAGGCGGATGCCGCCGACCAGGCGATCGCTGCTGGCCAGGGCGGTCTGCTCACCGGCCTGCCCATCGCCCACAAGGATATCTTCTGCACCGAGGGCGTGCGCACCAGCTGCGGCTCCAAGATGCTGGACACCTTTATTGCCCCCTATACCGCCACCGTGGTGGAGAAAATGGCCGCCGAAGGCGCGGTGATGCTGGGCAAGACCAACATGGACGAGTTCGCCATGGGCTCCTCCAACGAAACCAGCCACTATGGCCCGGTGAAGAACCCCTGGGATCTGGAACGGGTACCCGGCGGCTCCTCCGGCGGTGCCGCCGCCTGTCTGGGCGCGCGTCTGGCCCCCGGCGCCACCGGCACCGATACCGGCGGTTCCATTCGCCAGCCGGCGGCCCTGAACAACATCACCGGACTCAAACCCACCTATGGGCGGGTGTCCCGCTGGGGCATGATCGCTTTTGCCTCCAGCCTGGACCAGGCCGGCCCCATGGCCCAGAGCGCCGAAGACTGCGCGCTGATGCTGCAGGCCATGGCCGGCCATGACCACCGCGACTCCACCAGCCTCAATGAAAAGGTGGACGATTACCTGGGCGCACTAAAGGAAGATATCAGCGGCCTGACCATCGGCATCCCGGAAGAATTCTTCCCGGACACCCTGGACGGCGCCATCGCGGAGAACAGCCGCGAGGCCATTCGCGAGCTGGAAAAACTGGGCGCAAAGGTCGTGTCCGTCTCCCTGCCCAGTATCAAGCTGTCGGTACCGGCCTACTATGTGATCGCCCCGGCGGAAGCCAGCTCCAACCTCAGCCGCTTCGACGGTGTGCGCTTCGGGCATCGCTGTGACAACCCGCAAGACCTGGAAGACCTGTACAAACGCTCCCGCTCCGAGGGCTTTGGCGATGAAGTGAAGCGCCGCATCCTGGTGGGCACCTATGCCCTGTCCGCCGGCTACTACGATGCCTACTACCGGCGCGCCCAGCAGGTACGCCGCCTGATTCGCGACGACTTCGCCCGCGCTTTCGAAAAAGTAGACGTACTGATGGGCCCCACCGCCCCGGAAACCGCCTTCAAGCTGGGCGCCAAGAAAGACGACCCGGTGAGCATGTACATGGCTGACGTGTTCACCATCGGCGTCAACCTGGCCGGCCTGCCGGCGCTGTCTATGCCCACCGGCTTCATTAACGGCCTGCCCACGGGCACCCAGATCATCGGTAACTATTTCCGTGAAGGGCAAATCCTCAACGTGGCGCACAAGTATCAACAGGCCACGGACTGGCACAAACAGGCACCGGTTTTTGGAGGTGAACAATGAGTTGGGAAGTCGTGATCGGTCTGGAAATTCACGTCCAGCTCAATACTGCCAGCAAGCTGTTTTCCGGCAGCAAACTGTCCACCGGTGCCGAGCCCAACACCCAGGCCTCGCTGGTGGACCTGGGCATGCCCGGCACCCTGCCGGTGGTCAACAAGGAAGCGGTTCGCAAGGCGGCACTGTTCGGTCTGGCCATCAATGCCGATATCTGCCGTCACAGTGTGTTCGAGCGAAAAAATTATTTTTACCCGGATCTGCCCAAGGGCTATCAGACCACCCAGCTGGCCGAGCCCATTGTTGGCGCCGGCGAAGTGGAAATTCAGTTGGAAAGCGGTGAGAAAAAAACCGTGCGCATTCATCACGCGCACCTGGAAGAAGATGCCGGTAAGTCTTTACATGAAGACTTTCATGGCATGACCGGCATCGACCTGAATCGCGCCGGCACCCCGCTGATCGAAGTGGTCACCGAACCGGACATGGCCAACGCCGAAGAGGCCGTGGCCTTTGCCAGAAAACTGCATGCCATCGTCACTTCCATCGGTATCTGCGATGGCGACATGTCCCAGGGCAACATGCGTTTCGACGTCAACGTGTCCGTGCGCAAACCCGGCGAGCCACTGGGCACCCGCACCGAAACCAAGAACCTGAACTCCTTCCGCTTCATGGAAAAGGCCATCAAGCTGGAAGTGGAGCGACAGATTGATGTGCTGGAAGACGGCGGCAAGATCGTGCAGGAAACCCGACTGTACAACGGCGACACCCACACCGCCCGTTCCATGCGCACCAAGGAAGACGCCAACGATTACCGTTACTTCCCCTGCCCGGACCTGCTGCCGGTGGCCATCACCGACGCGGACCTGGAGGCACTGAAAGCCGCCATGCCGGAATTGCCGGATGCCCGCAAGCAGCGTTTCATGGCCGATTACCAGCTGGGCGAATACGACGCAGACCTGCTGTCCGGTTCCATCGCCACCGCCACCTTCTTTGAAAGCGCGGCGAAAGCCGGCGGCGATGCCAAACTGGCTGCCAACTGGGTCATGGGCGGGCTGGCCGCCAAGCTGAACGCGGAAGAAAAAGAGATTGCCGACAGCCCGGTCAGCGCCGAGCAACTGGGCCAGCTCATCGCCCGCCTCAAGGACGGCACCATCAGCTCCAAGATCGCCAAGCAGGTGTTCGAAGCCTGCTGGGCCGGCGAAGGCGACCCGGATGCCATCATTGAGGCCAAGGGTCTCAAGCAGATGAACGACACCGGCGAACTGGAAAAAATCGTCGACGACATCCTCGCCAACAATGCCCCCCAGGTTGAGGATTACCGCAACTCTGACGATGCCAAGAAAAAGAAAAAAATCGGTTTCTTCGTGGGCCAGGCGATGAAAGCCACACAGGGCAAAGCGAATCCGCAGCAGCTGAATCAGTTGCTGAAGGAAAAACTGGGATAACGCTTGCACGCTTCACGCAACACGCTTTTTTTGCGTGCCTGCGTGAAGCGTGTTGCGTGCAAGCGACATTAAGGATCCAACCATGACCACGCAAACCTTCCAAAACCGCGTCACCCTGGAAAAGAAAAACGCCATCGCCTACGTCACCCTGAGCCGGGCCGACAAGTTCAACGGCCTGGACTTCGCCATGATGGAAGGGCTGATCGAGGCCGCCAAAGCCGTGCGCAAGGATCGCGAATTGCGTGCGGTCATTCTGCAGGGCGACGGCAAGGCGTTCTGTGCCGGGCTGGATTTTGGCACCGTCATGAAGCAGCCACTGAAACTGATCAAAGGCTTCACCAAATACGGCATCAAGAAAACCAACCTGTTCCAGGAAGTGTGCTGGTGCTGGCGAGAATTGCCGATTCCAGTGATCGCCGTACTGCACGGTTACTGCTACGGTGGCGGCATGCAGATTGCCTTGGCGGCGGATTTCCGCATGAGCACCCCGGATTGCGAAATGTCGATCATGGAAATCAAGTGGGGCCTGATACCGGACATGACCGGCACCGCCACCCTGCGTGAGCTGGTGCCCATGGATGTGGCCAAGGAGCTGACCATGACCGGTCGTCTGTTCAAGGGTGAGGAAGCCAAGGCCATGAATCTGGTTACCCGGGTTGCGGACGATCCCCTGGCCGAAGCCGAACAACTGGCCCAGGCCATCAAGACGCGCTCCCCGGATGGTATCAGCGCCGCCAAAAGCCTGTTTCACCAGACCTGGACCGCCCCCGAAGCGCAGGCTTTCGATGTGGAAAGCAAGCTGCAGTTCAAGCTGCTACGCGGCAAGAACTACCGGCGTGCCCTGCAGGCCGGGCAGAAGAAGGAAGCCCCGCAATTCCTGCCCCGGGAACGGGATTACTGACACAACGCGCAGCCGCCTCCCGGCGTCTGCCTGACAGTCACGAGTTGCGAACACCACGATCCAGGGAGCCTCTGAATAACTCCTTGCATGCTCAGTCTTTCAGGCTGGTTCGCCCCCTCGGCAAAAGGTAAAGAGGGGGCGCGCTTTTGAAGGTGTATGTCCATCCATCGGCTATTTACCTTCAACACGCAACAACGAGTGCGGGCCAGCCTGGAAGACCCGGAGCACACTGGCGTGCATAAAGGCGCGGCCTGAAGCGCACATCTGCTGCGCCTTGCCTCTAGGAAAGGGAACCACCCTGCCCGTCGAGACAAGACACAACAGTTGCACGCTTCAGGCCACGCTGAGCACGCAAGGAGTGATTCAGAGGCTCCCCAGTGTCTTGCCTTTCGCAACTCGTGCCTTGCAACTCGAAACTGATCCCCATCTGCCAACTTGGCCCTGTTTCACACCTGCCACTTGCTTCATACTCAGAACAGAACAACGCTGTTGTACAGAGGCAATGCATGATTTCAGTGGCCGACGCCAATGGCGGATTTTCCGCCCTGACCCGTATGTACAAGCGCCTGGTGAACGAATTCATCGGGCAACTGCCGCTCCAGCCCCAGACCCTGCCCCTGGTACCCACCGACAATGCCTTCCAGCAAGGCATGTGCAGCGACACCACCTATGTGGTGAAAGGCGGCATGCTGGGCATGCGCTGCAATGACCGCAAACTGTTTATCTGGGACGAAGGCGACCTGATCCTGCCGGACTCCGGCAGCGACGAAATCACCTACTATGCAGAGAGTGCCGTATTGCTGGCCGCCTACCCCACCGTCAAACTGGTAGAAGCCGTACTGGCCGATGAACAACTGGCCCGGTTGTGGACGCGCATCCTGACTACCCAGCAAGGCATGCTGGTCCGTCTGCTGGCCGCCCACATGCCGGAAGAGAAACAGACCATCACCGGTTTCGCCTATTTCGAGCCCGGTGACGTGATCATCCGCCAGGGAGAGCCGGCGGACTATGTGTTCAGCCTGTTCGAAGGCGAGGCGGATGTGCTGGTGGATGACGTGGAGGTCGGCCAGGTCGGCGAAGGGGAAGTGGTCGGCGCCATCGCCCTGCTGACCCATTCGCCCCGCAGTGCCACCGTCCGGGCCCGCAGCCGCTGTTCGGTGGTCAAGGTGCCCAAGCACCAGTTCAAGGAACTGATCCGGACCAACCCGGGCATGATCCACAGCCTGCTTTCGGATATGGCCCGGCAGATCAAGACGCTCAACAGCCAGGTCGTGGAGTTGTCAGCCTGACCGTCGACCGGCAAAAGGGAAGGAGGCGTGACGATGAAGCACTTGCTGGGACTGGCCTTTCTGATCGTGATTGTGGTGCTGGTCATTATCGGCATGACCGCCGATGATCCACCGGCCATGATGGAAGCGGACACCGGTGCTCCGGCACCTGCCGAGGTTCAGCCGGATTCCTGACCCGCACCACACACGGGACATTGGGCATCACGGCGCAAACGAACCTGGCGCCAGCCAAGGGTCCGCCCGTCAAACAGATGCAGCACCGACGCCACTGACGCCCCGGTAAGGGTACGCATTGCCGCCAGCGCCTGCAGGGCGCCCACGGTGCCCACCACCGGGCCGGCAATCCCCGCCTGACTGCAAGCCAGGTCGCCCTCGGTCCCCTCACCGTAGACGCAGGCATAACAGGGGCTGTCCGGCTGGCGCAGATCAAACACCGCCAACTGGCCATCCATGCGCACCGCCGCACCACTGACCAGGGGTACCCGGTGGGACACGCAGGCGCGGTTAATCGCCTGCCGGGTGGCAAAATTATCGGTGCAGTCCAGCACCAAGGTGGCCCCCGCCACTTCCTTATCCAGCCAGTGATCATCCACCCGCACCACGGCGGCGCGCACATCCACATCCGGATTCAGGGTGTGTAGCTGATCGCGCAGGGCTTCTGCCTTGGGCAGGTTGACCTGGCCACCCCGGAAGGCGACCTGTCGATGCAGGTTGCTCAGCTCCACCCGGTCATCGTCCGCCAGCACCAATTGACCGACCCCGGCCCCGGCCAGGTACAACGCCGCCGGACTGGCCAGACCGCCACAACCCACCACCAGCACCCGGGCCGCTGCCAGCGCCTCCTGCCCGGCCAGGTCGAATTCCTCCACCATCAACTGGCGGCTGTAACGTTCGAGCTGTTCGTCGTTAAACATGATTCTCTCGCTGGCACGCAACACGCTTCACGCCTGCACGCACACAAAGCCGGTCTACGAAAGTCGCTGTGGGAGCCGGCCTGCAGGCGATACATCGCGAGCAAGCTCGCTCCTACATCGGGTTCCGACCCAGGGTAACGCGATCATTGTCGCCCAGGTCCTGCTCCGTACATACCTGCTCAAAGCCGGCATCGCTCAACAGGGCCCGCACCGACGCCCCCTGCTCGAACCCATGCTCCAGCAGCAACCAGCCCCCTGCAACCAGCTTGCCAGACGCCTGCTGGATAATGGTGGCCAGATCCGCCAGACCCTTTTCCGGGGCCACCAGGGCGGAACGGGGCTCGAAACGCACGTCGCCCTCTTGCAGATGGTGATCGTCGGCTTCGATATAGGGCGGGTTACTGACGAT
>JAKSCQ010000292.1 GCA_022360555.1 Pseudomonadales bacterium
TGGTTTCTTCTTGGGAGGAATTGGTCCTGATGGTCACATTGCGTTTAATACACGTGGATCTGATCATTATTCAACCACTCGTTTAACCAAAACAAATTTTGAAACACAAGCAGTGGCTGCTGGTGATTTAGGAGGCATAGAAGTATCAAGAAATCGATTGGTAATAACTATTGGTTTGGATACCATTACTCACGATCCAAATGCAGTTTCTATCATATTTGCAGCAGGTGAAGCTAAGGCTGATATTGTAAAAGGTTCATTAGAAACTGAACCAGATGCAGTTTATCCGGCATCGGTTCTTCAGCGTCAGAAAAATAGTCGTTTTTATTTGACAACAGGTGCAGCTTGCAAACTAACCGATAGTGTTAATCAGTATTACAAAAATGGTGAATGGACTCACACAAAGAGTGAAAAAGCAATTATTGACCTGTGTCAAAAGATCAATAAATACGGACATCACCTAACTCTAGAAGATTTAAAAGCTGATCCTTATACCAGTCAGATTCCTGATTTAAATGAAGGAACTGTACAGTCGGTTATCGATTCTATCAAAACCAAGTTAGAAAAAGGAATGAAAGCTGATGATGATGAGGTGATCTATCATACAGGCCCACATCACGATGATATCATGTTGGGAATCATGCCTTACACGAACCGTCAGATGCGTTCAGCCAGCAACGAAATTCATTTCTCGGTATTGACTTCTGGTTTTACAGCTGTTACCAACGGTTTTATTATTGGAGTGCTGAAAGAATGCCAGAATTTTATTGCCAAAGGTGAAATTCAGATGCTGGAATATGCTGATTTCTTCGAAGTAGAATACAGCAAAAAGTGGGATAAGGATGTTTCACACTTCCTGAATTCGGTAGCAGGTAGAAATGAAAATGGCAAGCGTAGGGGATTGTGTCACCGTGTTATCAGATCCATTGTAGGAATCTGGAAGATACAGGACAAGTTCCATTTAAACCGAACCCTTACCAGTATCATTGGAGAATTGGAGAACTCATACGATGGAGGTAAAAACTCTCCTGAGGTTCAGAAGTTAAAAGGAATGGTTCGCGAGTTCGAAGAAGAGCTGGTATGGGCTCACTTCGGAATTCCGGTTAGCAATGTTCACCACTTACGTTTGGGATTCTATAAGGGCGATATCTTTACCGAA
>JAKSCQ010000295.1 GCA_022360555.1 Pseudomonadales bacterium
CCAAACGGGAAGATCTTTCCAATCTGAATTTTGCAGCAATCCCCAACCCTAAAGAAAGCGTACTAAACAGCGATCCGAACTGAACACCATATTCAGTCCATAAGTTTATTGGGATAACTGAGAATGCTCTTCCTACATTGGACACGCCACCAGAAAAGAAGAAGAACCAACCCAGCAGATAGTAGGTTGCCGGATCATAACCCTGACGAACAGTTTTAATACCAGCAGCGAGTATGGCAACGGTAATAAACAAGCAATAGATCAGCGTAATTTGAATAACATAATAGAAAGGCACAACAATATTCGACAATGGCAACAGCAAACACAAATAGGCCATCACAGTTAATATCTTGTGTAGTACCGGAGTATAATGTTTGGATTTTAAAAAGAGACAGGTGAACATCAACACAGAGAACATACCAACCCCCAAACAGAATATTCTGACATCCTTAGCGAGAGTTGGAGAATCAAAGGTAAAGAATTGATTCATATTTCCATTCAAAGAGCTTGCCATGCCAATAAAACAGATTAAGAAGCAGGACATATAGAACAAGCTATTATCTCTTAAAATTATGTAGAGCAGAGCAATAAACAGCGACATCATAAATATGCCACCGTAAAAAATACCCAACATATACTGTTCGATTTGCAGGTGCTCATCGAAATAGTTTTTGGTATATATATGAATTGGAAGCTGCAAAGTGTCCGTTGATTTTGAAACAAAAATAAATTCTTTCGTTTCTCCAGGATTAACGGAGATTGGGAAAACAAAAGCTCGATGTTTTACCGGCCTTGTCCAAAAAGGTGAGAGTTCCCCTGTAACATAACGCTCTTCCAATATTCCATTATTAAAACCGTAAAGCGAAACTTCATCTAACAAGGGATAATCAATGTAGAGTACATAATCGCTAAGCTTTGCTTTCTCATGAGCACTAACTTGCAAACGGACCAATGCAGTCTCTTTGGTAAACCCAAAAGTTGGTGCAATCTTCGAGAACTTTGTAATACCCTCACTTTGCTTTAGTAAAAAATGGGGACGTTCAGCGACTTCTTCTGAGGAAAGCAGTTCAGATGCTAATACTGGATGCCAAATGGCACGCACA
>JAKSCQ010000278.1 GCA_022360555.1 Pseudomonadales bacterium
ACTGGGCCGTTTCCTGCTGGGCTCCACCGTGGTGCTGCTGTTCCCGGAAGGCCAGGCGAACTTCGAGGCGGATCTGAAAGCCGGCAGCCTGGTACGGGTGAAAGGCAAGCTGGGGCGCTACCACAACGGCGCGCCTGCCTAATCCGGGTTTCGTGCGGCAAGCTACAACGCGATTCGAAGCCCTTCTATGTTCAAAGGCCAGAGCCACGCCCGGAATTCCGGCGCGGCTCCTGCATAATAAACCGCCCCCCCTTGGATTCGCGTTGTAGCTTGCAGCTTGAAGCTTGTAACTCGCTACCGTGAAAAAATCCGGGCCAGACTTGGCGCCGCCGCCTCCCAGACAGAAACGCTTTGCTCCTTTTCGTCTACCCCATATCCTCCGATCATTCAATGATCCGAATTTTCCGGGTGTCCCGCCGGACATCAGGCACGGTCCGCAGAGCAACTGCAGATTGGCCCATCTTCCCTACAATGGCCGGCCCTAGAATTCCGCGCCGGTGAAACCATGATCACTGACACCCTGCAACAGGCTTTCCAGAGCACCACCCGCCCCTGGCTCCAGCGCCTGGACAATGGCCGCGCCCGCCTGTTCCGGGCGGACAGCCTGAGTCTGGCCGAACAGACCCCCTACGACACCCTGTTCGACGACGGCCTGGTAAAGCTGCGCTATTACCCGCCGCTGCAGGAAAACGCCATCCCGCTGAGCGACGGCACCGTCATGCCGGTGAGCAAGAGCACCCAACGCACGCCGTTGGTGCTGGTGGCGCCGCTGGCGGTGAACATGCTGATCTATGATCTGTTCCCCCAGCGCAGCCTGGTGCGCTATCTGCGCGCACGCGGCTTCGAGCTTTACATGGTGGACTGGGGCCGTCCCGGCCGCTACCACAACCACTTGAGCCTGGGCAGCTACTTTGCCGACTACCTGCCCAAGCTGCTGGTGCAGGTGCGCAAACACAGCGGCAAGCAGCAGCTCAGCCTGCACGGCTGGAGCTTCGGTGGCCTGTTCAGCCTGTGCTATACCGCCCTGGGCAGGGACCCGGACATCAAGAACCTGGTACTGGTGGGCGCCCCCACCGATTACCACCGCAACGGCGCTTTAGGGGTGCAGTACCGCCGCCTGAGCCGGCGAGCCAAATGGGTTCGCAGCAACACCGGCCTGCGCATTCATAATGTGCCCGCCAACCTGCTGCGCTCGCCTGGCTGGGTGAACAGCCTGGCCTTCAAGCTCACCAACCCGATGGGCAGCCTGCAGGGTTACTGGAACCTGGTGAAGAACCTGCACGACCGGGAATTCGTGACCAACCACGCCACCAACGGGGCCTTTCTGGACGACATGGTGGCCTACCCCGGCGGCGTCATTCAGGACATCATCCGCTATTTGTGGACGGATAATGTGGTGGCCCAGGGCGAACTGCCCATGGCAGGCAGTGACGGCCATCTGGGCCAGGTCACCGCTAATGTGCTCAACATCACTGGCGCCAACGTCCCCATCGTCACCCCGGAGTGCAGCCAGGCCATGGCGCCGCTGATCCGCAGCCAGGACAAGACCTTCATCACCATCGACGGTGGGCATATGGGAATTCTTGGCAGCACCACCGCCCAGAGCCAGAGCTGGGGGCAAATTGCTGACTGGCTGGTTGAGCGGGATTGAAAGCAGCGGCGAGTAGAAACGAAGGTGGATTACGCCTTTCGGCTAATCCACCCTACGATGTTACCCCCACCTCCTGTTGGAGCCATGCTTGCATGGCGAATGGGATTGGATCGGGATTATCTGGATAGAGCTTTCGAGCGCTGAGATTCCTGATCGCCCGTTGGGCGATTTCCGCGCAAGCGCGGTTCGCGCCCTGGAAGGGTGTATTCGCTTCGCTCACCCCTTCGGGGCCGCCCTCCGGGCGTTACTCCGCTACGCTCCGTTCCTACAGCGGTTTCGTAGAAAGTAACCGGGGCTGAGGAATGTTTCGGCCTTTCCCAATCCAGCCCATCGCAACTCGGTCGCCAATTGTCATGTAACCGTCACTGCGCCCCGCTAGTCTGCAATACCGTGTTGTGAAAACTGTATTGCACCTTCATGCCTCGTCAGCTGATCCTCTTCCCGTGCAGTCATATGGGCAATTTGCTGATTGCCCTGCCCCATCTCCAGGCCATGCTGAGAGCGCGGGAGGAGGCTCTGCTGGTGGTTAACCAGCGTTATCAAGCGCTGGTGGAACAGAGTCTGCCCGGGGAGCAGCGGCTGCTGTACTACCCCGAGGCCGATCTGGCGCGCCATCACAGCCTGCTGCACCGGGTCCGCAGCTACCTGCAATTTGTCCTCTCCATGCGGCGCTTTGCCGCGGACGTGGCCGTGGATATCGAAGGCGAACAGAAGTCCGCCACCCTGACACGATTGAGTGGTGCGGCGGAACGTATCGGCCCGCCCCGCAAGCATCATCGCTGGTTTTATACCCATAGCCCCGAGGTGCACTGGTCCGGCCATCGCTGGCAGGGCTATGGCAGCCTCAGCCGCCCCGCCGCGCCGGCACCGGCGGGCTATCTCCCCCTGACGCCCAGTGACGCCGGCAACGAGGAAATCGCCCCCTTCGTGGCCGTGCCGTCCAGCCACCTTCTGCTAATCCACCCTGGCGCGACCAAGACCTACAAGATGTGGCATGCGGAACAGTTCGCCGCCCTTTGTCAGCGGGCACGTCGTGCCGGACTGACACCGGTATTGATTGGCGCCGGCCAGAAGGACCGGCTGCAGATCGCCCGCATTCAGGAGTTCCTCCCGGAACCGGTGGAAGACCTGTGCGACCGGCTCAGCCTGGCCGGATTGATCGCCCTGTTCTGTCAGGCCCGGGGCTTTGTCGGCAACGACAGCGGCCCCATGCACCTGGCCGCCGCCTGTGGCCTGCCGGTGGTGGCCCTGTTCGGCCCCACCAATGACGACCTGTGGCAACCCCTCTCCCCGCGCGCGCGCATTCTGCGCTGGCAACGCTGCCACGCCACCTGCGAGCGCAACAGCTGCGCCCTGGACAGCTACCCCTGCCTGCAACGCATCACCGTGGATCGGGTGATGGATACGCTGGAGGAGTTGGGAGTATTACCCAGCGCCGATACGTCTTCGGTAAAACAGGTGCGTATTTCCTGAAGCTGCCCCCACTCCCTCGTTGGCGCTTTGCTTGCAAAGCGAAGGTTTCAGAAAGCATCGGGGGGCAACCTAACCCTTCGCTTTGCAAGCAAAGCTCCAACGGCAGGGGCTCCGTTAACCTCCGCCCAAGTAAAAGGTCACGGCGGAGCCGTCACGCCTAAAAAAAACCGCGGGGCGTTGCCGCCTCGCGGTTCATGGACAAGGAAGACTGCCTTTTTTGTTATTGGTAATCAGAACAGATCCAGCAGCCCTTTCAGCAGATTGGTCACCGGTGACAACAGGTCCAGCAACGGTGACAGTGGGCTGAGCAGGCGCTCGTCCAGCTGTTCGGTGACTTCCCGCACCACGGTGAGCAACACGGAGGACAGGGCATCGCCTGGCAGGGTGGTGTAGTCCCCGGCTCCGGGGATCTGGTTCAGCCACAACACATCGTTGACCAGGTTTTCCAGAGTCGCTTGCACCGTCCCCACCAGTTGCTCACCAGTAGCGCTGGTATCCAGCAGCACCAGTTGCTCCAGGGTGTTGGCCAGCCCCAGGGACACGGTGGACAACACGGACGTGAGGCCGGCAAAGACCGGCACTTCCCCGGGTACCTGTTCCTCAATGCCATCAAGGATGTTGTTCAGGTTGCGCGACAGGGCCACCAGCGGGCCGGCGATGAAAGCAATATCCTCTGCCGTGCTGCCTTCGCCCGCGTCAGCCCCCGCATTGCCGAAGCCATCTGCCAGGGCGTCAAAGGCCCCGCCAAGCTGGTTGAAGGGTTCCGGCAGACCGCTGGTATCGATGGCATCCAGTTGTTCGGAGGCAGCCAGTACC
>JAKSCQ010000296.1 GCA_022360555.1 Pseudomonadales bacterium
CTGCGCGTCATCGACGCCTCCATCATGCCCACCCTGATCGGTGGCAACACCAATGCACCGGCAATGATGATTGCGGAAAAGGCGGTGGACATGATTCGGGGGCGATCGCGGGTGGGGGAACCCCTCCTCCATTCTCAACGCAGAGCAGACATCCAGGAAAGCCTGATGTGACAAAGCAATGCCTGACCGCTTCGAAGCCCTGCAAAAGGAAACCAAAGCGGGATGGCCAGGGCATTGGCTGTCTAAGCGCTACGCACCTTTAGCGCTCTGCCGTACTTTTCCCGGGCTTCCTGCGGACTGACTGTTGCCGTGAGTGTCGGAGGCTCGGAGTTCAAGTGCTCATGCATCACGGCGGCCGTACGCGGGGCGGACAAACGCAGCGCCCTTACCTTCATGGCTGGCGACCTGCCCATGCGCTCCATGGTGCGCGCCAACGGCTTGATGGCCATATCCATGGCCGCAGGCTGATCGAAACCTCCCAGCTCGCGCATCCATTTTGGCAAGGTGGCAATGGTCGCCGGGGCAAGCATACGGCTGACGGCCCAGAAGGCCACGCCCGCATTACTGTATGGCGTGCGCAGCAGGTAGTGCATCCCTTCCAGGGCCCGCTCGGAGCTGCACAGACGCGGGCGCACGGATTCAAAGTATTCGCGGATACCGTCTCGCGAGCGCGGCACGTCCGCCGGGTCGCAGGTCTGCAATTCCGCAGCGATGGCGCACTCTTCCCAGTAGCGTTTTTCCTCTTCCGGTGGCAGCGGCCCCGGGCCGTAAACCTCATAGCACTTGAGCACGGAATGCCAGCCGGTGAGATGAATCCAGAGCTGGGATTCCGGGCTGTTGGCGCTGTAGCGCTTGCCGCTGATCGGCTCAATACCCGAGACCTTGGCGTGCACCCGCATCAACAGGTCTGATGCCTCGATCGCGGTGCGGCTGTCCGCCACCGCTACAGTGAGAAAATACGCCAGGGTGCGGTCCAGACGCCCGTGCGGGTCCCGGTAGATCCCGCGCATGTCGGCAACGGCGGCGGTCAGAAAGGGATCAAAATGCTCCAGCACCACCGAGCGCTGGAACCCGATCAGGGCGGTGGGCGCGGTCCATATCTTCCAGCTCGGTGAGCCCGGGCCGAAAAAGCCGTAATCCAGCGACCGCAAGGGCCGGTTTGTGGACGGTTTCATGGTGAAATTCCTCATCAAATTCTCGCAACTGGCCATTTTATACACCAGTGTAGGAATTTCCTGCAAGAGTGTAGTAAACTCTCCCCATGCCAACACAAACCCGCAAACCCCGCGAACGCGCCGCCCACCTGGGGCCGGACCGCCGACGCCCACAAATTCTGGATGCCGCCCTGACCCTTGCCGTGGAAAATGGCATCGGGGCCGTGACTCTCAGCGCCGTCGCCAGCCAGCTCGGTGTCAGCCGGCCGGTGGTGTATTCCTGTTTCGGGGACCGTGTCGAACTGTTTGAGGCGCTGCTGGCCCGGGAAGGCGAGCATATGCTGGAGGGGGTACTGAAAGCGCTGCACAGCGCCCGTGGGGACAACCCGGAAGCGGCGTTTATCGACGGCTACCGGGCCCTGCTGACCGTGGTGGCGGAACAGCCCGCGTCCTGGCGACTGGTCTTCACCGCCAACCCGGACCCAGCCGTAGCCGACCGTTTCCTGCGGGCCCGCCAGGTGGTTGCCGACAACGCCGCCCGCTGGATCGCGCCGGCCATGACACACTGGTGGCAAACGCAGGATATCGAACGCAAGCTGCCGGTAGTGGTGGAGTTATTCATGTCATCCTGTGAAGCGGCAGTGCGACTGCTGCTAACACCCGGCACGGACTGGAACGCGGACACCCTCGGCGACTTTTTCGGGCGCTGCATGTGTCAGGCTTTCCGGGCGGCCTGAGCATTGCGCCCTCCCGGTAACCGTGTGAAGCCAGGTTGTTTCAGCGGCCACGCCCCGACATGAAACGGCGACACTCGCACACCGGGCAAAACGGGCTTGCCCCTTCTGCATCCGCACCAACAACCACAGACGAACAGACGAAAGGACGTCCGCCCGTACCCACTTGCGCCTTCCTCAGTCCTCTTGCAGGACCTCCTGGCGCTCGCGCTCATACTCCTCGTAGGGCTGACTTGCCTTTTCCATGCATTCGTCATACTCGGAAGGGGGAAGCGGCAGGCAAGCGTTGCGGTTGCCCGTCTGAACGCCTTCGTAAGCCCCCCGGTAGCTGCACCCGGCCACTACCATGAGGGTGGCCATCCACACGATCATTTTCATTGTCTTCCTCTCCCGACAAGGTACTACTCTACTAATCTAGGACACGCATAAATTCAATCAAAAGAAGGCCCGATCAATCAGCATGCGATCAGGCTTTGTCCCGCAACCCATTTACGGCCTGTCGAGGCCGCATAGGCTTTCAGTCTTTCCAGGCTACCGACCGCGACAGGCAGTCTCTGCTTGCGCGGCTGCATATGCTGCAGCCAGGCTCTTTCCTCAATACCAAGGCGATCCAGAATCCCTGCGGCCCGCTCCGAGATTACGCCACGTTTGTCTGCACGTACCGCCCTTCCCGTACTGTCCACGAGCTCCAGATAGTCCATCTGCCGAAAGCGGCAAACCGTATCATCGTCTTCAACTTCCACTGTCTCACTATCTACCATCGGGAGTAGTCGGGGCATTTTCTTCGTTGTGTGGCGTTCCTTAACCTCGCTGGCTCGTTGTTTCACCGAGGTATAATTCGAAGCTTCAGGAGTACTCGCCATATCCGCCCGAACAGGATTGAGGTCCACATAAGCCATACACTGCAATAGCGCCTTTTCATCCAGTAACGCCTGGCACTTGTAACGACCTTCCCAGAAGCGCCCCTTACAGCAATCCTCCTCATTCGCCCGCCGGGCGAGGTATTCATTCAGGCATTTCATGAACCAGCCAAGATCATAAAGCCGCTCCCGCCACTGGCCGACGATCTCAAGTGCCTTCAATGCCTCACCACCCTCTGACTGCCCGCTCAGCCAGCGCTTCACAACCAGTGGCCCACTGAATAACCGCATCCACCTCTCAGCGACTTCAATATCTGACCAGGCCTGCGCCTTCTTCTGATTGAGCCGAACGACAACGTGATAGTGATTGGACATTACCGCATAGGCACAGAGATCAATGGCAAACACCTCGCCCAGAACCGCAAGGCGATCCACCACCCATTGGCGGCGATGCTCGTAATCCTGGCCGGAATAGTGGTCCTGACCACACAGAAAGGCTCGCCGCACACAGCGACAGATGCAGTGATAGTAGGGAGTGGAATCCAGAGAAACCTGGGTATAGCGAGCACGAGTCATGGAACGCCTCCTTGCTTATCCATGACATCAATGTACTTACCTTAAAGACAGCCAAGTATCAGACATCGTGCATTTTCAGCGTAGGAGATCTTCCAATTTATGGGTGTCCCCGATTATTCGCGAGACCTGCATCATGATTTGCGCACGCATTTGATTGCGCCAGTTAGTTGTTGCAGTGTGGAACGCTATGGCGAAACCTGCGATTGTTACCCCCGAAGTAATTAGAGCGACTTTGTACTCTGGAGCTAGGGCTGATATCCAGTTAACTAATTCTTCTAAAGTGAATGGATTTATTTCAGTAAAGGCGCCTGCGTACCAGTAAACCAAGATGACTAGAAAAAGGGCTCCATATGCTGACTGAAACAGAAAGCGAAAGATAAACCCAAAAATCAGCAACGCATAAAACGCTTTCACAGCGATAGATGGCGGCAAGTTTTTAAATAAGGAATAGATCACGATTCTTTTCCTTCGAGCTAACAGGTATTAGGAAGCCGGCGCGAATATCCAATGAACGCGCCGGCTTCATATCACAGCTTAATAATTTGCATAATGAAAGAGAAAACCATAATTCTCAGTACGTTACAAACCCCAGACTGGTCGCATGATTCAATATCATGACCTCTCCGTTTGCCCAGACCAATAACACTGCCCAAACGACCAACCCATTTTCACCGCTTTAACTCCTCCACTTTCCTCTTCGAAAACACCCCATAAAGACTCGGCAACACCAACAACGTCAACGCCGTGGCCGACACCAACCCACCGACAATCACCACCGCCAGCGGCCGCTGCACCTCACTGCCTACCCCGGTGGCGAGCAACATGGGAATCAACCCCAGCATGGACGTTAGCGCGGTCATAAGCACCGGGCGCAGGCGTGACACGGCGCCTTCGAAGATGGCGGTGTCCAGGGATTCGCCGTCGCGCAGCCTATGATTGATGGCTTCCACCATCACCACGCCATTCAGCACCGCCACCCCGAACAGGGTGATAAAGCCCACGGAGCTGGGCACGGACAGGTATTGGCCGCTGAGGGCTAATGCGAGAATGCCGCCAATAAGCGCCAGGGGGACGTTGACCAGAATCAGCGCGGCCTGGGCGACGGAGCCGAAGGC
>JAKSCQ010000095.1 GCA_022360555.1 Pseudomonadales bacterium
CCGTACCGGCGAGCTGAAGCTGTTCAAGCGCATCCCGGCCATCAACCTGTGGCGCAAGATGCTGTCCATGCTGTTCGAGACAGGCCACCCGTGGTTCACCTTCAAGGATCCGTGCAACCTGCGCAGCCCGCAGCAGCACGTGGGCGTGGTCCATTCGTCCAACCTGTGCACCGAGATCACCCTGAACACCAACAAGGATGAAATCGCCGTGTGCAACCTGGGCTCCGTAAACCTGGCCCAGCACGTGGACGAAAACGGCCTCGACACCGACAAGCTCCAGCGCACCATCAACACCGCCGTGCGCATGCTCGACAACGTGATCGACATCAACTACTACAGCGTGCCCCAGGCCGAGCGTTCCAACATGAAGCACCGCCCGGTGGGCCTGGGCATCATGGGTTTCCAGGATGCGCTGTACAAACAGGGCATCAGCTACGCTTCCGAAGGCGCGGTGCAGTTCGCCGACACCTCCATGGAAGCGGTGAGCTACTACGCCATCCAGGCCTCCGCCAAACTGGCCGAGGAGCGTGGCGCCTACGAAACCTTTGACGGCTCCCTGTGGAGCCAGGGCATCCTGCCCATCGACTCCATCGACATCCTGGTCAAGCAGCGCGGCGAGGACTACTGCAAGGTGGACCGCAGTCAGACCCAGGACTGGGACAGCGTGCGCGAGATGGCGAAGAAAGGCATGCGCAACTCCAACGTGATGGCCATTGCCCCCACCGCCACCATCGCCAACATTACTGGCGTGTCACAGTCCATCGAGCCCACGTACCAGAACCTGTACGTGAAATCGAACCTGTCCGGCGAGTTCACCGTGGTCAACCCGTACCTGGTCAACGCCTTGAAAGAGCGCGGCCTGTGGGACAACGTGATGGTCAACGATCTGAAGTACTACGATGGCTCCGCCCAGCCCATCGAGCGGATCCCGGCAGACCTGAAAGAGCAGTTCCGCACCGCCTTCGAAGTGGAGCCGCGCTGGCTGGTGGAAGCCGCAAGCCGTCGCCAGAAGTGGATCGACCAGGCCCAGTCCCTGAACCTGTACATCGCCGAGGCCAACGGCAAGAAGCTGGACGTGACCTACAAGATGGCCTGGTTACTGGGTCTCAAGACCACCTACTACCTGCGCGCCATCGGCGCCACCCAGGCGGAAAAATCCACCATCAACGATGGCAAGCTCAACCGGGTCTCCGCCGTGGCGGAAGAACCGGCGCAATTCAGCCAGGCCGCCGACGTACCCCAGGCCTGCTCCATCGACGACCCGGATTGTGAGGCATGCCAGTAAGAGCCGCTGGCACGCAGACACGCATCACGCAACACGCTTTTTTGCGTGCCAGCGTGAAGCGTGTTGCGTGCAAGCCAACACCAAGAATGCACCACCGGTGACGCCAACAGGTCACCGCTGACAGAATGAAAGGGAGACACACATGCTGAGCTGGGACGAATTCAATGCGCAAGAGACGCCTGCCGCCAAGCCGCAGCCAAAACCCGCAACGCCGCCGCAACCTGAGACGGTATCTGACCAAGCGACACCTGCATCTCAAGCACCGGGAGCGGGAAGTCCGGCGGATGATGGCGGAGTCGAACTGCAAGGACGACGAGACAACGCCGCCTCAGACGCCGTAGCGCGCGCCCAGGCCGCCGTGGCCAAAATGGACATCAGCGAAGGCGTGGCCGAACTGGAAGGCACCGCCGGCCGTGTCGAAGTCGACGACAAGCGCATGATCAACTGCCGCGCCGACCTCAACCAACTGGTGCCCTTCAAATACGACTGGGCCTGGCAGAAATACCTGGACGGCTGCGCCAACCACTGGATGCCCCAGGAAATCAACATGAGCGCCGACGTAGCGCTGTGGAAAAAGCCGGACGGCCTCACCGACGACGAGCGCCGTATCGTCAAGCGCAACCTGGGCTTCTTCTCCACCGCCGACTCCCTGGTCGCCAACAACCTGGTGCTGGCCATCTACCGCCTGATCACCAACCCGGAATGCCGCCAGTACATCCTGCGCCAGTCCTTCGAAGAGGCGATCCACACCCACGCCTACCAGTACTGCATCGAATCCCTGGCCATGGACGAAGGCGAAATCTTCAACATGTACCAGGAGATCCCGTCCGTGGCCAAGAAGGCCCAATGGGGCATCCAGTACACCCGCGAGCTGTCTGACCCGGAATTCAAGACCGGCACCGTGGAAACCGACAAGGCCCTGCTGGAAAACCTGATCGCCTTCTACTGTGTGCTGGAAGGCATCTTCTTCTACTGCGGCTTCACCCAGATCCTCTCCATGGGCCGCCGCAACAAGATGACCGGCGTAGCCGAGCAGTTCCAGTACATCCTGCGCGACGAATCCATGCACGTGAACTTCGGCGTGGACGTGATCAACCAGATCAAACTGGAAAACCCGCACCTGTGGGACCAGCAGATGCGCGACAAGGCCACCCAGATGATCCTGGAAGGCACCGAACTGGAAATCCAGTACGCCCGCGACACCATGCCCCGCGGCGTGCTCGGCATGAACGCCTCCATGATGGAAGAATACCTACAGTTCATCGCCAACCGCCGCCTGGCCCAGCTGGGCCTGCCGGAACAGTTCAAGGGCGTGAACAACCCCTTCCCGTGGATGAGCGAAATCATGGACCTGCGCAAAGAGAAGAACTTCTTCGAAACGCGGGTGACCGAGTATCAAGTTGGTGGTGCGCTGAGCTGGGATTGATCGCTCACAACAGTGTGAGTTGCCATTAGAGAGGGCACGTTTGCCATTAGAGGATCGCGTGCCCCTCTAAAAAATCAATAAGTTACACCAATATTGCCATTAAGAGAGCGCCGTTAGCACAGGCCCCGCTTTATTTTTCACATTTTAGTTCGCGTTCGGCAGCGCCCAACACTTCCCCCTTTAGCCGCAGCCATCCAGGCAGGAAAATTGCAACTATAAAAGAAAAACTGCCAATAGGACGAGACTATGATCGCCATTATTTTACATTCATGTCTTGCGCCGGTTAACTTATAGGTTAAGATTGTGCGCCTCAAACTCGTTGAAAGAGCCCTTTGGTCTATTTACGCACCAGTAATAAATGATACTGACAGCGCCGCGGTAGACTGCGTAGAGGAGTTTCTCGAAACACATATGGATGCTCATGAGGGTAGCTGCTCAGGCCTTATTGCTCAGATGGAAGAAGCCATCAAACACGTTAATGGCCCAAAGGCACTGGGAAACAAGCTCTGCCACCATGTGTCACTACCGGACGAGCCTAAGATTTATGAGTTCATTAAAGGTCGGCTGCGTTTATTTTGGTTTTATGGAAAGGGAGAGAAAATCATTATTTGCTCGCACGGTCTCTTCAAAAACACCAAAAAAACACCCCGAGCGGAAGTAAAGAAAGCCCTTAAGTTCAGAGAAAAGTACTTCGACTCAGAAAAGAATAAGACCATTATCATTTGTGAGGAATAAAACATGAGCACTCTCAACAAGTTGAAGAGAAAGTTCAAAGATACTCTCGCGTATGATTTTGAAAAAGCCAAACTAGAACTCGTTAGCAGCATTGTTCAAGTAATGGAGCGAAATCAGCTAACCCAAGCAGATGTCGCAAGAAAAATGCAAGTATCTGAAGCAAATGTAAGCAAGATACTTAGAGCAGACCAGAACCTAACACTGAAAACCATGGTCAACTTAGCCAAGGCAATCAACTCAAAAGTTGAAATACGGCTGATCAGCCTAGAGAAATCCAGCAACAAAACTTCAGCTAGTAGCTGCAAGGGTGTTAAGGATAGCAACATCACCAAGCAATCGGCTTGGAGTAATGCTTATAGAAACTTCTATAAAGACTTTGATACTCACCACACAGTAAAACTAGGTCGCGTCGTAAATTCACAAAAATGCGAGAATGATTATGAGTATTCCGCTGCCCCCGCTGAGCTTATGTAATTACTTTTTTAAGGAAATCAGCATCAAGCCTCGCGAAGACTACGAAGGCAACAATGGGGACATGTTTGACTTTTCCGGCGTATTGGTAACTTGTAACGTCAGCGGAGGGAAAAACGAAACAGCTAGTGGTAAAAATGCGGAAGAGCATTTTGTGATATTGGAGATTGAGGTTTCTGACGGCGAAGAGCGTCAAGCGCCATACTCCATTACCTGCACAGCCATAGGTATTTTCAAGCCTCACCCAGACCTTGAGAAAGAAAAGGTAGAAGAGGTAATGGCAATCCAGGGAGCTACAACCCTTTACGCCTCCGCAAGAGAAATGTTGATGACTTCAACCAGCCGAATGGGCTACGGCCCCTTTATATTGCCAACAATGTCTTTCCATGGACTCAAAAAGGACTAACCTCCCAAAGAGCACATAATTTGGCAAATCTAGAGGAGTTATATTTGCGCATACACATAACTGGGGATGCCACATAACTGGGGACACGCATAAATTTAAACAGCAAAAACAACAAACTACCATCCCACCAGGCTTTGCCCCGCAATCCATTTACGCCCGGTCA
>JAKSCQ010000225.1 GCA_022360555.1 Pseudomonadales bacterium
CCATCCCGTAGGAGCGTCGCTCGCGGCGCGATCCCCAACGCCCAAAATCGCGCCGCCAGCGACGCTCCTACAAAGAAACCGATCCGCTCTCTGTGCCCTGGTGATGCCACCTGTGGGAGCTTGCCTGCAAGCGATTCTTCCCCCATCGCCTGCAGGCAGGCTCCTACACACAAATAGAAAACACTCGACAAGGAGCGTCGATGATGCGCTACGCTCCTACGGCAAGCTATCAGGCTTCTCCCTCAAATCCGAACCAAAAAAAACGGGTACCCGAGGGGGGTACCCGTCAAAAGACACCACTAGGGGTTAGCGGTGTGCGCTACAACACTGGTTGGATGCCTCAGCGTTTCTTGCGGCTGGGGCGTTTAGGAGCCGTGTCAGAGCCGGTGACCTCGTCTTCGGCCTCATCCAGGGCCTTGGTCAGCTCATGAACACGCCTCTCCAGCTCTTCGACTTCCCGCTTGTTGGGCAGGCCCAACCGGGACAGGGCCTTGTTCAGGCGGTCATCGAAGGCTTTTTCCATTTTTTCCATGGTTTCGCCGGTATGGTGGCGAACCCGTTCCTTGATCTCTTCGACCCGGGACTCGGTCTTATCCTTGGTCTGACGCTCCACTTCACGGCCAGCCTCGACCAGAGCATCAAAAAAGCCGCTACCCTCTTCTTCGGCGCGAGCGAAGGCGCCCAGACCTGCCAGCCAGATCTGATGGGTATATTTGCGAATGTCTCTTGAAGCACCACTCAGTGCTTTCAGAGGGCTGACCCGATCCTTTTCGACGTCATCATTTTCATTCTGTTTATCATCGGACATGGTCCAAACTCCCGAAGGCAATTCCACGAGCGAATGCAGCGGGAACAACACACAACATCATCAACGCGTGGAAGGGATTATAGAGAGGTCGTGAAACTGATTCGACCACGTTGTCTGACAATTGGTCACTCTTTGGCGATGTGACCAATTTCTCATCAGAAACAGGGGTTATTCCGGATCATTGTCGCCGTCCGGCCGACGTGTACCGATCAGCCCCATCCCCCGGGCCAGATCCCTGGCGCGATCCCGAATCACCTCCCGGGAACGGCCAGTCAGCAAATCCAGCAGGCGCTTGCGCAGGCGTTCTTCCAGCCGGTCGGCGCCTTCTTCCAGGCGAAGATCGATCTTGCGCTCGATTTTCGGCCCCAGATAAAAGTGGAAAATCAGCCCCAGCAGTATCAGAGTCAACAGGGAAGCGCCCATCGCCGCTGCAAACAACAGCCACCCCAGCGTGGCGATGTCGATTTGCAGCGTCTCCATCAGCTCACCCCGAACATGAACACCAGTTGGAACAGGCCGGCCATGGCCCCCAGAAAGCCCCCCACCACGATCAGGATCCACTCATCCTCCTGGAAGGCGGGGCGCAGCAGGTCCTGGAATTCGCTGGAACTGAGCGCCTGCATGCGCTCAGACATGATCTTTTCGACGATGGCCCCCCGCTCCCGGTTGAAGCCCTGATCCTCGAAGGGTTCCACCGCCAGGTCCACCGCCTTCTCTTCCACCGCCTTCTTCAGGTCGGCGTAGCCCTCCGGTCCGACGGTGAGCTGGGCGGCCGTGCGCACCACCCCCCCGTTAAGCAGAGGCTTGAGATGGCGCTTGATCAGAGCCTTGGTGCGGTCACCACGGGGCCCATTGATCACCTGGTACATGATATTGCGCAGGGTGATGACCTCTTCCGTGGACAGGCGGGCAAAGGATTCCGCCACATCTTTCTGGCGCTTGAGGAACAGGCCCTGAATGCGGAACGGCCCGACCTTGACCGGGTTCAGTGGCCGGAAGATCAGGTTCAATGCCAGCCAGTTGGTGGCAATACCGACGATGAAGCCGAACAGCGGCAGCACCCAGTTCTCGGGCATGAGAATGAATACCGGCACCTGGATCAGGCCGAAAAGGAAACCGAAATAGAAACCGGAATTGGTAATGAAGCGGAACTCCGGGTCCCCGACTTCCCGGAACATCTGCACCATCAGCGCCTTGTCCTCGCTCATCTGGGTGGTGACCATGTGCTTCATGTCCACCAGGCTGTCCAGATTGCGGCTGATGTCATCGACGACATTGTCCATGACCGCCGGAATGGCGCGTCGGGCACGGCTGTACACGCGTTTGCGGACCAGCAGGGGCAGGTTCTCCCAGAGCACGGCATTGCGCTCCGACATCACCTCGTCAGTGTATTCCTCAATACGCGACTGGATGGTACGTGTCAGGTGGGCAGAGATCTTTTCCGGTTCCATCTCCCGGAAAAATTCATCCAGGCTGCCCAGTTTTGACAGGGCCTTGTCGACCACAATACCGGCCATCTTCTCGACCTTGGACGGAATAATACCCTGCCAGCCAAAGAATGGACGTATCCCGATGAATTCCAGGGGATAAAAGGTCATCTGCACGGCCATCCAGTTGGTAATCCATCCCACTGCACCGGCGATAAAAGGAATACTGACGTACTTCCAGAAATCCGGGTACGAAAGCAACGACTCGAGCATTTACAAACAACTCCCCTCCAAGGGCTTGTGCACTGTAAACTGACAGTGCCAAGGCGAACAGTTCCCGCTTTCAGCCATCCCGGTCGATAAAGCCAATGTTGTGTAATTATAAAAACGCATAGTATAGGGAGCTGTGATCC
>JAKSCQ010000282.1 GCA_022360555.1 Pseudomonadales bacterium
ATCAGCAACGGCCTGGTTGCCGCCGATCGCATTCCGGAAAACGGCATTGCCGTGGTCCGTATCTGGCAGGTCAACATCGAAAAAACCATCGTGGCCCACGTACCGATCACCAATGGTGAGGTGCAGGAAACCGGCGACTTCGAGCTGGACGGCGTGACCTTCCCGGCGGCAGAAGTGCAGGTGGACTTCATGGTCCCGGCAGACGGGGAGGGCGCCATGTTCCCCACCGGCAATGTGGTCGATGAGCTGGAAGTCCCCGGCGTGGGCACCTTCCCGGCCACCATGATCAACGCCGGCATTCCTACGGTGTTCGTCAATGCAGAAGATATCGGTTACACCGGTACCGAACTGCAAGGTGACATCAACGAAAACAAAGATGCCCTGACGATGTTCGAAACCATCCGGGCCTATGGCGCCAAGCGCATGGGCCTGATTGAGAACATTGAAGAAGCGGAAGCCCGGCAGCATACCCCCAAGATAGCCTTTGTCTCCAAACCGAAGACCTACACCGCCTCCAGCGGCAAGGAAATTGGCGAAGGCGAGGTGGACCTGCTGGTGCGCGCGCTGTCCATGGGCAAGCTGCACCATGCCATGATGGGCACCGCCGCTGTGGCCATTGCCTGCGCCTCGGCGGTACCGGGTACGCTGGTGAACCTGGCTGCGGGCGGGGGAGAGCGAGACAGTGTCACCTTCGGCCACCCCTCCGGCACCCTCCGCGTCGGCGCCGGTGCCAAGCAGGTAGATGGCCAGTGGACCGCCACCAAAGCCAGCATGAGCCGCAGCGCCCGAGTATTGATGGAGGGCAATGTCCGCATCCCGGGCGACGCCTTCTAAACCCCCCACGCTGCTCAAACGGGTAGGGCGGAAATCGGCGAATGCCGATCTCCGCCAATCCTGCCTGTAGGGTGAATTAGCCTCAGGCCGTAATCCACCACTTTTTCTGAGCTTACTTGCAAATGGACCAGGATTATCGTGTCTCGCCACCTAATCTGTGCTGGTGGATAGTGGGGGATCGGCGGCAACTTAATATCGCGTAAATATAAACAACATCGCCATCTATTTTGTAATACACAGCGTAAGGAAAGCGCTTGGCAAGCATCCTGTGAAAGCCACCCTCGATAGCATGGATTCCGCCATAAAGCTGTAATGACTCGATATCAGCAGACAAAGAGTCGAAAAAATATTCCCCAAGACCGGCCTGCTGCTTCTCGTAGAAATTGAATCCATCAAGCAGATCGGTTTCGACCTCTTGAAGTAGCTGAACTTTCATTGGGTTTTGTTGCGCAGCCTCTGTTTAATGGTAGCCCAGTCTTCAAATTCTGCCTGCCCTTCAGCAACCTTCTGCATGCGGGCATCAAGCTCTGATTTATGCCACTCGGGGACTGCCACGGCCTCCGGGTTATGGGATAAATCGTCCCACAATTCTTTCAGGGCCAGAAGCTTCTCCTTGAGAGACATTTTCTCTAATGGGAGGATATGAGTCATAGCATTAAGGATAGGTGACCAAAAGGTGGTTTTCGTCAGTTTAGCATGACTGTGAGGCTTCTCCATGTCCACCAACACCGACCGCAACGAACGCCAGGACTACGACCCGGAACTGCAGGCCATCGCCGACTATGTGCTGGACTACCGGGTAGATTCGGATGAAGCCTGGGACACGGCCCGCCTGTGCCTGATGGATACCCTGGGCTGCGGCCTGCTGGCATTACGCTACCCGGAATGCACCAAACACCTTGGGCCACTGGTGGAAGGCACCCAGGTCCCACACGGTGCCCGGGTGCCTGGCACCCCATATCGACTGGACCCGGTGAAAGCGGCCTGGGACATTGGCTGCCTGGTGCGCTGGCTCGATTACAATGATACCTGGCTGGCGGCGGAGTGGGGCCATCCATCCGATAACCTGGGCGCCATTCTGGCGGTGGCGGACCACCTGTCACAGATACGGGTCGCCAATGGCGAGCCTCCCCTCACCATGGAAACGGTGCTGGATGCCATGATCCGCGCCCATGAAATCCAGGGCGTGCTGGCTTTGGAGAACGCCTTCAACCGTGTGGGCCTGGACCACGTGGTGCTGGTGAAAGTGGCTTCCACGGCGCTCTCGGCCAGACTAATGGGCGCCAACCGGGAGCAAATGCTCTCGGCCCTGTCCCACGCTTGGGTGGATGGCCAGTCCCTGCGCACCTATCGACACGCCCCCAATGCCGGCTCCCGCAAATCCTGGGCCGCCGGCGATGCCACCAGCCGGGCCGTGCGCCTGGCCGACATCGCACTACGGGGGGAAATGGGGATCCCCGGCGTGCTCAGCGCGCCGCAATGGGGGTTCTATGACGTGCTGTTCAGCAAGACCAACCGTGATCAGGCCCTGAAACCGGAAAGCGAGCGGCGATTTCGCTTCCAGCGTGAATACGGCTGCTATGTCATGGAAAACATTCTTTTCAAGCTCCGCTTCCCCGCGGAATTCCATGCACAGACCGCCTGTGAAGCCGCTGTCACTCTGCATCCGAAGGTCAAAGGGCGCCTGGAACAGATCGACAAAATCCTCCTCTCCACCCACGACTCGGCCATCCGCATCATTTCCAAGAAGGGCCCACTGGCCAACCCGGCGGACCGGGATCACTGCCTCCAGTACATGGTGGCCGTCCCACTGACTTTCGGGGAGCTCTCCGCCGATCACTACGAAGATGCCTTCCACAAGGCTCACCCGGAAATCGATGCATTGCGGGCCAGGATGGAAGTCCAGGAAGACAAGCAATACAGCGCGGATTACTACGACCCTGACAAGCGATCCATCGCCAATGCCATCCAGATAGTTTTCCGTGATGGATCAAAAAGCGAAAAGGTCGCCGTTGAATACCCCATCGGCCACCGTCGGAGGAGGGCAGAGGGCATCCCGGCCCTGGAAGCCAAATTCCACCAGAATCTGCTCACTTGCTTCCCCGCAGGCCGGGCAGAACACATTACCGAACTTTGCCAGAACGCCCGACTCCTGCACGCCACCCCTGTCCACGACTTCATGGCCCTCCTTACCCCGTAGGGCGGGCACTGCTCGCCAACACAGCCCGACCCATGATAGCCCGTCCCCCCCCCGTTGGAGCCTTGCTCGCAAGGCGAATTCCAACCCTTCGCCTTGCGAGCAAGGCTCCAACGGGAGGGTACGAGGTGCAGTACGCAAGCAAGTGGCAGCCCCGCGCCACCCCAGCCATTCAGGGGTTATTCGCTGCGCTCACCCCTTCGGGGCCATCCCCGGATCAAGTCCGGGGCAGGCTCTACGGCTGTTCTGCGCTGCGCTTGTGCCCCGGAATCTCCATCCTGTTGGCAGAGCATTTCAGAAAATCCTCCCCAGACCGAAGCAGATACCAAGGCACAATCGCGGCAGAGCCATCGTAGCTACCACCACAAAAGCAAATTGCCCCTGGGTCAGGGCGGCTGATAAAATAACCAAAACCCTTCGAGTAAAGAGGCAAGCAAATATGGCTGTCACCCTGATTGACAGAAAATGCTACCCCGAACTCGATCTCATCATGTGGGATCGGGCGGACCGCCTCGTCTCAGAAAAAACGGCTTTCCACCTGTACGAAACCCGCTGGCGTTATGTGGATCAAAAACGCCTGGGGCAAGACGAAAAAGCCATGATCCGGCGCTTGGCGCAGGACTATGGCGATGGAGTCATGCTGACCGCATGAAACTGCACCGCGCGCATCACCAAGCCATCTGGAACATCCTGGAAGCCTTGGATGGCTATTTCCTCGCGGAAAACAACATTCTTTTTGGTGGTGGCACGCGAATCGCCATGGAACTCGGCGAATACCGCGAGTCCGTAGATATCGACTTATTGTGTGTAGGCAAAAGAGCGTATAAAGCGGCGCGCTCAGCCATTACGCAGACCAGTTTCGGGCCCATTTTCCAGCGAGATAAAGAACCTTCCTTGTACCAAGGTCGAGAAATTCGCGCCGACCGGGATGCAGTCCGCAGCATCGTTGATGGCAATGGTAGGCCCATCAAACTGGAACTAATCCATTTCGATGAGCAGGCTATTATCGCCGATACCCGAAAGCCGCTTTTTCCAGTCCCCTGCCTGGCACCTGAAAGCTGCTTTGCAACCAAACTGCTCGCCAATGCGGACAGATACCGCGACAGCAATAAAGACCTGATTGACCTTTGCATGATGCGCAAGGAGTGGGGCGACATCCCTCAGCCAGCCTGGCAAGCCGCCTTTGACCATTATGGAGAAAACGTCGTTCTCCGCTCCCTTCGTCAGTCACTCGCCTTGCTGACTCAGGACCCTGAGGCTGCCATTGAAGCACTTGCCGGGGAAATGGGAATGGAGCCAAACCTGGCATCCGGCCTGGTAAAAGACACCGCAACCACATGGCTCCACTCACTAAACTAACCCATACCCGTAGGGCGTGCACTGCCAGCCAACACACCCCGACCCACGATAGCCCAACCCCCCGTTGGAGCCTTGCTCGCAAGGCGAAGGGTGGAATGGACTCCGGTGTTTGCTGGTATCCCTTCGCCTTGCGAGCAAGGCTCCAACGGGAGGGGGGGTAGGGCGCACAAGTAGCAGCCCCGTGCCTGCTGCTATCCCCTCCCACCCATCCAGTCCCAGTCATTCCTGGGTTATTCGCTGCGCTCACCCCTTCGGGGCCAGCCTCCGGCTGTTCTGCGCTGCGCTTGTGCCCCGGAATCTCCATCCGTCGGCAGAGCGATCCTGACAAAACCACGATCCTGGATACGTTTTTCCCCAAGGTGTGCACTTTGGTAACAAACCATTTATCGCCGAAAACGCACGCTCATACGCAAAAGGCATAAACATTCTGTTTATAGCTTTTAACCCATTGAATTAAAAGAAAATCCAACTCTGACACCATGTAGTGTTTATGCTAACAAGTGTTGTCGCATGTATGTCTGCTGTGTAATCATGTGGCAAAAGTTAACCAGTCCTAACCATAACGCTCACCACGGCTAAGGCTGATAACAACAAATAAGAGGTCACAGTGCGGCGCAACAATTCCCTTTCCCCATGGCTGTTGGGGGCGGCTTTAGCCCTGACCGCCTCCCAGGCCAGTGCTCTCAAGGAGCTCAGCGACGATTCCCTGGCGGACGTACAGGGGGCGGGCTTTGCCTTTGCGCTGGACAATTTCAGCATGCGCTTTGCGCCAGAAAGTTTTATTGAGCTGACGGGCGCCACGGTCAATGGTGTCGGTTGGCAACGTGGTGACGCCCGTTACTACGGCCTTTCCATGACGAACGGTGCCCAGCAAAGCGGTACGGACTGGTACTCCACCCTCAATGGGGGGGCAGGAGGCGCCTGTGCTGGAAGCAGCACCTACGGCAATTTATTCTTGGCTTGCCCGTTGGGCAATGGAAATAGTTCTAGCCTGGGGCAAACGGCCAATGACTATGGCATTGGCGCGATGGCATCGGTTTATGATCCTTATGTCCTGCGTGTTTTTGAGTATCCAGGACATGATTATCAGGGCGACTATTTGACTGGTGGTGACAGGCCAACCATTTTGGAACTGATTGGCCCTAGCCAGACAGAAAACTGGCGCTGGAGCTTCTGGGGTGAGCTGGAAGTTGACCGTGTAGCAAATGGCCACTCAATTGACGATTGCAATAATAGCGACCCAGGCTGCACGGGAGGCGCGGATTTTCTACAAAGCCAAACTATTATCCATGGCAAGCCAACGACAACAGACGGCAAGCCAGCAATTCTGCGTCTGATGCAAACTGCCAATGACGCTGATCCAACTCTGGGGATTACTTATCAGAGTGCTCTTTCCGGCGATTTTCGTTTTTCTGTCCGGCAAAAAGATAGCAACCCAGCTAGTTATGTTGCTGACACACTGCATAATGTGCCGGATTTTGATGATAACGAAGGTCTGTATTTCAAGAATGTGGATGCCTTCCTGCCGTTGGGCACTTTGCATTATCAGGCCATTACACTGAATGCCGTCAGGGATGGTTCGGGGAATGCCACTGGTGACTTCGTTATTGAGCTGACACGCATTCCGAATACTCCAGAAATTTATAATCACTTTTATTGTGGTGCGATTAATAACGCCAACACGAATGGTTGTGACACTAATAGCGATGGCGTTCTCGATTCCGTTAATGAAGATACTCGTGGTTATGTGCGTTGGGGCAGCTGGGATATCCCGGTAGATGGAGATATTAACTCTGCAACCTTGCCGGCTAGTGATGCTGTTGATAATGGCATCTATTTTGTCGGCGGGGTAACACCGAATGGCTCTGGTGGCTGCACAACTACAGGTGGATGCCCTGCAAACAATATTACGAATATTGGCATATCTCGCATTGAAGGCATGCGGATTCATCATATGAAGATTACTACTTTGGGGGCAAACCAGTGATTGTAAAAATCAGCATGTTGCTGCCTCTGTTCACAGCATGGAAACGGGCTAAGCCGATTCCCTCTGGCTTGTTCCTGGTGTTGGTGGTGCTCTTTTTCCCTGCTTACGCCCTGGAGCCCATGGCTGACAACGAAATGGGCGAGGTCACCGGGCAAAAAGGGATTCTGCTGAGCCTGCAGTATTACTACAACACTCATCCGGATCAGGCTGGAGCACCTGATTCAACTTGTAGTGACGATGGCGCTGGCAGTCTCGCCGACCTGGACTGCCGTTTTGCTACACAACTGAAAAACCGGGAAAGCGAATGGCTGGTGTTCAAAAATGGCCATGCTTCTATTGATCTGGATCGAATTGCTCTGGATGCTTCGGTCCTCAGTGGCTCTCGAGGTGCGGACTCTGCCTACAGTGGCTGGTTTGATGCGGAAAAATTTGAGGATGTGGACGATAGCTGCCTGCTGGAGGGTGACTGTACAGCGGCTACTATTGCCGACATGGCCGGCCTGCGCCTCAGCTACCCGGAAGGTGAGAATGGCGCTAACTTCGGAAATGTTCGATTCGGTATGTTTTTCGAGGGGTTAGCTGTTGAACCCAATGCCGGCGCTCCAAATGGCAATGGTTGGGAAGGAAACCAGAACGGTTCTTTCATGGGCCTCAATATCGCCGACAACAATGGCCATCAGGCACGTATCGCTTTCGGCGGTGATTTCTACCTTTACGGTTTTTAACCGCCTGACGCTGAACGGGTGACTCCTATGTGTTCCCAGATAATAAAAAACAAACCGGCACAGCGTGTACTTCTCGTTGCCTGCCTGATCTGGCCGGCTACTCCCTATGCGTTAGAAACCCTGTCCGACCAGGAAATGGGCAAGGTCAGCGGCCAGGATGGTGTTACCATCAGCTTGCAGGTGCCAGAAAATCAGACCATCACCGCCGAACAAATTCGCTGGGAGCTGGACACAGGGGAGGCTGATGCCGGCTCTAACTCCCTCGCTAATCAGATCATCATCGGTGGCACAGAAGTGGATAATAGCCAGTTCACCCTTCAGTCTATCGGCGCCAATGGCGCGACTGCCACAGAAGCACTGGATTTCGCCCTGGCAATCGACGCCTTCACCAATAGTGTAGATCGGCCGGGGCTGGCGCTGGATGCCACCTGGAACCGCATGAGAATGCAAATGGACGACCTCACCGTCACCAACACTGGTCGTTCCTTTGGCACCATGGCTCTCGACAGCGCAGGGCGGTTTGCCATCGTGGGGGATGGAGGCCTGTTTAACCATGACAACAATCAGGCCCGCCTGATTCTTAATGTGGGGAACGTTGATGCCAGCGACCCAAGCCCGAGCAACTGGGTTATCAACGACCCGGGTGATCTGTTTTTCCGTATGACAGATGGTGGCGCCGAAGCAATATTGCATAACTTCGGTTTCTTGTTCGATATGCACCAGGGCATTGTCGGCATTGATGAGGATGGTTTTGTTCTGCAAAGCGCTGGCCGCACGGATTTCAACCTAACCTTTGATCTCTATGCCAACGCTACCGGGCAAGACTTTCAGTTCATCCCCTACGTGGATGCCAACACTTCCATCCCAATGCTCCTGTTCGGCTGGCGCGGTGGTCTTGAAAATGTAGACCTGCGTTTGCGTCCTGAGGGGACTTGGCTAGATAGCGGAGCACATACACAGGGTCTCACCACATCGTTAAAATTTGATCTGGCCAGTGATTTTCAGTTTGTTATCGGTGAAGCTGGCGATGACCGCTCCTACCTGGAATTCGCCAACCCGGTTAGTTTGACTGCGGCAGATGGCTCAGCATTGAGCCGCAACGATGTGGAATTTGGCTACCTCACATTGGATACCGTCAGTGCTGGCCATGATGCTGTGCCCAATATCTGTTACGGAGGAGGCAACCCCTACGGCGGAGCAGCATCTGCTTGCAGCACCTCCACCGGCGGTGTCCTGCCAGTACAATCCATTGATCTGCCTGCGTCTGACACCGGTTTGGCCTTGGTGGCGCGTGACTGGGGGCTTCATGCCTATGCCAGCAAAGTCCAATATCGTGACGGTGTAACCTCTGCGAACGCTATAGATGATGGCTGGGCTTTGATTTACACCTTGGG
>JAKSCQ010000174.1 GCA_022360555.1 Pseudomonadales bacterium
AGGTAAACAGGCTCTTCCATAGCGGGTCATGGCGAGCAATATGAGCCTGTTCGTGGAGACCGATGATATGCCGCTCTTCAGCCGAAATAGCGGAAGTGAGCCCGCGGGTAATAAAGGCCTTAGGTGACAGCAATCCTGCGACAAATACCATGGGCACATCAGCATCCAGCTCGGCAAATCCACCTTCTCGGCTCTCACTCAGTGAAGTGAGAAGCGAGTATTTGCAACTCTGAACCCAGACCCTCCAGGCCCCAGCAGCCAATACGGCGAAGATCGAAAGCAGGGACAACGCCAGGAATACCCCATGCCAGGATGTTGGTGAAAACAGGTAAGCATGGTGCCAATGGATGATACCGGCAAGCCAGGAATCAGAGGCGGGAAACCATTCCGGCATAAATGACAGGACGACCGCTGTCCCGCCTGCAATCAGCGGAAAAAGTGCAAACAACCACAGCAAGTTGCTACGCGCAGCCAGTGAGTAACCGGCAAAACGAGACATCAGCAAACGCACCACGATGGCGGTGATCACCATACCGCCCAGCATCCCGAGCATCAGGATGGTAAACAGATGCAGCCACAATGCTGGATACCCGAAGATCATTTGTCAGCCTGCTCCGCATCTGCCTCACGCCGGGCTTCGATCAGCTTTTCCAGCGCCTCAATCTGCTCGTTAGACAGCTTTTCCGAAAAGGTACTGAAAGCGGCGATCAACGTGCTACCGGGATCCGCGCTGTAGTCCTCACCAATGCCCTCGATCAATTTGCCAATAAAGGCCTGACGATCCATCGCAGCCTGGTAATGGAATGCATGCCCCTGCTTTTCACGGCGCAACAGACCCTTCTTATAGAGGCGATCCAGGGTGCTCTGGATGGTATTCAGGGTACCACCACGCTGCTTTTCGAAATGCGTGTGCACGGACTTGGCATCCGCTGTCCGCCCTTTCCAGAAATACTGCAGTACCTGCTTTTCAAGCTCACCCAGCTGCATAGCCGTCCACCAATTGATCAGATGGGCAAAACCATGACACGGAAAAAACCGATCGTCAATCGGTATTTGGTGAATTAGCTCAATCCAGGGAAAAATCGTGGAAGCCGAGCGACCTCTGAATTTAAAGGTAAGAACCTTGATAGCAGACCCGCCCAAGCAAACTCTCACCGTACCCTCGATCAAATAAACTAATAATACAAAGGTGTGTATTACAGGAGACACAGGGAGGAATCCATAAGTATCAGATTGTCGTCACACTAAAATCTATACTTTATTTTTAGTTGGCCATTCCGACCAAACAACAAATAAACAACGGCAGATTATCAATTTTTTATTTAGTTAAATTGCACAGGGCAGACACAAGAAGGTAGCAATTACTGCCTGCATGAGAAAAATGATGACGGTTTTGAATGCCATGATCCGCGATCAGAGACCATGGAAGATCGAATGAAATAAAGTCGGCTACAGGGTTGATTTGGGATCACAGTCGCTTGTTAAGGCATGAACGCCAAAAGCACTGCTTGATAAGAGTATGCGATAGCTGTACCAAACAGAGCATATCCCGCAAGTGCAGCGGCAACAGCCGAATACCGAAAGCGATCGCCCCATTTCTCATATTTGTCGCTATCGGCATCGCTTTCCGAGTAGCATGCCTGGCTAAAATAACGGAACGCAAAACCGGTTGCG
>JAKSCQ010000218.1 GCA_022360555.1 Pseudomonadales bacterium
AACTCAACGGCCAACTGGAAAACCGCCGCATCGTCACCGGCATCGAACCGGGTACCCGTGTTGTCACGCAAGGCGCCTTTTTCCTGGCTAGCGAAATGGCCAAGTCCGGTTTTGACATCCACAACCACTGAGGATCACCGTCATGTTTAATCGTATTGTCGATTGGGCGGTGACTAACCGTCTAATAGTGTTGTTACTGCTGGCGATCACCATTGGTGTGATCGGCTGGCAACTGCCCAACTTGAAGCTCGATGCCTTCCCGGACGTGACCAACGTCCAGGTACAGGTCAACACCGAAGCGGAAGGCCTGGCCGCCGAGGAAGTGGAGCAACTGATCACCTATCCCATCGAGGCAGTGATGTACGCGCTGCCCCAGGTGGCCGAGGTGCGCTCCATCTCCAAGACCGGCCTGTCCATCGTCACCGTGGTGTTCGAAGACGGCACCGATATCTACTTCGCCCGCCAGTTGGTGTTCGAACGGTTGCAGGCGGCGCGGGAAGATATCCCTGACGGCGTCGGCACCCCGGAAATGGGTCCCAACACTTCCGGCCTGGGTCAGGTCTATCAATACCTGCTCACTGCCGAGCCCGGTTCTGGTGTGGACGCCATGCAACTGCGCAGCCTCAACGACTGGGTGGTGAAACTGCTGCTCATGCCCGTGGGCGGCGTCACCGATGTGCTCAGTTACGGCGGGGAAGTGCGCCAGTATCAGGTCAACGTGAACCCCACCCGTTTGCTCGCCTACGACCTGAGTCTGCAACAGGTCATGGACGCCATCGCCGCCAACAACCGCAACGCCGGTGGCTGGTATCTGGATCGCGGTGCCGAGCAACTGGTGATTCGCGGCATGGGCTGGGTCGTCAGCGGCGAGCAAGGCCTTCAGGACATTGCCGCCATTCCTCTCAAGGAAGTGGACGGCACCCAGGTGCGTGTCAGCGATGTGGCAAAAGTGGAATTCGGCGGCGAGATCCGCCAGGGCGCGCTCACCATGACCCGCCGCGATGCCAACGGCGACCCGGAAGCCTTGGGCGAAGTGGTGGCGGGCATCGTGCTCAAACGCATGGGCGCCAACACCAAAGCCACCATCGATGGCATCAAGGCACGCGAAGCGCGCATCCAGCAGGCCCTGCCCGACGGCGTGGAATTCCAGGTGTTCTACGACCAGGCCGATCTGGTGGAAAAAGCGGTGAGCACCGTGGTCACCGCCTTGCTGCTGGCCTTTGTATTTATCGTCATCGTGCTGGCCCTGTTCCTGATGAACCTGCGCGCCACCGCGTTGGTGCTGCTGTCCATTCCCCTGTCCATTGGCCTTGCCCTGCTGGCCATGGCCAGCTTCGACATGTCCGCCAACCTCATGTCCCTGGGCGGCCTGGCCGTGGCTATTGGCATGTTGGTGGATGGTTCGGTGGTGATGGTGGAAAACATCTTCAAACACCTGAGCCGCGTGGAAGGCAGTCACGACCCACAAGGAGGCATCGCACTACGGGTGAAAGACGCTGGCCAGGAAGTGGCGCGGCCGGTGTTCTTCGCCGCCAGCATTATCCTGGTGGTGTTCCTGCCCCTGTTCGCCTTCGAAGGGGTAGAAGCCAAGATGTTCGTTCCCATGGCCATCAGCATTATGCTAGCCATGACCGCCGCCGTACTGGTGGCGTTGATCGTGGTGCCGGCACTGGCGGGCTTTCTGTTCCGTCACGGCGTGGAAGAAAAGCCCAACAAACTGATGCAGTGGCTGGAGGCCCACTATCGGAAGCTTCTGGCCAACGCCATGCAGGCCCGCAAGGTGGTCATCGGCGGCGCGGTAGGTCTGTTCGCTTTGGCGCTGGCCACCACGCCCTTTATCGGCACGGAATTCGTGCCGGTACTGGAAGAAGGCACCCTGGCCCTGCGCGTGACCCTGGCACCGTCCTCCAGTCTCGACACCGCTCTGGATGTGGGTCAGAAACTGGAAAAGGAAATCATGGCCTTCCCGGAAGTCACCTACGCGCTCAGTCGGGTAGGGCGCGCCGAAATCGGCGGCGACCCGGAACCTGTCAGCAACGTGGAAATCTATATCGGCCTCAAGCCGGTGGATGAATGGG
>JAKSCQ010000176.1 GCA_022360555.1 Pseudomonadales bacterium
CGTGACGGACGAGAAGTACTACAACTCCCTGTATGTAGGCCAGGCGTTCTACGGTGCACCGCGTAGCGCCAGTGCCCGCTTTGACTACAAGTTCTGAGAAACCGAAAGGGGTTGGCCGTAGCCAACCCCTTTGTGGTCGTCACAAGCAACCGTTTTACGCCGGCATTTGTGCAAGCAAGGGTGCCGGCGTTTTTTTATTTAATGGCGAGAAGCGAGTTGCGAGGAGCGAAAGGCAAACGTGATGGTGCTGTTCGCAACTCGCAACTCGTATTACAGCTTCAGCTTGTTGAGCCCGCGACGGATACCCTGGTCCAGCCCGGCCTTTACGACCGGCCCCACCAGCGGCAACTTGCCTTCGAACTCGATGGTGTAGTCCAGCCGGCTACCGCCATCGGCGGCTTCGGAAAAGCGCATCACGCCCTTGTGATTTTTCAGCGGGCTGCCCTTGGTGATCTTGTACTCGATCAGCTTGTTGGGCTCCACGCGGGTCACGGTTTCTTCAAAAGGCGGCGCCACCAGAATGCGCATGCGGCGGGTGGATCCCACGCCGTTGGGGCTACCTTCCCCGTCTTTCACGCGCTTGATTTTGGCCGGCGCGAAAATCATTTCCAGGTTCTCGTGATCACTGAGAAAGTCGAACAGCTTGTCCACGGAAAACGGAAAGGTCTTGGAAATCTCGATACGTTGCATGAAAAGCACTCCGCTAAGGCCCGGCAACGAACCGGGCAAGTCTCACATCGGCATGGCCGGTAAACAGGATGTTGATTCTGACCGCTGCCCCACAACCTACAAGGTTAAATCGGGCCATAGGGCGGGTTGCGAGCCGCAGCCGGCTCTTCAAGGTATGCGGGTTCAAGTTCCAGCCGCTACAATGCCCCGGAATCCTCAAGTCAGAATAGTTATGTCAAAACGAGACGCCCTGATCAACGCGGCAAAACACCTGCTTTGGGAAGTGGGCTATGAAGCGATGAGTCCGGCCACCATTCTCAAGGAGAGCGGCGCCGGGCAGGGCAGTTTCTATCACCACTTTGCTGGCAAGGAAGCGCTAGCCCGCGAAGCACTAGGGCAAATTGAGTCCGAACTGCTCGAAGCTGCTAGGGACATCCTGATGGCAGATGGTGCTCCCATGGAGCGCCTTTCCGCCTTTGTGACAAAACCCCGGGATGCCGGCCTGGGCTGCCGGCTTGGGCGGTTGGTGAATGAGCGGGGTGTACTGGATTCCTCCCTGCGACAGCCCATAGAAGGGTACTTCCGGAAGTTGGCACAGATGCTGACAGCGGTACTGGAAGACGCCCGCGAAAGTGGTGGGCTGCGTGCTGATGTCAATATTGCTCAGGTGGTTCGGGTGATTATGGCGGGTATCCAAGGGGGGTTTATCCTCGCCAAAGCCGAAGCGGATGGCTCGGCACTTGAGGAAACCCAGCAGGCCCTCAATGCTTATCTGACTACTCTGAAAACATGAGAATGCTTTGGCTTGTTTCTGTAACTACTAGTATGTACATTTGGTAAAAAACGCCATCTACGCGGACAAGGAAGCCCAATGAAACTGTTTTACTCAAGCACCTCACCTTACGCCAGAAAAGTTCAAATGCTCGCCATGGAGCTGGGAATTGATGCGCAACTGGAGCAATGCGAACTGCACCCACTGAAAAATGCACGGGAGCTGGCGACCGTTAACCCTCTTGGCAAGGTGCCGGCGCTGGTGACCCCAAAGGGGGGATTGGTCGTGGACAGTCCGGTCATTTGTGCCTGGCTGGATAACCATGCGGTGCAGCTCGGCAAGAAGACCCTGCTGGGCGAAAGCCGGGAACGGCAGCAGCAAATTCGTGAACTGGAAGCTCTGGCCGATGGCATTATGGATCCGGCGTTTTTACTGGTGATGGAAGCAGCTCGGCCACAGCAACAGCAATCAACACAATGGAGGCAGCGTTGGCGGGATGCGATCCACCGCACCCTGGATTATCTGGACAAGGAGCGGTGCCGTGAGCTCTCCAGTGGAGCGACAGTGACTCTGGCTGAGCTTGCCATGGCCTGTGCGCTCGGCTATCTGGATTTTCGCCATACGGACATGAATTGGCGTGAGGGAAGAGCGGATTTGTCAGGCTGGTTTGATGCCATTCAGCAAAGGCACAGCTTTCACGCTACCTTGCCTCCCGGGGCTAGCTGACGCCCTTTATCCGTCTATCACCAATGCACGATGAACCAGTAGTAAGCATGCTCAGCCAAACTGTTGCCGGTACTGACCTGGCGTCATTTTTCGCGACGTCCTGACCCGGCAACAGGTGCCGGGACTGGTTATTGGCAAGGGGCTGCATGGCCGGGTGTGGGTGCCCGAAGATGGTGAGCAACTGGACTTTGCTAGCGGATAGCGACTCTATTTCGCGGCGGCAATCAGAAAGTCGGCACGTTCGACGAGAGAGGCGCGTGGAACCTCCACCGTCCTGTAGCCGCACAGGCGGTACCATGATTTCAG
>JAKSCQ010000093.1 GCA_022360555.1 Pseudomonadales bacterium
TGCGTGATGCCATCGCCGAGAAGGGCGGTGATCCCTCCAAGGTAAATCCGGTGGTTCCCACCCAGCTGATTGTGGATCACTCCCTGGCGGTAGAGCACCCCGGCTTTGAAGAGGGGGCCTTTGAGAAAAACCGTGCCGTTGAAGAGCGCCGTAACGAGGACCGCTTCCACTTTATCAACTGGACCAAGACCGCATTCGATAATGTGGACGTGATCCCGCCGGGTAACGGCATCATGCACCAGATCAACCTGGAAAAAATGTCCCCGGTAGTGCAGGTTCGCGACGGTGTCGCTTTCCCGGATACCTGTGTGGGCACCGACAGCCACACCCCCATGGTCGATGCCCTGGGCGTGATTTCCGTGGGTGTGGGTGGCCTGGAAGCCGAGAATGTGATGCTGGGCAACCCCTCCATGATGCGTTTGCCTGACATCGTGGGTGTGGAACTCACCGGTAAACTCAAGCCCGGCATCACCGGCACCGACCTGGTGCTGGCCATTACCGAATTTCTACGCCGCGAACGTGTGGTGGGGGCCTACCTGGAGTTCTTCGGCGAAGGCGCGGACAGCCTGTCCGTGGGTGACCGCGCTACCATTGCCAACATGACGCCCGAATACGGCGCCACAGCCGGCATGTTCTTTATTGATGACAACACGCTCGACTACCTGAAACTGACCGGCCGCGAAGACGAGCAGGTGGCACTGGTGGAAAAATACGCCAAGGAAACTGGCCTATGGGCGGACAGCCTCAAGAGCGCCGAATACGAGCGCGTGCTCAAATTCGACCTCTCCACCGTAGGCCGCAACCTGGCTGGTCCCTCCAATCCCCATGCCTTGCTGCCGGCGTCGGAGCTGGCCAGCCGGGGGGTCGCCGGTGAGTGGGAAGAGAAAGAAGGCGAAATGCCCGATGGCGCGGTGATCATCGCCGCCATTACCAGCTGCACCAACACCAGCAACCCGCGCAACATGATTGCCGCCGGCCTGATTGCCCGTAATGCCAACAAGCTGGGTCTGATCCGCAAGCCTTGGGTGAAATCCTCCCTGGCGCCGGGTTCCAAGACCGTGAAGATGTACCTGGAAGAGGCAGGGCTGTTGCCGGAACTGCAGAAGCTTGGTTTTGACGTGGTGGCTTTCGCCTGTACCACCTGTAACGGCATGTCTGGTGCCCTGGACCCGAAAATCCAGAAAGAAGTCATCGACCGTGACCTGTACGCCACGGCGGTACTGTCCGGTAACCGCAACTTTGATGGCCGTATTCACCCCTATGCCAAGCAGGCTTTCCTGGCCTCGCCGCCGCTGGTGGTGGCCTATGCCATTGCCGGCACCATCCGTTTCGATATCGAGAAGGATGTGCTGGGCAAGGACCAGGATGGCAACCCGATTACCCTGAAGGACATCTGGCCGTCCGATGAGGAAATTGATGCCATCGTGAAGTCTGCGGTGAAACCCGAGCAGTTCCGCAAGACCTACATCCCCATGTTCGAGAAGAAGGGGGATGGTGAACGTGCGTCCAGCCCGCTGTACGACTGGCGGCCCAAGTCAACCTATATCCGTCGCCCGCCGTACTGGGAAGGCACCATGGCCGAAGCCCGTGCCCTGAAAGGCATGCGCCCGCTGGCGATCCTGCCGGACAACATCACCACCGACCACCTGTCACCGTCCAACGCCATCCTGCTGGACAGTGCGGCCGGTGCCTACCTGCACAAGATGGGACTGCCGGAAGAGGACTTTAACTCTTACGCCACCCACCGTGGGGATCACCTGACCGCCCAGCGCGCCACGCTCGCGAACCCGAAATTGTTCAACGAGATGTGCCGCGATGAAAATGGTGAAGTGATCCAGGGCTCCCTGGCCCGCGTGGAGCCGGAAGGCAAGCAGATGCGCATGTGGGAAGCCATTGAAACCTATATGGAGCGCAAGCAGCCGTTGATCATCATCGCCGGCGCCGACTACGGCCAGGGTTCCTCCCGTGACTGGGCCGCCAAGGGCGTTGCCCTGGCCGGGGTGGAAGCCATCGTCGCCGAAGGCTTCGAGCGTATCCACCGTACCAACCTGATCGGCATGGGCGTGATGCCCCTGCAGTTCGAGGAAGGCACCACCCGCAAGACCCTGGCACTGGACGGCACCGAAATCTACGACGTGGAAGGCGACCCTGCACCGCGTGCCACCTTGACGCTGGTGATTACCCGCAAGAACGGCGAGGTGGAACGGGTACCGGTAATCTGCCGGTTGGATACCGCGGAAGAAGTCTCTGTGTACCAGAACGGCGGCATCCTGCAGAAATTCGCCAAGGAGTTCATGGCGGAAGCGGGCTGAGGCAAAGCCGTAGGGCGGAAATGGGCGCCAGCCCATCTCCGCCGGTTTTGCCTGTCGACTTTGCAGGAGTTTGCTCGCAAGCGAACCTTTCGCGTGCAAGCACGCTCCCACAAATGACTTCCGTAGGAGCCCCTGCAGCCGAACTCCCATGGCTTGTTTTTCTGTAGGAGCGTGCTTGCACGCGAACATCCAACCTCGCTGGTACCACCGCCGAGGTTTTTTAAAGGAGCAAACCCATGGCTCATGCGCCCCAAATCAAAATACCCGCCACCTACATGCGAGGCGGCACCAGCAAGGGCGTTTTCTTTAGCCTCAAGGACCTGCCGGAAGTGGCACAAGTCCCAGGCGAAGCCCGTGACAAAATCCTGCTGCGCGTGATCGGCAGCCCCGATCCGTACGGCAAGCACACCGATGGCATGGGGGGCGCCACCTCCAGCACCAGCAAGAGCGTGATCCTGGCAAAAAGCGAAAGCGCCGATCACGATGTGGACTACCTGTTCGGTCAGGTCTCCATCGACAAACCCTTCGTGGACTGGAGTGGCAACTGCGGGAATCTGACCGCAGCGGTGGGGTCTTTCGCCATCAGCAATGGTCTGGTAGATGCAGACCGTATCCCTGAAAACGGCATCGCCGTGGTGCGCATCTGGCAGGTCAACATCCAGAAAACCATCGTGGCCCATGTGCCGATTACCAATGGTGAGGTGCAGGAAACCGGCGATTTCGAACTGGACGGGGTGACCTTCCCGGCGGCGGAAGTACAGGTGGATTTCATGGATCCGGCGGACGGTGAGGGCGCCATGTTCCCCACAGGCAATGTGGTGGACGAGCTGGAAGTGCCCGGCGTCGGCACCTTCCCGGCCACCATGATCAATGCCGGCATTCCCACTGTTTTCGTGAACGCAGAGGATATCGGCTACACCGGTACCGAGCTGCAGGGCGACATCAACGAAAACAAGGACGCCCTGGCCATGTTCGAGACCATCCGTGCCTACGGCGCCAAGCGCATGGGGCTGATCGAGAATATCGAAGAAGCGGAAGCCCGCCAGCACACCCCCAAAGTGGCCTTTGTCTCCAAGCCGAAAGCCTACGCGGCGTCCAGCGGCAAGCAGATCGGAGAAGGGGATATCGACCTGCTGGTGCGCGCCCTGTCCATGGGCAAGCTGCACCACGCCA
>JAKSCQ010000293.1 GCA_022360555.1 Pseudomonadales bacterium
ACGGTGATCCTCAGTGGTTGTGGATGTCAAAACCGGACTTGGCCATTTCGCTAGCCAGGAAAAAGGCGCCTTGCGTGACAACACGGGTACCCGGTTCGATGCCGGTGACGATGCGGCGGTTTTCCAGTTGGCCGTTGAGTTGAATTTCCACGGGTTGGTAGTGGCCCGGTTCTTCTTCCACGAACAGTTGCCAGTCGCCATCCGGGCCACGGGTGAGTGCTTCTTCCGGCACGGTGAGCGCGTTGTCTGGCGCCGCCAACGTCAGGACCACATCGGCGAACATGCCCGGGTGCAGCAGGTGGCCGGCATTCGGCACGGCCACGCGCACGGAGAGGGTGCGAGTGACCGGGTTGAGGCGGTGGCCGGACTGGATCACTTTGCCGGCCACTTCGGTGTCGCCAATGATGACCGTTGCCGGGGTGCCGGTGGCGATTTGCAGGCCCGGTGTGGGAGGAAGCGCCGCTTCCGCCCACAGTTCGGATTCATCCACCAACGTGACCAGGGAACTGCCGGCGGTGAGCCATTGGCCCTGCTGAAAGGCATCTTCCAGCACCAGGCCATCGTCCGGGGCGGTAAGGGTGTAGACGCCCTTCTCGCTGTTGCCGGCTTCGATGGCGGCGATGGCATCGTCATCCAGGCCGTAGCCTTTGGCGCGGGCGCGCAGGGACTGGTAGTTGCCCTGGGCATCCAGATAACGCTGGTTGCCCACGGTACGCCGGCCCAGGTTGTTCACCCGCTGCCAGGCATCGGCGGCCACCTGCAGGTCACTTTGCAGTTGCGCCATGGCCGGGCTGAACAGGGTGGCGATGGGGTCGCCTTTCTGCAGATGCTGGCCCAGGGTGGCGCTGCGCGATTGCACCTGGGAATCGATGCGCACCGGCACCACCCAGGTGCGGTACTGGTTACTGGTGATTTCGGCGGGGACGGACAGCGTCCGGGTGGCGTTCTCTTGTGGCTGCAAAGTGATGACTTGCAGGTTGAGCATGGCTTGTTGTTCGGCCGTCAGTGTGACCCCCGTTTCTTCATGGTCATCATGTTCGCCGTGCTGCTCATGGGTTTCTTGCCCATGCGATTCATTTTCTACAGGCGCGGCATTCTGGCCATGGTTGTGATTGTCCTGGGCCCATGACGGGAAAGACAGGGTTGCCAACAGCGCGATCGCCAGTGGCGTTTTCTGAAATTTCATTGCGATTTTCATAAAAAATTTCCAATTTTTGCAGGAGTGCCGTTCAGGGCGCGAAGAAGGCGCCACCTCATGTCGCAGTAGCCTTTCATGCCTTGCTCTGTGTCATTCGATTTCCCCGTTCGCACATCAAGAGGAACGCCTGCAGAGATCTGTTAATTTGCCAGCGTGTTTAACCACGCTTCGAGCTGGGCGCTTTGCTGGAGCCATTCGATCCAGGCCTGCTGCATGGCTTCACGCAGGGCGATGCCGGACAGGCGGGTGTCCAGGCTCTGGTTAAGCGCCAGCAGGTAGTTCTGGGTGGTGAGTTCGCCCTGTTGCCAGACACGTTTGAGCAAGGCGTCGTTGTCATCCAGGCGGGGCTCGGCCAGTTTCTGCCAGGCTTCCCAGCGGCGCTGTTGTTGCCGGAAATTGTCCAGGGCACCGTCCAGACGGGCGCGGATGTCATTGCGGGTTTTCTCCAGCAGGGCGCGGCGGGCCTCGCTGTCGGCCAGAGCCTGCTGGTAGGCGGCCTTGCCGGTATTGAAAACTTTCAGCGGCAGGCTCAGGTCCAGCCCCCACAGGTCGGCATCGCCTTCCTTGCCGATTCGCACATCCAGGGTCGGGTCACTGTTGCGTTGCTTGTCGGCCACGGCCACGCCCTGCTCCGCCAGGGCCAGTTGCTGCCGGGCCAGTTGCAGGTCGTAGTTGGCGGCCAGGCGGTCGTCCACGCTGCGGCTCAGACTCTGAACCAGGGATTGCGCGGGCAGCGGATAGGCGGGCGAGGACAGGGCCAGGACTTCACGCAGCCGGGTGACGGCACGGGTGGCCGCGGCTTCCGCTTCGGCCAGGGCCTGCTGGGCCTGGCCCACGGAAAGCAGGGTCAGGCGGGCATCCACCTGGCCCACATCGCCGGCCTGTTGGCGGCGGCGGATCAGGTCCGCCAGCTCCATCAGTTGCCGCTCCTGCTCCCGGGCGGCCTGCAGGCGGGCGCTGGCCGCGTCATAGGCCACCAGGGCGGCGAGGCTGCGGGCGAGCAGATCCGCGCGGGCCTTGTCGGTCCGCAGTCGCGCCATGGCATCGCGTATCTGCGTGGCATCCCGGCGGGCGCGAGCCTTGCCGGACCAGTCCAGGGTCTGGCTGAGCCCCAGGGTTTTGGTCTGCTCGGCACTGTCTTCGTAGCCGATGTTCAGGGCCGGGTTGTAGAGCGGCTGGGCCGCGTCACGATTTTCCGCCAGCCACTGTGTCTGGCGGGCATCGATGGCCCGGCTGGCGGGCAGTTGTTCGACCTGCTGGCGTACCCAGCGGGCCCAGTCGGCGGTGTCCGCCAGGGCGGACGGGCTGGCACACACGGCCAGCCACAGTGCGATTCCACGCACTGCGAGTCGGATTCCCATGGGGAAACTCCTGATTCAGGGATCACGGTTCACTGCACCCACACGGGCACAGCAAGACAGACGGATTCCGGAATCAGGCGATGGGGGGTCGGAAGGGATTGTCCGCCGGGGCGTCCGGCAGGAAAGGCGGTAAAGCGGCCAGTGGCATGGCCGGGGCCGGCAGTCGGGCCGGGGCACAGTCCGCACCGGTCATGAAACCGTGGCACTGGCAGCAGTGGTCGCCGCCCTTGTCCAGCACATCCAGATGGTTGCCATCCTGCTGGACCTGTTCGAAGGCCACGCCGGCGTCGTGCTCGTGATGCACGGCGTCCAGCACCAGCACATGGGTGCCGATGATGAGCAGCAATGTCCAGACCAGTGCCTTCATGATGGACGCCGTTGAATAAAAGGGAAGCGTTATCCTGCCACAGTGAAGACCGCGGTCAAGGCAAAGGGTTCCGTGGGGTCATTCACAAACCGCCCCGGCGGCGGCAAAGTAAACGCCCTACGCATCAACCACAGGGGTTACCCACCATGAGCCGACTGGATGTCGTTCGCGACGAAGTGCTGAGTCTGCCTTTTCACCAGACCTGTGAGCTGGAGCTGCTGAGCGTCGGCGACAAACACAGCGAAATCCGCTTTGCGGTGAATGATTTTACCGCCAACCCCATGGGCGCCCTGCATGGTGGAATTCTCTATGCGCTGATGGATGTGGCCTGTTTTTTTGCGGCGGTGGCCGAACTGCCCGACAACCAGCAACCGGTGACCGTGGAAACCCACAACAGTGTGCTGCGTGCCGCCAAGAAAGGGGAAAGCGTGATTATCCGCGCCCGGGCGGACCGCATCGGCCGCACCCTGGCGGCCATGCGCGCGGAGGCCTACGCGGTGGATGAAGACAGCAAGGAAAGGCTGATCGCCACCGGCTCGGTGACCAAGTCGATCCTGCAGTTGTAGGAGCCGTCTCTCGGACGGCGATTTTCCCCGGCGTCAGGGTTCGCCGTCCGAGAGACGGCTCCTACGAATCCTTGCCCAGGTAACGGTTCAACACCAGTCGCCATCCTTCCGTGGGCAGGATGTCCAGCATGGCCTGGTCGATGCTCTCGCGCAGCTTGCTGCCGTTGGCCACGGCGAAGGCATAGCTTTCCTCGCGCACCAGCTTGGGCAACACCAGCAGGCTGGTGTCCTGACGTTCGCGCAGCATGTGACGCATCACCGGGGCGTCGAACACCATGGCATCCACTTCGCCCAGTGCCACGGCGCGCATGGCTTTCTGGGCGTTGGCGTAGGGCCGGTAGTTGATGCCCTGCCCCACCAGCCAGTTGGCCCCGCTGGTGTTTTCCACCGCCGCCACCTTGACCCGGGGCAGGTCGGAGGCACCGTTGATCTGGGTCTGCAGCTTGTTCACTGTCACGCTGGAGGCGATGGCCGCGGTAAAACCGGAAATGGTGATGATGCTGACAAACATCCAGATCAGCCCCAGCACCCGGCCACCGGCACTCACCGGCGCCTTGTCGCCGTAACCCACGGTGGTCATGGTCACCGCCGACCACCAGAAGCCACTGCCGATGCCCTGGCTGGCGCTGCCGCCAAAATGCTCCGGGTTCTTGCGTCGCTCCAGCAGCCAGATCATCACCCCCACCAGCAGCAACACCAGGCCCAGCGCCAGCACGGCGGAGAGGAATTTCCAGGTGAACAGGCTGCGTACGGTGGACAGCCAGCCGCCGGGTTCGCTGCGGGTGGCGATGCCCAGCCCGGCGCGGAACATGGGCTGGGTGAAGTCCAGCCGCCGTTCGCGGTCGGCGGTGACACTGATGGCGCCGATGGCCACATCCGCCTGGCCCAGCTCCACCGCTTCCAGCATGTCGGAAACCGTGCGATAGGGCCGCAGGCGGTATTCATAGCCGGTCTGTTTGGCCACGCTTTCCCACAGCTCGACACTCACGCCATCCCAGCGCTCGCCGCTCTGATAACTGAATGGCGGCGCGCTTTTCACGGCCACGGTGAGTGGCGCCGCACTGGCGGTGGTGGCAACCAGTGCCCACAGGCAAGCCAGGGTAAAAACACGTATTCTGCGCAAACGAGATCCCTCCGTTGTCGAGAGTCAGCCAGGTGAAAAGGGTTACTGTTGTTATGCTGGCCGCGGTTCTGCTTTTTCCGCAGAGTAGCCGGGCCCATGGCATTCTGCCAGACGAGATCCCCATGGCCGCGGGCACGGCCCTGCGAAACCCGGGAAATCTGCCGGTTGTGACGGTGAATTTTTACAATTCCTGGGCCCCGGCCACGCTGTCTCCCGCCCCGGGGGAGGCGCTTTCCCTGCGGATTCAGAACCACAGTGATGACTGGCATCTGTTTGCCCTGGGCGATGAGCAGGCCCTGCGCGACCAGGACCTGATCCACCGGCTGATGCCGGACCTGCGCAAGGACTACCCCAATACCCGACTGAGCGAACCGGACACCACCGTGACCCTGCCCTGGCGGTTTGATCGGGCGGGCACCTTCGAGCTGCGTTGTGTCCGCGCGGCGCATCAGGGATCGAAGGAGACGTTGGTGATCAAGGTCGTACCGTAGGGACACACAGCACGAGTTTCGAAAATCCAAACCGGGATACCGGGGTTCGCAGGTATGCCGCCGGGGGACAGTGAATTTTTGGTGACCGGTGGGCGAAACGTGATGGGGTTCATGGGTGATCGGCGCCGGGTTTGCGCTGCTTCCGCTTTTTTGTCGCATTCAGGGGGTAGGCTGCCGGACCAGTGACCACACTTTCATGGAGGAAGGCCTGATGAAGAACAACACCACGCTCTCCCGCCGCCAGCTTTTGAAGCAGGGCTCCACCGGCCTGGCCGCCCTGGCCATCGGCCCGTCCCTGCTGTCGATAAGCCAGCCCCTGTCGGCGCGCACCCTGGCCGAGATCGGCAGCCTGCAGGCGCCGGACGACAACGGTATCCGGCTGCCCGCCGGGTTCTCTTCCCGCATTGTCGCCGCGGCCGGACAGCGGGTGCGGCGCAGTTTCTGGAACCGCACCGCTTACCGCTGGCACACCTACCCGGACGGCGGCGCCACCTATGCCACCGGCGACGGCGGCTGGGTCTATGTATCCAACAGCGAAACCATCAGCCTGCTGGGCGGCGGTGTGTCCGCCATCCGCTTCAACGCCGACGGTTCGGTGAACGATGCCTACCGAATCCTCGGCGGCACCAACCTGAACTGCGCCGGCGGGCCCACCCCGTGGCAGACCTGGTTGTCCTGCGAGGAAATCGAGTTTGGCCGGGTCTACGAATGCGATCCGTTTGGCCACCACGCCGCCAAGGTCCGTCGCGGGCTGGGTTTCTTCAAACACGAAGCCGCCGCCGTGGACCCGGTGTTCAACATGGTCTACCTGACCGAGGACGAGGGCGACGGCCGCTTCTACCGTTTTATCCCCGCCGGCCACAACAATGACGGTTCCCTGAATCTGGATGAAGGGGTGTTGCAGGCCGCCAGCGTGGATGCCCAGGGCTATGTCACCTGGCTGGATGTGCCCAACCCCACCCCCAACCTGTTTGAGACGCCGACCCGGGAACAGTTGCCGGACAGCACCGCTTTCGACGGTGGCGAAGGCTGCTGGTACAGCCATGGCTCGGTGTACTTCACCACCAAGGGCGACAACAAGGTGTGGCAACTGGACACCAACCTGAACCGCCTGACCGTGGTGTATGACGCGGCCACCGCCAGCAACCCGATTCTGACCGGCGTGGACAATATCACCGTGTCCAGTGGCGGCGATCTGCTGGTGGCGGAAGACGGCGGCGACATGCAGATCGTGGTGATCGACAGCGACGGCAAGGTGGCGCCACTGCTACAGGTGACCGGCCAGGACGATTCGGAAATCACCGGTCCCGCCTTCAGCCCGGACGGTAGCCGTCTGTATTTCAGCTCCCAGCGCGGTAGCGCCATTTTTGGTGGCGGCAATGGCTTCGGCATCACCTACGAAATCAGCGGGCCGTTCCAGGAATTTGTGACGCTATAAGAAAACGGTGGGAGCTTGCCTGCAAGCAATTATCGCCAGCAGGCTGGCCCCCACAACAGGCAAAGCACCCCGTGGGAGCGGTCGTTCGACCGCGATACCCCGCCCGGTGAAGACCGGGATGGCTGATTCAAGGCCTGCGGATTTGCCGGTTATAGCGTCCGACTTCCAACGTCCGACCTCAGACCCGGTATCTCTTCCTAATGCGCGATGAACAAAAAAAGCCCCGGCATTGCCGGGGCCACGGGGAAGGCCGGAGTTATCCGGCTAATCAGCGTTCGATGTGTGCCGGGTCGGTGTGTTCTTCCTTGATGCGGAACCAGGCGGCGTAGAGGGCCGGCAGGAACAGCAGCGTCAGGGCGGTGGCAACGATCAGCCCGCCCATGATCGCCACGGCCATGGGGCCGAAGAAGACACTGCGCGACAGGGGAATCATGGCCAGCACCGCCGTCAGCGCAGTGAGCACGATGGGGCGGAAGCGGCGCACAGTGGACTCGATGATGGCATCCCAGGCACTGAGCCCCTGGGCCATGTCCTGCCCCACCTGGTCCACCAGAATCACCGCGTTGCGCATGATCATCCCGGCCAGGGCAATGGTGCCGAGCATGGCCACGAACCCGAACGGTTTCTGGAACACCAGCAGGAAGACGGTGACGCCGATCAGCCCCAGCGGCGCGGTGACGAACACCATCAGCGACAGGGGCATGCTGCGCAGTTGCAGCATTAACAGGGTGATCACCACCAGGATGAACAGCGGCATACCCGCGTTCACCGATTTCTGGCCACGGGCGGATTCCTCCACGGTGCCGCCCACTTCCAGCAGGTAGCCCGGCGGCAGGTCGGCGCGAACACCTTCCAGTTGCGGCAGGATCTGGTTGACCAGCGTCGCCGGTAACTGACCGTCACGCACATCGGCACGAATGGTCACGGTGGGCAGCCGGTCGCGATGCCAGATGATGCCTTCCTCGAAGCCGTATTCCAGGGTGGCGATCTGGTTCAGGGGCACGCGGCCGTTTGCGGTCTGCACCGCCAGGTTACCCAGCAAACCAACGGCATGGCGCTCATGGCTGTCGCCGCGCACTTCCACATTGATCAGTTCGTTGTCTTCGCGATACTGGCTCACCGCTACCCCGGACAGGGACGCCTGCAAGGCGGTGGACAGGTCCTCGGTGGTGATGCCCAGGGTACGGGCCCGGTCCTGGTCCACGTTCAGGCGTACCACCTTGCTGGGTTCTTCCCAGTCCAGATGCACATTGTCGGCATGGGGGTTGGCACGCACCTTGTCCGCCACCCGGCGCGCCAGTGCCCGCACCTGGGGAATATGCTCGCCGGACACCCGGAACTGCAGCGGATAACCCACCGGAGGGCCATTCTCCAGCCGCGAGACACGGGTCCGCACGGTGGGGAATTCGTTGTTGAGCGTTTCAATCAACCAGCTTCTGACCTGTTCGCGCTCCTCGATATTGCGGGTGAGAATCACGAACTGGGCCCGCGATGGCGCTGGCAGTTTCTGGTCCAGCGACAGATAGAAACGCGGCGAGCCACTGCCGATGTAGCCCACATAGTTGTCGATCAGGTCATTGTTGCCCAGCTTTTCTTCCAGCCGCAGGAACTGCTTTTCCGTGGCGGTGAGCGAGGCGCCCTCTTCCAGTTTCATGTCCACCATCAGCTCCAGCCGGTTGGAGGACGGGAAGAACTGTTGCGGCACGAAGCTGAACAGGAACAGGGCCAATACAAAGGCCCCCAGGGTCAGGGCGATCACCGTCTTGCGGTAGCGCACGCACCACTCCACCACGCGCCGGAAGCGCTGGTAGAACGGTTTCTGGTAAGGGTCGTGCACTTCGCCACTGGCATCGCGTTTGACCAGATTGGGCAGCAGCTTTTCCCCCAGGTAGGGCACGAATACCACCGCCGCGATCCACGACGCCAGCAGGGCAATGGTGACCACCTGAAAGATGGAACGGGTGTATTCGCCGGTGCTGGATTCCGCCGTGGCAATGGGCAGAAAACCGGCGGCGGTGATCAGGGTGCCGGTGAGCATGGGAAACGCCGTGGTCCGCCAGGTGAAGCCGGCGGCCTTGAGGCGGCTGTAGCCCTGCTCCATCTTGATGGCCATCATCTCCACCGCGATGATGGCATCGTCCACCATCAGCCCCAGGGCCAGTACCAGGGCCCCCAGGGAAATCTTGTGCAGGCCGATATCGAAATAGGCCATGGTGGCGAAGGTCATGGCCAGCACCAACGGAATGGACAGCGCCACCACCATGCCGGTGCGCCAGCCCAGCGAGAAGAAACTCACCAGCAACACGATCACCAGCGCTTCCATGAGCACCTGGACGAATTCACCTACGCCGGCCTCCACCGCCGCCGGCTGGTCGGACACCTTGCGCAGCTCCATGCCCACCGGCAGGGTCTGCTGCAATTCGCGGAATGCCTTGTCCAGGTTGTCACCCAGTTGCAGGATGTCGCCGCCTTCCTTCATGGACACGGCGATACCGATGGCGTTTTCGCCCATGAAACGCATGCGTGGCTGGGGCGGATCACTGAAGCCACGGTGCACAGTGGCAATGTCGTCCAGCCGCAGGGTGCGGTTGTCCACCTGGATGGGGAAATTGCGGATGTCTTCCACACTGGTGAATTCGCCGGACACACGCAGGCGCACCCGGCTGGATGGCGTCTCGAAAAAGCCCGCGTCGGCCACCGCATTCTGTGACTGCAAGGCCTGCTGCACGGTCACCAGCGGAATGCCCAGGGACGCCAGCTTGGTGTTGGAAATTTCCACCCAGATCTTTTCGTCCTGCAGGCCGACCAGATCCACCTTGCCCACGTCTTTCACCCGTTGCAGGGCAAGCTGCAAGCGGTCGGCGTAGTCTTTCATGATGGCGTAGTCGAAGCCCTGACCGGTGAGAGCATAGATGTTGCCGAAGGTGGTACCGAATTCGTCATTGAAGAAGGGGCCCAGGGCATCCGGCGGCAGGGTATGGCGAATATCGCCCACCTTCTTGCGCACCTGGTACCACAGGTCCTCGATTTCGGCGGAGCGCATTTCGTCGCGGGCCATGAACATGACCAGCGATTCGCCCGGCCGGGAATAGGACGTGATTCGCTCGAAGTCGCCGGTTTCCATCAGCTTCTTTTCGATGCGTTCGGTTACCTGCCGCGACACTTCCTCGGCACTGGCGCCCTGCCAGATGGTCCGGATGGTCATCAGCTTGAAGGTGAACGGCGGGTCTTCGCTCTGGCCCAGGTTGGCATAGGAAATCGCCCCCATGGCACCGAGCAGCAACATGGCATAGAGCACCAGGGCGCGGTTTTTCAGTGCCCATTCCGACAGATTGAAGGACATGGCGGCGCTCCCTTATTCCGCGTTGTCGGTGTCGGTGCCGGAATCGTCCGCCGGCGGTGTCAACTTGATCTGCCGGTTCTGGCGATCCACGGGTATCACGGCCTGGCCCTGGCGAACCAGATGGGTACCGGCGGCCACGATCCAGTCATCCGCCTTCAACCCCGCCAGCACCGGTACGGTCTGCTCCTGATAAGGGCCGACCTTCACCGGCGTTTTCTGCAGGGTGCTGTCCTGCGGATTCACCACCCACACATAGCGCTCGCCCTCATCGGCGGTCAGGGCCGACAGGGGAATGCTGAGCAGGCGGGCATCACCACCATTGACGAACACCCGGGCGGATTGCCCCAGCTCGGCGCCTACCTCGTCGTTGTCGAACGCCACCCAGGCCTCGAAGGTGCGCGAGCGCGGGTCCGCCGAGGGAGACAGCTCGCGGATCTTGCCGGCGAAAACATTGCCCTGGCGGGACCAGAGTTCGATGGCCACCGGCATGCCAATGGAGAAACGGCCCACATCCTGCTCCGGCAGGTCGATACGCACTTCCCGGTCGCCATCCACCGCCAGCACGAACACCGGTTGACCGGCCGCCACCACCTGGCCGGCCTCGGCCAGTCGCTGGGCGATCACCCCGTCCCGGGGGGCCTTGAGTTCGGCGTAGTCCGCCTGGTTGCGTGCCACATTCAGGTTGGCGCGGGCCTGGCGAAGCTGGGCCACGCTGGCGTCAAAACGGCTTTCAATACCGTCGAACTGGGAGCGGCTGACCACCTTGCGCTCCAGCAGCGCCCGGTAGCGTTCCAGTTCGCTTTTGGCCAGCTTGTGGTCTGCCTGGGCGGAAGCCATGCGAGCCCGGGCGGCATCCAGTTGCAGGCGTACGTCGTCAGTATCCAGGGTGGCCAGCACCTGGCCCTTGCTTACCCGGTCCCCCACATCCACCTTCCGTTCGCTGATCTTGCCGCCAATGCGAAAACCCAGCTCGGGCTCGTAACGGGCACGCACTTCACCGGGGAACACATCCTGGCTGGCATCGTCAGACAGAGGCTGGGTCACCAACGCCGGGCGGGGCGCCTCGGGCTTGTTGGACTCGGCATCGGAACAGGCCTGCAAGCCGACCCCGATCACCACGGCAAGCACCAGACCCGGAACTAACACGGAACGAAACATGACTGGACCCTTTATTTACACTGCGCCGCCACGCGGCCTTGGCCGGCTATCTCCTTGCCGGCATGCTATACTCACCAGTATAGTAATTTTATTAAACTGTACCGTCCAGTATTGAAATATGACAGAAGCCACCGACAGTACCGTCACGCCCGCCCGGGGCCGCCCCAAGGACCCGGCCAAGCGCGCGGCCATTCTGAAGGCCGCCACCTCGCTCTTCCTCTCCCAGGGATTTGCCGGCACCAGCATGGACGCCATCGCCAAACTGGCCGGGGTGTCCAAGCTCACCGTTTACAGCCACTTCAGCGACAAGGAAACCCTGTTTTCTGCCGCTGTCGAGACAAAGTGCCACAACACATTGCCGGTACCGATTTTCGAACTGGACCGTACACAACCCCTGCGCACCACCCTCACCAAGATCGGGCTGGGCTTTCTCGACCTGATTCACAGCATGGAGTCGGTGGAACTGCAACGCCTGCTCAACAGCCAGGCGGCGGTGGACCCGGACATGTCCCGGCTGTTCTTTGAAGCCGGCCCGCAACGCACCCTCAACGCCATGGAGCACCTGGTTCGCGAAGCCAACCAGGCCGGACTGCTGGACGCCCCGGACCCGAAGCAGGCGGCAGAGAATTTCTTCAGCCTGTTGCAGGGATGCCAGCACATGAAAACCCTGATCGGCTACCGCCAGCCCATGACAGCGTCGGAAGCGCAGCCCCATGCGGAGCAGGTGGTGGACATGTTCTTACGGGCCTATGGGAAAGGCTAATTATTTGGCAGCGCCCTTCGTTTGAGCTGTGCGAAGCGGCATCAAGGGTCGGAGGAGTTCGCCTTGTGAACAAGGCTCCAACGGGTCGGGCTATTTGGTGTCGGCCACTGCCCCGGAATGACGGATGTTCTTACCCCGTTGGAGCGTTGCTTGCAAAGCGAAGGGATCTGGCAGGCACCAGACCTGATTCAACCTTTCGCCTTGGAAGCAAGGGAGCCTACGGAAAATGGTGGTGGCGGGATTGGGGTAATGAGTACGAAAATAAAAAACGGGGCCTGAGCAATCAGGCCCCGTTTTTTGTTGGCGCTCAGAAGTTCTGTCTTACGCCGATGGAGAAGTGGTCATAGTTAATGTCCGCCTTGGTGGTCGGGCCGAGTTCCAGCTCGTTGGTGGCATCCACATAGCCCAGCACCAGTTGCGGCGCCTCCGGTGCAAATTCGATGGCCACATCCAGCCCCAGCAGTTCCGGATCAATATCGATGGTATCCGTACCGGCCTTGGTGTCAGTGCGCCCCATGTTGTACCAGAGTGAGGCGGTGACCATTTCAAAGTTGGCACGGGCCCCAATTTCCAGGCCGTAACCTTCACCTGCCACACTCACAAAGGTCGGCCGACTGAAACCCACGGCCCCGTAGATATCCAGCATGTCCGCCAGGGGCATATGTGCCCCCACACCGATGAAGGTCATATCATTGACCGCGGCATTATCCACCGACCCAATTGTGATACCGGTTTCATCTTCATAGTCCAGGGCCATATGACGTCCCATCACCATGACGTAATCACCAATTTCAAAGGCACCCTGTATCCCGAGCCCACGCTGAAGATCCAGCGTTTCAGACGGAACACCATCAGGGTCCACTTCGGTATCACCAGAGATCACATAATCGAACTGGACATAGTTGAACGAAGGCGCCTCCGCAAAGGCATGACCGGTAGCCCCAGCGAGGGCGGCAAACGCAAGACTTGTGATTTTCTTGTTCATGACTTTCTCCCTGTTTTAACAAGACACAGACCAGTACACCCTGAGCCCGATCTCTCGCCTCCCTGGCCCGCATCCAGTCTTAATACAACGGTAATAAAAGCGCAATAATTTCAGCAGCGCGCATAAGCCTTTTCTTTCATTACAAAGCCCGGGAACGTTGCTTGAAGGCAATGTTGTTCAATACGGTCTGTCTGTCCGGCAATACTCCCTGCGTTAATCAGGGAGTTTCCAATGGGCGCATCCTTGCTGTTAGCCATGTCGGCCTTTGCGCTGGCCGCTTCCATTTCTCCCGGGCCGGGTTTGCTGGCGGTGATTGGGCGAGTGCCCGGTTTTGAAAAGATACGGGTTGTTGCCTGTCGTTCATTGAGAACGATCAAAAGCTCT
>JAKSCQ010000259.1 GCA_022360555.1 Pseudomonadales bacterium
CCGCCGTGCTCTTCCGGGCCCATGATGGGAATGCGGCGCACGATTTCCCAGCCGGGCTGGTCGGCATCGAACAGGAAGGCGGTGAGGCCCTTGCGCTCATCATCGCCGGTCTTGGCAATCAGGATAAAGGTCTGCGCCCCTTCGGCGCCGGTGATAAACCATTTACGGCCCTTGATGATCCAGTTGTCCCCCTCTTTGGTGGCCGAGGTGTAGGTCAGGGAGGGGTCGGAGCCGCAGCCGCCGTCGGGTTCGGTCATGGCGAAGGCGGAGCGCACCTTGCCGTCGATCATGGGCTGTAGCCAACGTGCTTTCTGCTCGTCATTGAGAATCTTGTTAAGCAGGATCATGGTGCCGTCATCCGGCGGGGCACAGTTGAACACCACCGGGCCGAACGGACTGCGCGCCGCTTCTTCGTACAACACCGCCATGCCGGCCACGCCCACGTCCAGGCCACCCCGTTCTTTGGGCAACTGGAACCCCCACAGGCCAGCCGCTTTCGCTTTTTCACGCAGGCCAGCGACCACGCTTTCCCTGAAGTTTTCGTGGTCGTCGTAGTTGGCCTTGTCGTGTTCCAGCGGCATGATTTCCGCTTCCACAAAGGCCGCGACCTGTTGACGCAGGCTTTCGATTTCCGGGCTCAGGGAAAAATCCATGGTCGTTCCTTAAGTACTGTTTCACGGGTTGCCACTACGCGGCAGGCCGTATCGGCTGCCGCGCCGTGCGTGTTGCGTGTTGCGTGTTGCGTCATCAAAGCGTATTGCAGAGGTGGCCGCCGTCCACGGCGATGACCGAACCGGTCATGTAGGACGACGCATCGGAAGCCAGCAATAGCAGCGGGCCCACCAGTTCGTCGATCTGCCCCAGGCGACGGTAGGGAATGCGCTTGAGCATTTTGTCCGCCAGCGGGCTGTTGAAAAAATCGCGGTTGATATCGGTTTCCACATAGCCCGGGCAGATGGCATTGCAACGGATGTTGTAACGGGCAAAGTCCAGTGCCAGGGATTTGGTGAGCTGCACCACCGCCGCCTTGGACGCGGTGTAGGGCGCCACCCGCCCCCCCACGCGCAGGCCGAGAATGGAGGCAATATTGATCAGGCTGCCCGGGCGGCCATCGCGCTTCCACTGCTGGATGGCGAACTTGGACACCGCCCAGACCCCTTTCAGGTTGGTGTCCACCACCGCATCCCAGTCTTGCTCGCTGAGCTCATCGGTGGGGCCTTCGTGGGAAATGCCGGCGTTATTGACCACCACATCCACCGGGGGCATTTGTTCAAAGGCGGCTTCCACGCTGGCGTGGTCGCTCACATCCATGGGCACCACGGTGGCCTCCCGGCCCTGGTCGCGCACGGCCTTGGCGGTGGCTTCCAGTTTTTCCACCCGGCGGGCCGCCAGCACCACATCGGCGCCCTCTGCGGCCAGGGCCACGGCAAAATGGGCGCCAAACCCACTGGAGGCGCCGGTAATCAAAACGCGTTTACCGGCCACACTGAATCGCTGAGACATAGCACTACTCTCCTTTCCGATGGAGAGAAGCTACCCAGCAAGCTCCCGGGCGACAAGGACGAAAACGCTCAGACGGTGGATGACAACAGCAAGGACAGGGCGTGGCGGGTATCCGGAGTGGCATCGGGCAGGGCCAGCGCCTGCCGGGCGGGCAGCCAGTCAATCGCGACCACTTCGTCACTGAGCGATACCGCCTGTGGGCAGGCCACCACGGATGCCAGCGCGCCCCAGACCTGGTGGTGAGGATTGGCAAAGAAGAACCATTGCCAGGAGGTAAAGTGGCGCTGTACGCCCACTTCCTCGAACAGTTCCCGGGACAGGTTGCGAGCCACGGTTTCATTGGGCCGCATGACGCCGCCGGCGGCCAGGTCCCAACCGCCGGGGTAGAAGTGCTTGTCGTCGGCCCGCTGCTGCACACACACCCGCCCGGCCAGATCGCGCACCACCACATAGGAGGCACGGTGGATCAACCGGTCGCGCTGCATGCGCCCGCGCTGACAACTGCCACGGGGCTGATTGTGCCGGCTGACCAGCAGGACGGGTTCGTGGTTACTCATGGGTTATTTTTCCACGGGGACGAGCGGGCACACTAGCGTTATGGCAGGGGGATTGCCAGATGGGAAGTTAGCGGTAACGCCGAGACAAGCCGCAAGCTACAACGCGAATCAATGTTTTGGGGTAAATCCAGAGTCGTGCCCGCGCACCGCCTCACTATCGGTTCGCGGGCACGGCATTTCAGATAATGAAGGCCTCGCTCGTGTTGTAGCTTGTAGCTTGCGGCTTGCCTTCGTGGAGAGCGGCGGATTTACGGCTGGAAATGACTCGGCGGGTGGCCGGTCCATTTGCGAAAGGCCCGGGCGAAGTTACTGGGGTCGGCGTAGCCCAGTTTCATGGCCACCTGCTGCACGGTGATATTGGCCTTCAGGTAGCACATGGCCTTGGTCATGCGCACTTCCTCCAGCAGGGAACGGTAGCTGACGCCCAGGGCGTTCAGGTAACGGCGCAGGGTGCGCGAGGTCACATGGAAGTTACTGGCCAGTTGTTCCAGGCTGGGCAGCATGCCCTCGGCCTGCATCAGGCGGGCGCGCACGCGGCTGGCCCAGTCCTGGTCGGCCTCCAGGCGCTGCAACTCTTCTTCGCATTTCTGCGCGGCCATCTGCCGGGAGGCCGGGTCCGACAGGGTAAAGGGTTCGTCCAGCAGAGCGGCGGGCAGGCGCAGGGCCGCCACCTCCGCATCGAATTCCACGGGCATGCCCAGCAATTCACGATACTGCTGCGCATGGGCGGGGGCGGAGTATGGCAGCTCCAGCACGGCGCCACGGAAGCGCTCGCCCAGCAGGTAGCGAATACCGCCGACCACGGCGGCCACCACCACTTCCAGGTAGGTTTCGCGAATATCGCCCAGCGGCACACTTTCCACCAGGCAGAAGCGTACGCCATCGCCGGTGGGCTCGATGCGCGGCACGCACAGGCGGGTGCGGGTGCGGAAATAACGCTCCAGCAGACGCAGGGCATCACCCAGGTCGGCACTGCTGATGGCGGCATAGCCCAGCAGGCCGTGGGCAGTGAGGGTCAGTTGCTGGCCCAACGCCAAGCCCAGGGCCGGGTTGCCGGTCATCTCACGGGCGCCCACCATCACCCGGCGGAACTGCTCGAAACGCAGTGCCGGCTCCGGGTTGTAGACCTCGTCTTCACTGAGGCCGACCTGCTTGAGCAGGCGACGGGTATCCACGCCGATTTCGCCAATCAACTCCACCAGGTTGCGCACATAGTTGACGGGCACCGGGGAGCGGCCTGTGCCGGGGTCCAGTTGTATGAAGCGTTCGCGACTCATGCCTCTACTATACGCCAATTCCGCTCCTGTCCGAAAATGACAGACTTCTGTCCAGCCCTGCACTTCGCCAGCGCACGGCCGTTCACGAGAATGTCGGCATCCGAATTTCCCCGTGACTGCTTCAGGAACCCAAAGGACAACGAGCATGACGACGGACACCCCTGCTTACAGCCGGCACTTCGGTGCTGATGATGCCCGCGCCATCCGTGATGCGGTGAAGAAAGACCTGGGCCCCGAGGCCTTCAAGGCCCGCCCGCTGCGCGCGCTGTGGTATCTGCCCATGACCGCCATCATCGTGGCCAGCCTCACCAGCATTCTGATGTTCGACCTGCCCTGGTGGGGCAATCTACTGCTGGCCCTACTGGCCGGCCACACCCTGGCCTGCCAGGCACTGTTGGCCCACGAGGTGCTGCATGGCGCCCTGGGCATGAGCAAGCGCATGCAGACATTTCTCGGCTGGATCGGCTTTGGCCCGGCCATGGTGCCGCCGGAGTTCTGGCGCCGCTGGCACAACGTGGCTCATCACGCCCACACCAACCTGGGCGACAAGGACCCGGATTCCTTCGGCACCATGGTTCGTTATGAGAAGTACCCGAAAATGGCCAACTTCACCAAGCCGGCTCCGGGCAGTGGCACTTGGTACAGCTTCCTGTTCCTGTTCTATTCCTTCATGTTCCATGCCCAGCTGGTGCTGTGGATGCAGACCCGCCGCCGCGACGAGTTCAAGGGTTTCAACCGTCGCAAGGCGATCATCCAGTCGCTGCTGTGCGGCGCGGCCTGGATTGCCCTGGCGGTGATCTCCGGTCCCCTGGCCGTGTTTACCGTGCTGATCCCGATCATGATTCTGAACTTCATCGGGCAGAGCTATATTCTCACCAACCACATGCTGCGCCCGCAGATGGACAACAACCACCCGGTGGACAATTCCATGAGCGTGCGTGCCTGGCGCTGGATCGACCCGCTGCATTTCCATTTCAGCCACCATGTGGAGCATCACCTGTTTCCGAAGATGGGCTCCGATCAGGCACCGAAGGTACGCGCCTGGCTGGAACAGGAAATGCCGGAGCGCTATGTGTGCCCCAGCCATGTGAAGGCGGTGGCCATGCTCTACAAGACGCCGCGCGTCTACAAAGATGCAAAGACCCTGATTGACCCGCTGAAACCGGAACGGACGGTGGATGTGATGGAGCTGCAGGGACAGTTGGGGTAAGGGACGTCAGTGCTGGAACCGTAGGGCGGAAATTTCCGAAAGGAAATCTCCGCCTTTTTTGTGCCCGGACCCCGAGTCGTTTTTTTGCAGCAACCATGCATGGCGGCCCGGGGAAAGGGACAGTTTCGAGTTGCGAGTCACGAGTATCGAAAGGCAAAAACCCAAACCATCCACATGCCAGGGTTCAAAGGTTTTCAAAACTCGCGACTCGAAACTCGTTACTGTTTCCTAATTCGTCCCTCAGGGTAACGCCTACAGGGGGCTTCGTTTTAGACGTGCGAGCGTGTTTCCTGGCGCTGGTGATCGCGCCACCAGCGACGCTCTACGGCTTCGGTGAGTTGCCGGAATAAGCCCGCAGGATTTTTACCACTTCCACCTTGTAGTGCTTGTACCAGCCATCCTTTCCCCGTTGCTGGGCGACGCGGTGTTCGGCCTGTTGTTTCCAGGCGATGATCGAGGCCTCATCCGGCCAGTAGGAGATGGCGATTTCCTGCTCGCCTTCGGTGGCGCTGACAAAGTCGATGCAACCGAATTCCGTCATGGCCAGATCGCGAAGCCTGGCAGCCATGTCGCCGTAACGTTCGTCCCGGTCGCCAACCGTGGCAGTGAAAATGACCGCGTACATCACACCTCCCTGTTTTACCGCACCCGTATCTGGAACCATCGCTGTCCGGAAAACGGCACCTACCGGTCCTTCAACACCTTGTCGAAAACCGCCAGGTCCGACTCGCTGAACAACACAAAACGTACCCGGCTCACGGTTGCCAGGCTTGGGGCGGTATCGCATACCGTCCGCAACGCCACCTGCGCCGCCGGTTCTATGGGATAGCCAAACACCCCCGTGGAAATGGCAGGGAAACCGATGGCGGTGACGCCATTGCGGTCGGCCAACATCAATGCTTCCCGGTAACAGGAGGCCAGCAACTGATCTGACGGTTCGTCCTGACCATACACGGGCCCGAGACAATGAATCACATGGGCATTGGGCAGGTTATGACCGCCGGAAATCACCGCCTGGCCGGGCCGTATCGGACCCAGCGGCAGACATTCCTTTTCCAGCCCCGGCCCAGCGGCCCGGTGAATGGCCCCGGCCACGCCCCCGCCAATACGTAGCTGGGCATTGGCCGCGTTGACGATGGCATCCAGGTCGGGCTGGCGGGTGATATCGCCCTGCACCGTTTCAATGGCGACCTGTTCGAACTGTCGTGAGGTCATCGACTCACCCTCCGTTTAAGATTACTGTAGGAGCCCCACTTGAGGGGCGAATCCGAGCCTTGGCGAGGAATTGTAGGAGCCATGCTTGCATGGCGATTACGAGCGACAGCGAGACTGAAGAAGCGAGTTGCGAGTCTCGAGCTTAGAAAGGCAAAAGACCTATCAGCCTGATGGTTTTCGAAACTCGCTTCTCGTAACTCGAAACTTGTTATTTCCTCGCCAAGGCTCGGCTTCGTCCCCTGGAAGGGAATTATTCGCTGCGCTCACCCTTCGGGCCGCCCTGCGGGCGTTACTCCGCTACGCTCCGTTCCTACATCAGCTTCGTAGAAAGCGCCTCAGAGACTCGCGATCTCTTCCTCGGTCAGCGCCCGGTATTCCCCCGGCGCCAGACCCGCATCCAGCACGATCGCGCCGATCTGTTCGCGGTGCAAGCCCACCACCCTGTTGCCCCGGGCCGCCAGCATCCGTTTCACCTGGTGGTAACGCCCTTCGGTGATGGTCAGCAGCAGTTCGCTCTCGCCCACTCTCTCGGCCTTTGCCGGCAAGGTGGCTTTCTCTTCGCCCCGCAACAGGACACCGTCACGCAGGGCCTGCAGGTCCCCGTCACTGACCGGGTCCGCACAACGGACCCGGTAGCGCTTGGCGCACTGATGATTGGGCGACGTCAGCCGGTGGGACCAGTCGCCATCGCTGGTGAGCAACACCAGGCCAGTGGTGTCCCGATCCAGTCGTCCGGCCGGGTGCAGATCGCGGCGCAACTCCACGGGAATCAGGTCCAGCACGGTGCGGTGCTCCGGGTCCTCGGTGGAACACACCACCCCGGCCGGTTTGTGCAGCATCAGGTAGCGGTGCCCCGGCAGCGCCAGCGGCTCGCCGCGCAGCCATACCCCTTGCCCGCTGGCCAGCCGGGTATTCGCTTTGGGCCGGGGCTCGCCCTCCACCTGCACCTCGCCACGGCCAATCAACGCCTTGACCTGCTTGCGACTGAGGCCAGTACTGTGGGCAAGAAAATAATCCAGACGCATGGGGTTTCCGTTACCGACAATCCACTGATCAACTGACACCCGGTATCTGGAGTGCAGCCACGACGCTGGTATCATACCCGCCTTTGCCACCGACACCCGAACCCGGACAAGAACCCCGATGAGCAGACTCAATCCCCGCCAGCAAGAAGCCGTGCACTATGCCGATGGCCCCTTGCTGGTACTTGCCGGGGCCGGGTCCGGAAAGACCAGTGTGATCACCCGCAAGATCGCCTGGCTGATTCAGGAGCGGGGCATGTCAGCCCGGCATATCGCGGCGGTGACCTTCACCAACAAGGCCGCCCGGGAAATGAAGGAGCGGGTGCAGTCGCTGGTGAGCCGCGATCTGACCCGGGGGCTGATTGTCTCCACCTTTCACAACCTGGGGCTGCGCATCCTCAAGTCGGAGCTGAAGGCCTGCGGCCTGCGCAACGGCTTTTCCATCCTCGACGGCGCTGACAGCAAGGAAATCCTCAAGGAGATCCTGCGCCAGGGGGAGTCGGAACGGGACCTGGACGCGGTGGATGTGATCCACAAACGCATCTCCGACTGGAAGAACGCCCTGGTGCTGCCGGAGGAAGCGGTGAGCTGCGCCGACTCCGATGAGACCCTGCGCGCGGCCATGGCCTATGGCGGTTACGACCGCATGCTGCGGGTGTGCAACGCGGTGGACTTCGATGACCTGATCCTGATGCCGGCGCGCATGTTCCGCGAGCAGCCGCGCATTCTGGAAAAGTGGCGCAACCGCATCCAGTACCTGCTGGTGGACGAATACCAGGATACCAACGGTGCCCAATACGAGTTGGTGAAGATGCTCACCCAGCCAGAGGGCAAGTTCACCGTGGTAGGGGACGACGACCAGTCCATCTACGCCTGGCGCGGCGCCCGCCCGGAAAACCTGGCACAACTGCAGGAAGACTGGCCGACCCTGAAGGTGGTCAAGCTGGAGCAAAACTACCGTTCCACCGGCCGCATCCTGAAAGCCGCCAACACGGTGATCGACAATAACCCGCACGTCTTCGAAAAAAGCCTGTGGTCGGACTTCGGTTACGGCGAGCCCATTCGTTTTTCCGCCCTGCGCGACGAGGACGCGGAAACCGAATGGATCGCCAGCGACATCTTCCACCGCCGCCTGCAACACGGCCTGAAGTGGAAAGACTTCGCCATTCTCTACCGGGGCAATTTCCAGTCACGGATTCTGGAAATGAAACTGCAGAGCCTGTCGATTCCGTACAAGGTCTCCGGTGGCACCAGCTTCTTCTCGCGCAGCGAAATCAAGGACCTGATGTGCTACCTGCGCTTGCTGGTCAACCCGGATGACGACAACGCCTTCCTGCGCATCATCAACACCCCACGCCGGGAAATCGGCCCCAGTACCCTGGAAAAACTGGCCACCTGGGCGCTCAAGCGTGAGCAGGGGCTCTACCATGTGTGTGATGACTTTGCCCTCAGCGAAGTGATGGCCCCCAAGTCCGCCGAGAAACTGCAGAAGTTCAAGGCCTGGCTAGATGCCAAGCGGGAGTTCTGTTTTGGCCACAACAGTTTGCAGGCGGTCACCGAACTGATTGCCGACATGGATTACGAAGGCTGGCTGATGCAAAACGCGTCCAGTCCGCGCATCGGCGAAAAGCGCATCGAGAATGTCTGGCAACTGGTGCGCAGCATCGAACGCATGCTGGAAAAACAGGAAGAGGAAGACGACGGCGCCAGCGACCTGGAAGCAGTGATCAAGAAACTGGTGCTGCTGGACATGCTCGAGCAACAGGAAGAAGAAGACGATTCCGACCGCGTCCAGTTGATGACGCTGCACGCCTCCAAGGGGCTGGAGTTTCCCCACGTCTACATGATGGGGGTGGAGGAAGAACTGCTGCCCCACCGCACCAGCATCGAGGAAGACAATATCGTCGAGGAACGCCGCCTGATGTATGTGGGCATCACCCGCGCCCGGGAAACCCTGGCCATGACCCAGGCCCTGACCCGCAAGCAGTACGGCGAGAAAATCGACACCACCGCCAGCCGCTTCGTGGACGAGATACCCCAGGAGGATATCGACTACCTGGGCATCGGTGTGCAGAAGGATGAAGCAAAAGAAGATGCGGTGGCGGAGGCGAGTATTGCCAACCTCAGAGCCTTGCTGGATTAGCTGCAAGCTACAACGCAAATAACGGGAATGAGTCGATCGAATAATGCTCAGCCACGCCACGTAATGGCCCAAACGCGAGAAGCGTTCTGATCGCGAAGAAAAAGCCCTTCTCCACATCAACCTCTCTCGCGTTGTAGCTTGTTGCTTGCAGCTTGAAACTACTTCGCGCCGCTGAGCTGCATCATGTGGATCACCGCGTTGCGGATGTCTTCATCGGTGCAGTCGTAGCAGTTACCGCGGGGTGGCATGGCGTTGATGCCATTGATGGCTTCCTGGACCAGAGTGTCGAAGCCTTCTTCTTCCACTTCGTGGGACCAGTACAGACGATTGTCCGTGCCGACTTTCGGGGCGCCGGCGGCGCCGGAGCCGTGGCAGGTGACACAGTACTGGCGATAAATCTGCTTGCCACTGCGCGGCTCCGCCTGGGCGGCGGACACCGTCGGGGCGCTATCGGGGTTGTTGTCGGAACAGGCTGCCAGCCACAGGGCCGGCAGCACGATCCACAGGGTGCGCAACAAGCTTATTGACTCTTTTCGACCATGTACTCAACGGCGGCCTTGATCTCGTCGTCGGAGCATTCCATGCACATGCCTTTGGGCGGCATGGCATTCAGGCCGTTAATAGCGTGATCCAGCAGGGTAGCGTCGCCCTGGGCAATACGCGGGGCCCAGGCAGCGGTATCACCGGTCTTCGGTGCACCGGCAGCGCCGGTGGCGTGACAGGCGGCACAGGAAGCGTTGTAAACCGCTTCCCCGGAGCGGGGGCCACTGGCAACTTCTTCGCCGGCAGCGGCGGCGCTGCCACACTCTTCACCTTCGACACACACAGAGCCCACCGGCTTGACACGCTCAGCAATGGCACGCTCGCTGAATACGGAACGTTCACCCAGCGGATAGGGGGAGATTTCCTTGGTGCTCTTGGCAGCCACGCTGCTGGCGGACACCAGGGCAGCGACCAGTACCAGGCTGGCAGTCAGCATCTTTTTCACGTTTACACCTCTAATTCTGTGGTTCGCCCGCGGGCGTGCGGTCCGGGATTATACCCGCTCAAGCCGTGGGGACAAAATACGGTGATGCCGGCACGCCAAACCGGGGAGATTCCGAATCCCCAAGCAGGGGGGCAAGGGCTTCACGGTCTAATCCATTTCCACCCGGGGCAGGCTCAGTGTAAAGCAGCTTCCCTCGTTGACCACGCTGCTTACCCGGATATCACCGCCATGGCGCTCGGTAACCACCTTGACGAAGCGCAGCCCCATACCCGCCCCCCGGGTGTGGGCGCCGCCGCTGGTGCTGGCCCGGCTGAAGCGCTGGAACAGGCTGGCCTGGAATTCCGGCGGAATGCCGACGCCGCGGTCGCGTACGTCACAACAGACCTGCTTGCTCTTTGCGTACAGATGCACATCCACCGAGCTGCCTTCGTGACTGTATTTGATGGCATTGGTGAGCAGGTTCACCATCAGGCGCTCGAGCAGTTCGTTGTTGCCCAGCACCCAGACATCCTGGCTGGGGTCGTAATCGAAACGCAGGGTAATATCACGCTGCTGGGCCTGGATCTGCACCAGGTCGATGGCACTTTCCACCACGTCGAGCATGTCCTGCTCGTTCATTTCCACGGTATCCACCGCTTCCACCCGCGCCAGTTGCAGGAACTGCTCGGCGATATTCAGGTTGCGCTGGGCGTAGTGCTGCACATTGTCCAGGAAGCTACCCAGTTCTTGCGGGCGAGGGTCCTGCTGGCGCATTTTTTCGGTCAGCGCCAGCACCGACACCATGGGCGAGCGCAGGTCGTGGGACAGGAAGTCGAGCATTTCCGAGCGGGCCCGCAGGGCCTGCTTGATCTCGCTGACATCCTTGAAGGTGATGATCATCATCCGCCCCGGGTTGTCACCGGCATGCACCAGCAGCAGGTCCAGGTACAGGTCGGTGCCCTGGCGGTTGCGACATTCCAGTTGAGTGCGCCCCTCCCCCAGGGTCTGGCGCAGCAGCTCTTCCCAGCTACGCTCGCCCAGGTCCAGTTCGCGGCCCAGGTCGGTAACCTGCGGCTGGCCATTGTCCAGTGCGCCCATTTCCATGCCGAGCAGGAAGGACGCCTGGGGGTTGGCATAGACAATCACGCCGCAGGCATCGGCAATGATCACCCCTTCGCGGATCTGCGCCAGGGTCACCTGGAAGAACCGGGTCAGGGCTTCCTGACGCTCTTCTTCGCGACGCAGGCGGTCGATGTGCTTTTCCAGCACCTCATAGCGGGGGCCCACATTGGGCTTGCGCGAACGGATGCGCACCAGCATGGCACGAATCCAGTAATCATAGGTGTCCGCGTGCAGCGCCTGATGCCAGACCAGGTCCAGTTCGTAACGACGGCCGTCGTGCTTGAAGTGGTATTGGCGGGCCAGCGCGCCCTTCCAGGTGGCCGCCGGCAGGCTGTCGCCACCGCGCAAGGGTTTCTCGCCGCCCAGCAAACGCCAGGCCCGCACCGGCAACACCTGGTCGAGCATCTTGCCCAGTTGCGACAGGGACGACGGCTGGGTCAGGCGCTGGTTCAGGTCGCTGTATTCGGACAATCGCTCCAGGGCATTGCGCATATAGGACAGGGAGTATTCCAGCCGGCGCCAGGTCCACAGCGGGTAAGCCATCAGCGCCGCCACCATGGCTGCGGATGGCGGGAACCACAGGCGCAACACAATCAGGATGACCATGCTGGACAGCAGACAGGCGATCATCACCCCCGCCACCAGCGGGATGCTCCAGCGAGGCAGCACATAGGGCAGCAGCAGCGGCGCCAGCAGGGCCAGCACCGCCCCCAGAATCAGCACACTGGGCAAGGGCATGAGACGGATCAGGCGATCATCACGCAGGGCGTCGAGCAGGTTGGCATTGATCTCCACCCCGGCCATCAACTCGCCCTTGCTGGCCATGGGGGTGGGCAGCATGTCACCGAGACCGGCGGCGGTGGCACCGATCAGCACGATCTTGTCACGGATCAGTTGCTCGGGAATCAGGTTATTCAGCAGCTCCACCGCCGACACCTGCGGATAGCTGTTAGGGCCGCTGACAAAGGGAATGTAGCGGTGATAGCGGCGCACATTGGCCAGCCCGGAAAACTCTTCGCCCTTGTCCGCGGGGAAGATGGTCTCCGGCAGGATGCCTTCCTGTACCAGCAGGGTCTGGGTGATGTGTGGCCACCAAGCCTGACCGATCCCCGAACGCATATAGACCGAGCGCGCCACGCCGTCGCTGTCCAGTTCCAGATCCACATGCCCCAGGCCTGAGGCCGCCCGGGCAAAGGGCGCATGGGGCAACACCTCGATCAGTTGTCCACCGGCACGCAACTGCTCCACATGCACCGGCAGATAGACATGGCCGTTGGCATTCATGGCATCCACCAAAGCCTGGTCGGATGCCGGGTTGGCAAGGTCTGGCTCGGACAGGATCAGGTCCACCAACACCGCCCGGGCACCCATCTCGGTGAGGCGGTCAATCAACTGAGCGTGGATCTTGCGATCCCAGGGCCAGCGCCCGACTTCCCGCAGGCTGTATTCGTCGATGCCGACGATGACCACGTCACTGGAGGGTTCGTCCGGCAGAGCCTTGAGCAGGTTGTCGTAAATGTAGCGGTCCACAAACGACAAGGCCCCGCTGATACTCAGCAGGGCACACAGGGCAATGACCAGACACAGCACCGACACATGTTCTGCCAGGTAGCGGCGCTGATCGGCGCTCAAACGGGTTCGCATCTATTTACAGTGCCAATAACAGGGCGGCGGAGCCAACGAACACCCACAGGTCCCAGTTCGATGCTTCCTCCGGCTCCGGTGGTGGCGGGGCGGGGGTGATGGTGAAATCCTGCCAGCTTTCCTTGCCGCGCAGGCCCAGACCGTCCACGGCCCGGACCAGCAGGCGGTATTCGCCCACTGGCAATGCTTGTTGCCAGTGGCCGGTTTCCAGCCGGGCCTGCCCCAGCAGCTTGTCATCCTGCTGGCGATACCATTCCAGCCAATAATGATCGGCCTCCACCTGGGCGGGCCACACGGCCACCACATTCTCATGGGACACCGTCAGCTCCACGGACGGCGCCGGCAGCAGTGGTACCGGCTCCACCGGGGCCTCATCCACCCGGGCCAGGGTGGCGAAGCCACCGTCCACGGCGCGTTCCACGCCCCGGGCGCTCACCGCCACCTTGCCGTCCACCACTTCGTTACGGGTGGTTTCCGAGCCATCCACGGACACGTAGTACTCGGTGCCTCGTACCGCCGCCACGGCACCGGGGGTGTGCACCTCGAAGGCAGGCTCGCCGTCCTGGGGAGTAATTGAGTTGCGTATATTGCCTCGCTCCAGACGCAACCGGGTGCGCTCACCGCCCTGATCCAGGAAACGCCGGTAACGGTTGACCACCAGCAGGCTGGCCGGCTTGATCACCACTTCGGACTGGTCGGCAAACTGCACGCGGGCGCTGCCATGCGCCGCGGTCTCCAGGGCATCGCCAAAGGCCACGGTATCGCCGTCCTGCACCTGGCGCGGCGCACCGCCATCAGCGGGGTACAGCATGACTTCCCCGGACACCGCTGTGATCCGGGCGGGAATGGGCTTTTCCTTGAGCCAGCCGATGGGCACAAGAATGCTCTGCCCGGGGCGTACACTGTGCGGATCGGTCAGGGAGTTATGGGCCGCCAGGTCCCGCCAGCAGGCCTGGGGCTCCTGGGCAAAATTCTGACAGACTTTCCACAGGGTATCGCCTGGACGCAGCGTGTAATGCCAGTCTTCCTCGGCCCCCACCAGGGATGACAGCCCCAGCATCAGCAGAGCTGCGCACAACCAGACCCTCATAATCCTTCCCTTTTATTCGTCAATCGGCTCCAGCCGGTAACCGTGCTGGTAGACGGTCTTGATGCGATAGCCCCGCTCCGGGCGGATCTGCAGGCTGCGGCGAATCCGGCTGATATGAACATCCACGGTGCGTGATTCGATGGGTGTCATGATCCCCCAGACTTTTTCCAGCAGGTGGGCACGACTCATCAGCTTGCCCACGTTCTGAAACAGATAGCAAGCCAGTTCATAATCCTTGTCGGTCAGCTTGACCACATCCTCGTCCAGAAGAATCTGGCGCCGGGATCGGTCCACTGTCCAGGGCCCCACTTTCAGGGCGGTTTGTTCATCCATCTCCGATACCCCTGCCCGGCGGCCAAGCGCCGCTATACGGGCCAGCAATTCCGCTTGCTTGGTCGGTTTCACCATGTAGTCGTCCGCCCCCTTGGACAGAGCGCCGACTATGGAAGATTCATCATCCCGCTGGGTGGCAAACAGCACCGGAGTGCGATTGCCGGCAGCACGGACTTCCTCCAGCACGGCATAGCCGTTCATGTCTGGCACTTCCCAGTCGAGCACCAGAATGTCGAAGGTGTCACGGCGCAACAGCGACATGAATTCACGACCACTGGCCAGGTGCACGCAGTTATGGCCCGCTTCCTTGAGCCAGTGCGTTACCAGCTCGGCCTGTGCCATGTCGTCTTCCAGATAAGCAATGCGCACGGTTTTCTCCATGTTTTGCCATGTCTTGCATGTGATGCAGGTCAACCTATGCCCGCAAAGGGTACCGATTCGGTCAGGAATTGACGGGAAAAGATTGTAAAATGGACATCCCGACGATTCGACACGAAAACGCCGATGGCGTCCAACCTTTACCGCACACTGCCGGACAATTACGCCGGGCTGGCGGTGAGCTTCAGCCCCACCACACCCACAATGATCAGCGCCACAAAGGCCAGGCGCGCAAAGGAGGCCGGGTCCTTGAACACCAGGATGCCGATAAAGGTAATGCCCACTGCGCCCAGCCCCGTCCACACGGCGTAGGCAGTTCCCACGGGAATCCCCCGCATGGCGTAGGACAGCATCAGCATATTGAGCGCGGTCAGCACCACCGAGCTGCCGATGGACAGGACACCGGGATCGGTCTGGATCCACTTGAGGCTCATGGCCCAGGCGATTTCCACAAACACCGCAAGCAGCAACACCACCCAATACAGGTTCATTCTGTTTCCTCCAACACGCTTGCCTGCCCAGGCAGGCCCGGGCTCATCAAAGAAAACAGTACTGCCGGAAACCCGAAAGAGGCAGACTGCACATGCCACATCATTGAACCGGCTTCACGACCGGCGCGCAGATTATAACCATCTGCACCCTCTGTGCATCCCATCCATGGACGCCATGGCCACAACCGGCTATCATTCGCGCCCGTTGGATCCCCCAAGTTCCAGCTCGCACGGCGGGATGACTGGAAGCATCCTGTCCCGTGCGACACCATAGCAACACCGCAGTGTTTTGCGCCCGTAGCTCAGCTGGATAGAGCGTTGCCCTCCGGAGGCAAAGGTCATAGGTTCGAATCCTATCGGGCGTGCCATACAAGGCCGTACTGGCCACATGAAGAGGGGCCTCCCGTTTGGGGCGGCCCCTTTTTTTTTGTGGCTCTTCGCGCAGCCCCCCGCAGGCGCTGACCAGCCGCAGCCTGCCCGCCAGTGTTGATCGGTTTTGGCATCAGACGAGTCCGGGGCCCCTCCCATCTCTGTGGGAGCGGTCGTTCGACCGCGATACCCTATCGCGATCCCATCGCGGCGGAACCGCCGCTCCCACGAACCCAACCCTTCCTTCTTGTCTAGCTTTCAGCAAGGTAAACACTCAATTTATCAATGAACCATCTTCGATTCATTAAACACCATGTTTCCCTATATTTGTCGCTTTTAGCATGATTTTTCGGCGAAATTTACGCTAAACACTATGTAATAAAGTGTGTCCGAATGGTAACTTTCGCGCGCAAATCACAACTCGGGAAAGCTACCAATGAAGTATTCGAACAAAGCCGTTCTGGTGGCCGCCATTGCTGCTGCCTCCACCCAGACCCTCGCCAACGGCCTGGCACTCAACGAACAGAGCGCCTCCAGCGCCGGTTCTGCCTACGCTGGCCGCGCCTCCACCGCCCTTAACGCCAGCACCCTGTATGGCAACCCGGCGGGCATGAGCCGTCTGGAGCAGGCCGAGGTGAGTGGCGGCCTGGCCTTTATTGACGCCAGCACCGACATTCGCGATGCCCAGGGTGCCTTCCCCGGCAGCAACGAAGGCGACATGGTGCCGTTTTCCACCGTGCCGTTTGGCTATTACGTGACCCCGCTGAACGACAAGTGGCATGCCGGTATCGGCCTGTACGCGCCCTTCGGCGTGGAAAGCGATTACGAGCGCGGCTGGCAGGGCCGCTACGAAGGCCTGCAGAGCATGGTGCAGGTGGTAACCATCCAGCCCACCGTGAGCTACGCCTTCAATGATCGTGTCTCTGTGGGTTTTGGTCCGACCTTCAACCGCATTGACGGCAAGCTGACCAGCAACCTGCCCAACGCCGCCTTCGGCGGCAGCGGCGATGCCGAGGTGAAGATCGCCGGTGACGACACCGCCGTGGGTTACAACCTGGGCCTACTGGTGTCCCTGACCGACCGCCTGGACTGGGGCGTGGCCTACCACTCCAAGATGGACTTCACCCTGGAAGGTGAAACCCGGGTTTCCGGCGCCAACGGCATGCTCGGCCCGATCCCGCCGATGAGCCTGCCGGGCCTGAACGGCTACTACGACGCCAAGCTGGACATCACCATGCCGGAATCCGTGGACACCTCCTTCAGCTACCAGGCCACCGACGCGCTGGCACTGTATGCCGGTGCGACCTGGACCCGCTGGAGCCGCCTGGAAGGTATCGAAGTGGAAAACAGTGGCGTTCACCCGGCCTACGCCGGTGACTTTGGCACCATTACCGAAGAACTGAACTGGGAAGACACCTGGGCCGTGGCCGTGGGTGGCGCCTACCAGCTCAACCCGGAATGGGTGCTGCGTGCCGGTTACGCCAAGGACCGCTCCCCCACCAGCGACATGGACCGCACCGTGCGCATCCCGGTCAGCGACCGTGACATCGTCACCCTGGGTGCCGGCTGGAGCCCCACCGCCGATCTGACCTTCGATGCGGCCTATGCCTACATCGACGAGAAGAAAGGCCGCGTGGCCCAGGACACCTACAGCGCCGAATATGAAAACAGCGC
>JAKSCQ010000273.1 GCA_022360555.1 Pseudomonadales bacterium
AAACTCGAAACTCGAAACTCCATGCGAGCATGGCTCCCAAAGAGAATGTTGGTGCAGGCGACCAGGTGTGTTCAGGGTAGGGTGAATTAGCCGCAAGGCGTAATCCACCTTCGGCTCAAGCGTGGTGACAATTCGCCAGGGAAGTCTGGTGGATTACTTGCGGCCCATCCTCCCTGTGTTTCCGCATCTTTTCGGTGCTTTACATCCTGGAACGCGTTATTCCATTGGTACACTCTGCCCGTGACGGCTCCAGCTTGCAGCGGATCTTGCGTTGCAGGGTCAGCATGCGTGGATCGTAGTAACCCTGTTCGCGCAGCACCAGGCGGGCGTCCTGCATCATGACTTCGTATGCCTGCTTGTCCTGCTCGGGAATGTCGATCCACCAACGTTCGGGGACTTTCTGAAATTCCACCCGCAACCGCGCCATGATCAGGTCGTAACTTTTGTAAAACTCTTCGCGAATCAACTGGGCGACTTCATTGGGGAATTTATCCTTGCGGCCAATCAGTTGCAGGGTGAGCTGGGTCAGCGGGTAATCGATGATGCCACCATCGGGCTCCATGCCCTTGTGCAATTCCATCAAGGCATAACCGGCCAGCGGGGCGGGCAGTACATCCACGATGCCGTTGTTGAACTTGTTGGGCGCGGTGAGCAGATCGGTGCTGACTGGCGTGGCACCGATGGCGGCCACCATCTGTGACTGGGTACGGTCATAATCGAGCACCGCCACCCGTTTGCCGGCTGCCTTGCCCAGGGTATTGATGCGTTTGTCATTGACGAAAACATAGGCGGCACCGGCAGGCGCAATACCCAGCACCACATAATCACCGCTGACCATCTTGTCCGCCGAGCGCGGGTGGGCCAGGACTTCCAGCAGGATACGCATGTGTTCGGCAGAGGGCAGGGCGCCGATGGCATCCACGCTGCCGCTGTAACGGTTGAACAGGCGGGCACGCAGGCCGCTGATCAGGCCGGCATCACACAGGCCGGCTTTCAGCTCTTCGGTAATCACCGATTCGCTGGTATAGGGCACCACCTCCAGTTTGACACCATAGCGCAGCGCCCGGGCGCGCTGAATGTTGGCGGCCATGAAGACCGGCCCCTTGCGGCCGTTGGGGTCCCAGATGCAGAGCCGGCGTTCCACCGGCGTGTCAGCGGAAATTCCGGTGATTTCCCGAATGGCGGCCACCCGTTCCGGCAGCGGGCGCTGGTTGTCGAAGGCGATATCCTGCAGCGTTGTCCCGGCGTGGCTCAACACCGGGAGCAGTAGAATCAGGAAAAGGCAAAGTCTGCTGTCCATCGGGCTCTCCGCCTGCAGGGGGGAACGCGGGTCACTCGACCGGGTCGGCACACTCATTGTGGGACGGGTTCAGCTTGCAGCGAATCTTGCGCTGCAGGGTGAGCATGTCCGCACTGTAGTAGCCTTTTTCCCGCAATGTAATCCGGGCTTCCTGCATCATGGTTTCGTATTCGCGCTTGTCTTCCTGCGGAATCTCAATCCACCAGTGGTCCGGTACCTTGGCCGCTTCCTGATCCAGGCGTTCCTTGATCAGGTGGTAGCTGTTAAAGAATTCCTCGCGTACCAGTTGCGCCACCTCGTTGGGGAATTTGTCCTTGCGGCCGATCAACTGCATGGTGATTTGCGCCAGCGGGTAATTGATGATGCCGCCGTCCGGTTCCATGCCCTTGTACAGTTCCAGCACTTCGTAGGCCACCAGGGGGCAGGCGAGTACATCCACCACCCCGTTATTGAACTTGTTGGGGGCGGAGACAATGTCGGAGGCGACCGGCGTGGCGCCGATCTGGGAGACCATTTCCGCCTGGGTTGGATCATAGTCGAGCACGGCGACACGTTTGCCGGCGGCATTGGCCAGGGTGTTGATGCTCTTGTCGTTGACGAACACGTAGGCGGCCCCGGCAGGGGCGATACCGAGAATCACATATTCGCCGCTGACCATTCTGTCGGCGGATTTCGGGTTGGCCAGTACCTGAAGCAAAATCTTCATATGCTGGTCACTGGGCAGGCCACCGATGGAATCAATGGTGCCGGCATACTTGTTGAACAGGCGACCACGCAGGCCACTGATTAGTGCCGCATCACAGATACCGGCTTTCAGGTCTTCCACCACCACGCTTTCACTGGTGTGGGGTTGGATATCCAGGTCCACCCCATATTCAAGCAGTCGTGTGCGCTGGTCTTCGGCGGCCTTGAAAATCGGGCCGGCGCGCCCGGCGATATCCCAGATGCAGATGCGACGTTTCAGCGGTTCACCCATGCTGAAGCCGGACACTTTCTGCATGGCCTTGATGCGTTCATCCAGGCTGCGGTTCTGGTCATAGGCAATGGCCCGCAATTTGTCGGCCAGGGCAGGGGTCAGCTCAACACCGGGCGCAAAGCTTTCCAACTCTGCCTGTTGTGCCGGTGTCAGGTTGAGGCTGTCGTCTGCCTGCACGGCCATGGTGGCAAACAGCAGGGGAAGAATGAGAAGGTGCCGGAGAAGTCGCACAAGGCCTCCAGTGGTGGATGTTCTTGTTAATAGAGTATCCATTGTGCCACTGGTGACCGGTGAGTCGCTGGCCAGTCAGCCAAGGGGGCTGGCGATGGTGTCAACGGCTGTTCGGATTTATTCCGTGCTCTGGCTGCACTCGGGGCGCTGGGCTTCCAGGTCGCAGCGAATCCGTTTCATGATCTTCAGCATGGTGGCGTCGTAATAGCCGGTCTCGCGCAGTTTCAGACGGGCGTCGCGCATCATGCTGTCGTAATCCCGTTTCTCATCACTGTCGATTTCGATCCACCAGTGTCCAGGAATTTCCCGGGCTTCGCGTTTCAGGGCGGCATGGATGGAGGTAAAGCTGTCCGCGGCGACTTCGCGAATAATGGCGGCAAAGGCTGGAGGAAAACGGTCGGTATGGCCGATAAGTTGTGCAGTCAGTTGCACAATCGGATAGTCCACGATACCACCGTTGGGTTCCATGCCCTTGTAGAGTTCCAGCACCTGGTAGGCAATCAGCGGTGCGGGCAGTACGTCCACGCTGCCGTTATTGAACTGGTTGGGGGCCGTGGCCAGGGTGGTAGCCACCGGGGTGGCGCCAATGTGCGAGACCATTTTCGCCTGGCCCGGCTCGAAATCCAGTACGGCGATTTTCTTGCCGGCGACCTTGTCCAGGGAGTTAAGTGTCCGGTCATTGACGAACAGATAAGCGGCGCCGGCCGGTGTCACGGCCAGGGTCTGGTATTTGTTGCTTACCATATAGTCGCTGAGCTTTGGATGCGCAATAGTGCGCAGGAGCATGTTCATGTGCTCCAGGCTGGGGACGGCGCCGATGGCGTCAATGGTGCCGGTGAAGCGGTTGAATTGCCGAGCCCGAAAACCGCTCATCAGGGCGGCATCGCAGTGGCCATTCTTCAGTGAGGCCACCAGTACGCCTTCGTTGGTAAAGGCTTCCAGGCTGATGTCGATTTTATAACGCAGCAAATCCAGGCGCAGATTGGTGGCACCGTTATAGATCGGTCCGGAGCGCCCGGACAGATCCCACAGGCAGATGTGCCGCTTGAGCATTTCATTGGAGGCCAGGCCCATATCTTTGCGGGCCTGTTCAAGCTGTTGCTGCTGTTTGTCTGTCAGTGTCAGAGCCTGGGCGGTGAGGCTTGTGGCCAGCAGAATCAGGCACGAGAGTGCACGATAAATCCCCATGACGTGTCCTTTGTCATTGTTTGTCATTGCTTATAGCACGGCGTTGGGGAGGGAAGTTTTACCGCCTGTATGACAATTGTACGCGGCGCCGGATTGCTGGCGCCGCGTGTAGGGTTACTGGCTGCATTCCGAGCGGGCGGGATTGAATTTGCAGCGAATCTTGCGTTGCAGGGTGAGCATGTCGCCGTTGTAGTAGCCGCGTTCTCTCAGGGCATTGCGGGCATCCTGCATCATGATCTCGTAATCCTGCTTGTCCTTTTCGGGAATCTCGATCATCCAGCGTTCCGGGACGCGTTTGGTTTCCTGTTCAATCCGTTTCATAACCTGGGGATAGGCTTCGAAGGAGGCTTCACGAATCAGTTGGGCCACTTCGTTGGGGAACTTGTCGAGCCGGCCGATCAGTTGCATGGACAGTTGTGTCAGTGGGTAGTCCACAATGCCGCCGTCCGGTGTCATGCCCTTGTAGAGTTCCAGGATTTCATAGGCGACCAGTGGTGCCGGCAGAATATCAATCTGGTTGTTATTGAACTTGTTGGGGGCGGTAACAATGTCGGTACTGACCGGCGTGGCACCGATGGCGGCCACCATTTCCGCCTGGGTCTGATCATAATCCAGAACCGCTACGCGGCGGCCGGCCGCCTTGGCCAGGGAGCTGATTTCCCGGTCGTTGACAAAAATATGGGCGGCGCCGGCAGGGTAGATGCCCATGACAACATAGTCACCCTGGACCATGTGGCCGGCCTGTTTCGGATGAGCCAGCACCTGCAACAGAGTGTGCATGTGCTTGTCGTCCGGCACGGCACCAATGGCATCGACGCTACCGCTGTAGAGATTGAACTGACGGGCACGCAGGCCACTCATCAGAGCCGCATCGCAGCGACCGGCCTTGAACTCTTCCACCATCACGGTTTCGTTGGTGTACGGCACCATGTCCAGATTGATGCCGTATTCCACCGCCAGGGCGCGCTGCTCCATGGCCGCGTGGAACACCGGGCCGTTGCGGCCACCGATATCCCAGATACAGATGGTGCGCTTCAGGGTGCTGCCAGCGGGCATCTGATCCAGACCCACCATCTGGCTGATGGCCTTGAGACGGCTGCGTACCGGCATCTCCCGGGTATAGAACACATCCTCGAGTTGCTCCAGCGTGGAATCATTCAGTGTGACGCCGGGAAGCAGAGCCTTGAGTTGTTGCTTCTGGGCTTCGGTCAGGTTCGCGGCGCTCAACGAGGAGCACAGCAGGCTAACGAGAAAGAAAAGAGCGATGCGGCTACGCATGGTGTTCTCCCTGAGACTGCATTCTTGTTATGAGCCTAATAAGTAGCACGGTACGACAGGATGGGGGAGAACCCCAGCGCAGGGAGTGACCGCGTTGCGGCAAGCGGTGGCGAAAGGGTCAATGATGGGGCGAGTTGTAAGTTCAAAGTTTAAAGTTGAAACGCGGGAAGGACCGGGGGTTCATTTCAGTCCAGTGCCCGCGCTGCATTTGGCCGCGGGCACTGGACCGGACAGATACGTTCCAAACTTGATCGCGCCTTTTCAACTTTGAACTTTTAACTTTCAACTCAGAGTTTTTACTTAGGTTGTGCGTCGATGGAGGCGCCGTTCACGTCCCGGCTGGCCGGGCCCAGCAGGTACAGGTACGGGGCCATGATGTCGGCGGGTGTCTTCAGTGTTTGCGGATCTTCGCCGGGATAGGCAAGGGCACGCATATCCGTGCGGGTGCCGCCGGGGTTGATGGTGTTGACGCGAATGTTGCTGGTATTTTCCAGCTCCTCGGCCAGCACCTGGGCCAGGTTCTCCGTGGCTGCCTTGGACACCGCATAGGCCCCCCAGAAGGCCCGGCCCTTGCGCCCCACGCTGGAAGAGGTGAACAGCAGGCGGGCATCATCACTGGCGCGCAGCAGTGGCAGCATGGCCTGGGTCAGGTAGAAGGCGCTGTTCACGTTCACCTGCATGACCGAATCCCAGGTGCCAGCCCCATAGCGTTCCAGCGGGGTAATGTCTCCCAGCACCGAGGCGTTGTGGAGAATGCCGTCCAGTCGGCCAAATTCCTTGTCGAACAGGCCGGCCAGTTCCTGGAAATCCTCCGGGCGGGCCACGGCCAGGTTCACCGGCGCCAGTGCCGGTTCCGGGCCGCCGGCGGCCTTGATCTCGTCATAGACCTTTTCCAGCTTCTCCTGGGTGCGGCCCAGCAGGATCACGGTGGCGCCGTGGGCCGCCAGCGTCAGGGCGGCGGTCCGGCCGATACCGGCACCGGCACCGGTGACCAAAATGATGCGGTCCTGGAAGGCGTCTTCGGGGCACTGGTAGTTGAGAGCGTCGTTTTGAAAATCCGTCATGGTGCACCTTGGGGTATATCGCTTTTGTAGGGCGGAAATGGGCGGGTACCCATTTCCGCCCTACGTCAGTGGCGTAGTGTTTTCAGCAGCGGCAGCAGATCTGTGCCGTCTTCCAGATAATAAGTGGCCTGCCAGCCGCGTGGGTCATCGTCGGCATCGATGTAACCAAAGGCTGCCACCGCAGTGGCCATGCCGGCGTTGTGCCCGGCCTGGATATCGCGCAGGTGATCACCCACATACAGGCAGTTGGCCGGTGTTACCTGGTTTGCGCTGGCGGCGATCAACAGCCCCTCCGGGTCCGGTTTGCGCTGTTTTACATCATCGGGGCAGAGCACCGGCCCAACCCGTTCATTCAGCCCGAGGCCCTCAAGCACCTTGTGGGTAAAACGGGACGGTTTGTTGGTGACGATACCCCAGGGGATACCGTTGGCATCCATCCAGTCCAGAGACTCTGCCATGCCCGGAAACAGCACCGTGTCCACGGCCAGGTGCTGCTCGTAGGCATCCAGCAGTTCATCCAGAAAGGCCGGGAAGGTCAAATCATCCGGGCCGGTACCAAAGCCCAGTTCGGTAAGAGCCCGGGCACCGTTGGATACATTGGCGCGCACTGCGGAATAGGTCACTTCCGGGCGGCCGTGTTTTCTCAGCAAGGTATTGAGCACCGTATAAAAATCTGGTGCGGTGTCGATCAGGGTGCCGTCGAGATCGAAGTAAACGGCTTCCAGCTTATCCATAAAAATCCTGTTTGGGGTGCAAGTTTCAAGTTGCAAGTTTCAACGCAGACTTAGCCGTGCTAAATGATTCGGTTATCTCCGCGGGCAACGCTGGCGGCGCGGCTCATGGGGTTATCGATTGGCTGCAGAGTGCAGCTCGCGTTGCAACTTGAAACTTGTTACTTGCAACTGCCTTTCCTCTTTCCCCGGGAGTCTGTCTGTAGGCGAAGAACTCACGGCGAGGCTCAAATCCCGTGCAGGCAAGCGCCCACAGGGAATTCAATCCCCCTTGCGGGCGTACATCAGGTAGTTCACCGACACATCCCGGTTCAGTTTGTACACCTGGGTCAGCGGGTTGTAGACCATGCCAGTGGTGTCCTGCACGTCCAGGGCGGCATCGCGGGCCCAGCCGGCCAGTTCCGATGGTTTGATCAGTTTGGCGTATTCATGGGTGCCGCGGGGCAGCAGGCGCAGCACGTATTCAGCCCCCACAATGGCAAACAGAAATGCCTTCGGGTTGCGGTTGATGGTGCTGAAGAAGACATGGCCGCCGGGTTTGACCAGGGTGGCACAGGCGCGAATCACCGAGGACGGGTCGGGCACGTGCTCCAGCATTTCCAGGCAGGTGACCACGTCGTATTGGCCGGCGCGCTCCTCGGCGATCTGTTCCGCCGGGATTTGCCGGTATTCCACCGGCACGCCGGCCTGTTCCGCATGGATGCGGGCCACTGCCAGCGGCGCCTCGCCCATGTCGATGCCGGTAACCTCGGCGCCGCGCCGGGCCATGCCCTCGGACAGCAGGCCACCGCCACAACCGATATCAATGACTTTCTTGCCCGGCAGGTTCACCCGCTCATCAATGTAGTTGAGGCGCAGCGGGTTGATGTCATGCAAGGGGCGGAATTCGGAGTTCGGGTCCCACCACTGCTCCGCCAGGGCGTTGAATTTGGCGATCTCGCCGGCGTCTACATTAGGAATCTGGGGTTGCTGTTCAGTCACGGTCGGCTCCGGCAATTTTTTCCTGCCACTGCTGGGCATTCTTGAGGATCAGGGGGTCGTTGAGCGTGGTGAGCTGGCGGTTGTCCATCAGGCAGCGCCCGCCCACCCAGCTATGGGTGACCTGGTCACGGGTGGCGGCATAAACGAACTGGGCCACCGGGTCATAGACCGGCTGGGTCTCCAGTCGGTTCAGGTCCACGGCGATCATGTCGGCCTGCTTGCCGATTTCCAGCGAACCGATCTCGTCATCCCGGCCCAGGGCCCGGGCACCGTTCAGGGTGGCCATTTGCAGAACCTCGGCGGCGGGCAGGGCATCGGCCTGCAGGCTCACGCCCTTGGCCAGGAAGGCGGCGGTACGGGCTTCGCCGATCATGTCCAGGTCGTTGTTGCTGGCGGCGCCGTCGGTGCCCAGGGCCACGTTGATGCCGGCTTGGCGCAGTTTTTCCACCGGCGCAAAGCCACTGGCCAGCTTCAGGTTGGATTCCGGGCAGTGCACCACCTGGGTGCCGGTTTCCGCCACCAGGGTAATTTCCTCGTCGGTGAGCTGGGTCATGTGAACCGCCAGCAGACGAGGGGACAGCAGCCCCAGCGCCTTCAGGCGGGTCAGTGGGCGCTCGCCCGTGTTGCCAACGGCCATCTGGATTTCACCCGCGGTCTCATGCACATGCATCATGACCGGTACATCCAGCTCTTCGGCCAGAGTGACCACTTTCTGCAGCGGCTCGTCAGATACCGTGTAGGGGGCATGGGGGCCAAAACCGATCTGGATACGCGGGTCGTGGCGCCATTCGTCCATGGCTTCGGTGGCGGCGCGCAGGTAGTCCTCCGGGCCGGCACCCATGGGGGTGGGGAAGTCGAGCAGCGGGCAGAACAGGGTGGCGCGCAGGCCCGCTTCCACGGTGGCGCGGGCGGCGCTGGCCGGGAAGAAGTACTGGTCGGCGAAGCAGGTGGTGCCGGAGCGGATCATCTCCGCCGCCGCCAGCCGGGTGCCGTCCTGGACGAACTGATCGCTGATAAAGCGGCCTTCCGCCGGCCAGATGTGCTTTTCCAGCCAGGTCATCAGCGGCAGGTCGTCGGCAATGCCGCGCAGCAGGTTCATGGCGGCATGGGTGTGGGCATTGACCAGACCGGGGGTCAGCAGGTGGGTCTCAAGATGCTGTACCGTGGGGCTCTGCCACTTTTCTCCGGCCAGGGCGCTGGGCAGCAGGTCGACAATGCGGCCATCGCGGACCACCAGGGCGTGGTTTTCCAGCAATGAAGCCGCCGGTGCCACCGGGGCAATCCAGCGGGCGTGGACGATCAGGTCGGCCTGATGGTCACTCATGCACAACTCCTTGGTATCTCAGGGGGATCCCCTCAAATTGTGCGCGCAGTATAGCGTGTCAGTGGCGTTCTTGCCCCGCCCGCGTGCTGCTGAAATCATTGCGGGCGGATATGGCGCCGAAGCCGCCCGGGTGTGCTATCATCCGGGGCTTTTCCGGGCTTCTTGTCCCGGAACCGGAGATGTCGGCCCCGCGCGTCGGGGCGGTATAAGAACAGACTGCACAGGGGGCCCCGGCAACCTGTGGAACGGCCAGCCAGACTGGCCGGCTTGAGGAAGCCGCAGGGGCTTGCTCAATACTTGTGGACAGTAAGGATCGCTATGACGGATCTCGCCAGAGAAGTTACCCCGGTCAACATCGAAGACGAACTCAAGCAGTCGTACCTGGATTACGCCATGAGCGTGATCGTGGGGCGGGCGCTGCCGGATGTGCGCGACGGCCTCAAGCCGGTGCACCGCCGGGTGCTGTTCGCCATGCACGAGCTGAACAACGACTGGAACAAGCCCTACAAGAAGTCTGCCCGTGTGGTCGGTGACGTGATCGGTAAATACCACCCCCACGGTGACTCTGCGGTGTACGACACCATCGTGCGGATGGCGCAGCCGTTTTCCCTGCGTTACATGCTGGTGGACGGCCAGGGTAACTTCGGTTCCATCGACGGGGATTCCGCCGCGGCCATGCGTTACACCGAAGTGCGCATGGCCAAGATCGCCCACGAGTTGCTGGCCGATATCGACAAGGAAACCGTCGACTTCATCCCCAACTACGACGAATCCGAGCACGAGCCCGCGGTTCTGCCGGCCAAGATTCCGAACCTGCTGGTTAACGGTTCTTCCGGTATCGCGGTCGGTATGGCGACCAATATCCCGCCGCACAACCTGACAGAGGTGGTGACGGGCTGTATCGCGCTGATCGATGATCCGACTCTGGATTGTGACCAGCTGATGGAATATATCCCGGGACCTGATTTCCCGACCGGTGGCATTATCAATGGCCGCGCCGGTATCC
>JAKSCQ010000299.1 GCA_022360555.1 Pseudomonadales bacterium
CGCGTTGTAGCTTGTAGCTTGTAGCTTGTAGCTTGTAGCTTGCCGCACGAAACCCGGATTAGACAAGCGCGCCATCGTGGTAGCGCCCCAGCTTGCCTTTCACCCGTACCTGGCTGCCGGCTTTCAGGTCCGCCTCGAAGTTCGCCTGGCCTTCCGGGAACAGCAGCACCACGGTGGAGCCCAGCAGGAAACGGCCCAGCTCATCGCCTTTTTCCAGGGTGATGGGCGTAGTACGCAGATAATCCGTGGTAACCACCTGCCTGGGCAGGGGGGTGACCTGGCCGGAGAAGACGGTTTCGATGCCGGCCACGATCATGGCACCCACCAGAATCACGGCCATGGGGCCCTGGGCCGTATCAAAGATGCACACCAGTCGTTCGTTGCGGGCAAACAGGTTGGGGACGCCGCTGGCGGTGGCTTCGTTCACCGAGAACAGGTCGCCGGGCACATAGCGGGTTTCGCGCAGGGTGCCGGTGAAGGGCATGTGCACCCGGTGATAATCCCGGGGTGACAGGTAGATCGTGGCGAACTGGCCATTGGTGAATTCGCTGGCCAGGGCGCTGTCGCCACCCACCAGATCATACAGCGAATAATCGTGGCCCTTGGCCTGGAATACCTGGTTGGCGCGGATAGCGCCAAGCTGGCTCACGGAGCCGTCCGCCGGGCAGGCGATGTCGTTGTCGCCACTGGCCTCCAGAGGGCGGGCGCCCGGTTTCAGGGCCCGGGTGAAAAAGGCATTGAAGGTGGGGAACTGGTCCGGGTCTTCGATTTGCGCCTCGGACAGATCGATGCCGAAGCGTTTCATGAAGGCGTTGATAAAGGTGGTCTTGATCCACGGCACTTCGCTGCGCGCCAACATGCCCACCAGCCGGGACAGGCCGTGTTGGGGAACCAGGTACTGCAGGGTAACGAAAAGCTTGTCGCGCCAGTTCAATGGGGTGTCCTTTTGCATGTGTTGTCAGCGTTTTGGGCTGGCCGGGGTGATGAGCTCAGAAGTCGTCTTTTTCCACCGGGGTGTCCGGATGGTTACCCCATTCCGCCCAGGAGCCGGCGTAGCCGCGCAGGCGCGGGTAGCCGAGAATCTTGCCCACCAGCCAGGAAAAACTGGAACGGTGATGGGTCTGGCAGTGGCAGATCACTTCCTTGTCCGGGGTGATGCCGCGGACTTCCAGTTCAGCGCGGATCTCGTCCAGCGGACGCAGGCGCAGGTTGTTGGACTTGTCCATGGGCTCGGTCCATTCGTAGTGCACCGCGCCGGGAATGTGGCCGGCCTTCTGGGCATAGGCGCGCACGCCGTCGAACTCCTCGCCGGAACGCGAATCCCACAGCACCAGATCATCGTCCTGGTAGTGCGCCAGCAGGTAATCCAGGTGCACTTCGGTGAGCGGGTCGTGCTCGCCCACCTGGTAGTCGCTGGGGGCCGGTGCCGGGGTGTCGCTGCTGGTGGGGTGGCCTTCGGCCAGCCAGGCGTGGATGCCGCCATTCAGGTAGCTGTAGTGCTTGTGGCCGATGGCATCCAGGGTCCACAACAGCCGTCCGGCCCAGCCACCGCCTTCGTCATCGTAGGCCACCACATGGGTGTCCGGTGTCAGCCCCAGCCCGGCAAACAGGTCGCTGAGGGTGTCGTCATCCGGGATCATCCCGGGGGCCGGCTGGGCACCGGTCTGCAGGCGCTTGAAATCCAGATGCAGGGCACCGGGCACATGGGCCTGGACATACACCGTGGGCTTGCTCAGATCGATGATCAGCAGCTTGTCATCATCGAGATGCTGGGCGAGTTCGGCGGGTTCGAGCAGTAGAGGCAACATAAAAGGCAATGAATAGTTAATAATGAATAATTAATAACGGGCGACAACTGTCGCACAGAGCAAGCCAATTATTAACTATTCATTATTAATTATTAACTGGGTTACTGGTATCGGTCGCGCCCCTCTTCGTCCAGGGTGTCGGCGATCTGGTAGAAGTTGTCCAGCCGTTCCTCGCTGATGTCGCCGTTTTCCACCGCTTGGAGGAAGGCGCAGCCCGGTTCGTTGCGGTGGGAGCAGTTGCGGAATTTGCAGTAGCCGGCCAGTTCCGACAGCTCCCGGTAGCCGTGCAGCAGTTCGTCCTCGCTGATGTGCCAGAGGCCGAATTCGCGGATGCCGGGGGAGTCGATCAGTTCGCCGCCGGTGGGCAGGTGGAACAGCCTGGCGGTTACCGTGGTGTGCTGGCCGAGCCCGGAGGTGGCGGAGAGATCGCCCACCTGCAGTTCCGCGTCGGGAAGCACCGCGTTTACCAGGGAGGACTTGCCTACGCCGGACTGGCCAACAAAGACGCTGGTCCTGCTCTTGAGGCGCTCGTGCAGGGCGGCAAGCCCTTGTTGGTCGTGGGCGCTGAGTTCCAGCACCGGGTAGTCCAGGGCCTGGTACATATGGATGAGCTCGTCGATGAAAGGGCGCAGGGTCTCGTCGATCAGGTCGGCCTTGTTGAGCACCAGGGTGGCAGGAATGCCGGACAGCTCCGCCGCCACCAGGTAGCGATCCAGCAGGGTGCTGGAGGGCGTCGGCAGGGGAGCGAACACCACCAGCATCTGCTCCACATTGGCGGCCACCGGTTTCAGGTTGCCGTAGGGATCCGGGCGTTTGAGGACCGTGTCGCGGGGCTCAATGGCCACTACCACGCCCAGGCCCTCACTCTTGGGTGGCTGCCAGATGACCCGGTCGCCCACCACCAGTTGTTCCAGGGTGGCGCGGAA
>JAKSCQ010000324.1 GCA_022360555.1 Pseudomonadales bacterium
GTGCTCTTGCCGCAGCCGGACGGGCCGATCAGCGAGACCACTTCGTTCTTGCCGATATCCAGGCTCACGCCATGGATGGCCTGGTTCTCGGCATAGAATACCTCCACATCACGCAGGCGCATTTTCGGGTTGTCCACGAAAGGACGGCCCACGGTCTGTTCGGGATAGGGAGTGTCTTGTGTCATCGTATCCTGCTCATTAATGGCCTTGTCTTTGGCCGCATCATTGGTGCCCCGGGCCGTTTTGTCCAGTTGCTGTGCGGTTTCCATAACTCAAATCCTCGTTATCGATCCGTTACCAGCGCCGCTCGAGGCGCTTGCGCAATACCACCGCCAGGGTGTTCATGGTGATCAGGAACGCCAGCAGAACCATGATGGCGGCGGAGGCCAGCGCTTCGAAGGACTGTTCGGGGCTGTCCGCCCACAGGTAGATCTGCACCGGCAACACGGTGGCCGGATCCACCGGCCCGCCGGGCAGGTCGACGATAAAGGCCACCATGCCGATCATCAGCAGCGGAGCGGTTTCCCCCAGCGCCTGGGCCATGCCGATGATGGCGCCGGTGAGCATGCCGGGCAGGGCCAGCGGCAGCACATGGTGCAACACCACCTGCATCTTGGAGGCCCCCAGGCCCATGGCGGCTTCGCGGATGCTCGGCGGCACCGCCTTGATCGCCGCCCGGCTGGAAATGATCACCGTGGGCAGGGTCATCAGGGTGAGCACGATACCGCCCACCAGCGGCACCGAACGGGGCAGGCCGAACAGGCCGATGATCACCGCCAGGCCCAGCAGACCAAAGATGATCGACGGCACCGCCGCCAGGTTGTTGATGTTCACTTCAATGAACTCGGTGAACTTGTTCTTGGGGGCGAACTCTTCCAGATAAATGGCCGCCGCCACCCCGATGGGGAAGCTCAGCACCAGGGTCACGATCATGGTGAACAGCGAGCCGAGGATGGCACCCAGGATGCCCGCCTGTTCCGGCTCGCGGGAATCACCACGGCTGAACAGGGACTGGTTGAACACCGCCCGGGTTTCGCCGGACGCTTCCAGTTCGGCCACCCATTGCTGCTGTTGGGCATTCAGGCGGCTGTCTTCGCGCTGTTTTTCGCTGGCCTTGAGGAACAGGTCCACATCGTCGTCGGCCAGCAGCCAGAGGGTGCGGGTTTCGCCCAGCAGCTCCGGGTCTTCACGCAGCATGTCGCGCAGGGCATAGCCGGCACCGGTGCTCACCAACTGGTTCAGCGCCCGCTTGTCCTGGCGCGACTCCACACCGGGGAAGCGCTCCGCCAGGGCGTTGCGGATCACCCCCTGGTAATTGCCATAGTTGAGCTGTTCCTCGTCGCGGGGATCACTGACATCCAGCACCTGCGAATCAAAGGTGATCGGCAACTGGATTTCATGCTCGAAGAAGGCGCTGTGCCCCTTGCCGATAATGTCGGTGAACAGCAGCAACAGCGCCATCAGGCCAACGCCAATGGAAGCGATGCCATAGGCCTTGAAGCGTTTCTCCGCCCGGTAGCGCTTGTTCAGTGTCTTGCGAACCTGCTCGGTGGTTTTACTCATCGTCTTTCTCCAGGCGCCTGCTAGTCGTACTGCTCGCGGTATTTCTTCACGATGTGCAGCGCGAAGATATTCATAACCAGGGTGGTGATAAACAGCATCAGGCCCAGGGCAAACGCCGCCAGGGTCTTGGCACTGTCAAATTCCTGGTCCCCGGTGAGCAGGGTGACGATCTGTACCGTGATGGTGGTCACCGCATCCAGCGGGTTGGCGGTGAGATTGGCGGCCAGACCGGCGGCCATGACCACGATCATGGTTTCCCCGATGGCCCGGGAGGCCGCCAGCAGAATGCCGCCCATGATGCCCGGTAGCGCCGCCGGGAAGATCACCTTCTTGATGGTTTCACTCTTGGTGGCGCCCAGGCCCAGGGAGCCGTCGCGCAGGGCCTGGGGCACGGCGGTGATTACGTCATCGGCCAGTGACGACACGAAAGGAATGATCATGATGCCCATCACCAGGCCGGCGGCCAGGGCGGATTCCGACGCCACGTCCAGGCCGATGGATTCCCCCATACCGCGGATAAAGGGCGCCACCGTCAGCGCCGCGAAGAAGCCATAGACCACGGTGGGCACCCCGGCCAGCACCTCCAGCGTGGGTTTGGCCACGGTGCGCACCCGGTTGCTGGCATATTCCGCCAGATAGATGGCGGACATCAGCCCCACCGGCACTGCCACCAGCAAGGCGATGGCAGAAATCAGCAAGGTCCCCATGAACAGCGGCACCGCCCCGAACGCCCCGCCGGAGGCCACCTGATCGGCCCGCAGGGCGGTCTGCGGGCTCCACTGCAAACCGAACAGGAATTCGGTCACCGGCACCTTGCCGAAGAAGCGGATCGATTCGAACAGTACCGACAGGACAATACCCACGGTGGTGAGAATCGCCACCGTGGCACACAGCATGAAGAGGCTCTGCAATACCTTCTCGACCTGCTGGCGCGCGCGCAGTTGCGGCGACACCTTGAGCCAGGCCCAGGCGCCACCCAGCATGGCCAGCACGATCACCACCACGGTCAGCGCCATGGCGCTGGTCTGCTTCAGCGATTGCAGCCGTTGCGCCGCTTCCGCTATGGGCGGCTCCACAAAGCTGGTCGGCAGGGCACCGCTGGCCACGTTCTGGATCTTGCTGAGCGTCAGGTTGTAGCTGGAAGCATCCGTCGGTTGCAACTGCGCCGGCAGGCTGGCCAGCACCTGCTGGCGGATGATGCTGTCATCGAACGCCAGCCACAGCCCCAGCACGATCACCGCCGGAATGGCGGCCCACATGGCCGAACGCATGGCGAAATAAAACGGCAGCGAGTGCAGGTGGCGAATCCCCCCCAGGGGGCGGGCCAGCGCGTAGGAGCGGCGATGCCCCAGGTAGTAGGCGCCGGCTACCATCACCACCAGCAGCAACAGCAGGTTTCCGGTTTGCATGTGTGACTCCGATCGGATTTGCTCAAACAAGAACACCGCAATGGTCTTGGTGGAACAAACGCGTGTTTTTCAGGGGCGAAAAAGCCCGGTGGCCAAAGCCACCGGGCTGAAAGCATCCATGCTTGTGGTTATCCGCTTGTTACAGCTCTTCACCCGTCATCGGCTTCAGGCTGCGGGCCTGCTTGGCCATTTTCTTGCGCATGTCGTCACCCAGCGGGATCAGGCCTTTCTCGGCCAGGTAGCCTTCGTTGCCCCAGGCTTTCTCGCTGGTGAATTCCTTCACGTAACCTTCGATGCCCGGTACCACACCCACGTGAGCTTTCTTCACGTAGAAGTACAGGGAACGGGATACCGGGTAGTCGCCGGAACCGATCGCTTCGAAGGTCGGCTCAACACCGCCGATGTTGGCAGCCTGTACCACGCCACGGTTCTGATCCAGGAAGGAGTAACCGAATACGCCGAAGGCATCCGGGTTCTTTTCCAGCTTCTGCACGATCAGGTTGTCGTTTTCGCCGGCTTCCACGTAGGCGCCGTCTTCACGAACACTGCGGCAGATGGCCTTGTACTTGGACTTGTCCTGCTTTTTGATCGCCTTCAGCCACGGGAAGGTCTTGCAGCCACCTTCGATGGCCAGCTCGTTGAAGGCATCACGGGTACCGGAGGTCGGCGGCGGGCCCAGTACTTCGATCTTGGTGTCGGGCAGGGCCGGGTTCACTTCCTTCCAGGTCTTGTAGGGGTTGGCAACCAGCTCTTCGGAACCGTCCGGGTTCGGTACGTCCTTGGCCAGGGCCAGGAAGATGTCACGCAGTTCCAGATCCAGGTGCTTGCCCTTCACGGAGTTGGCGATCACGATGCCGTCGTAGCCCACCTTCACTTCGGTGATGTCCTTCACGCCGTTGCTCTGGCACAGCTCGAACTCGGACTTCTTCATGCGGCGGGATGCATTGGTGATGTCCGGATGCTGGGTGCCCACACCCTGGCAGAACAGCTTCATGCCGCCACCAGAACCGGTGGACTCGATTTTCGGGGTAGCGTTGCCGGTACGGCCAAAACGCTCGGCGACCACGGTCGCGAACGGGTATACCGTGGAAGAGCCCACGATGGAAATGGTGTCACGAGCCATTGCCGTCCCCGGTACACTGGCCATGGCCAGAGCAGCAGCGGCACCTGCCAATGTTGCTTTCATCTTGAAGTTCACAATAAGCCTCCTAGTTACATGGCACCGGCGCTTACAGGAAATATCCCACCCCGGTTTTGTTCTTGCGCTTGTTGCAAGCCAGTTCATGTTTCAGCACCGCGCATGCTAGAGAGGGTTTGTGACAGCAACATTACAGCAAAATAGCAGTCGTGCTACCGGCGACACCGCCAGCCCGGGCGTGGACCACAGTCTCGAGTGGCGAGAAGCGAGTTTCGAAAA
>JAKSCQ010000300.1 GCA_022360555.1 Pseudomonadales bacterium
TACGCGTTGCTGGTTGGTGCTCGTCCCCGTGGACCGGGCATGGAGCGCAAAGATCTGCTGGAAGCCAACGCAGCAATCTTCTCTGCCCAGGGTAAAGCCATCAATGACAACGCCAGCAAGGACATCAAGGTCCTGGTTGTCGGCAACCCGGCCAACACCAACGCCCTGATCGCCCAGCGCAACGCGCCGGACATCAACCCCCGCCAGTTTACTGCCATGACCCGTCTGGACCACAACCGTGGTATGGCGCAACTGGCCACCAAGCTGGGCAAAACCGTCAACGACATCAAGAAGATGACCATCTGGGGTAACCACTCCTCCACCCAGTACCCGGATCTGCACCACTGCGAAGTGGACGGCAAGATCGCCATCGATCAGGTGGAGCAGGACTGGTACGAAGGCACCTACATTCCGGAAGTGCAGCAGCGCGGCGCCGCCATCATCAAGGCCCGTGGTGCGTCCTCCGCCGCTTCCGCCGCCAACGCCGCCGTGGATCACATGCGCTCCTGGGCGCTGGGCACCGAAGAAGGTGACTGGGTTTCCATGGGCATCTACAGCGATGGCTCCTACGGCATTCAGGAAGGCCTGATCTACTCCTTCCCCTGCACCTGCAAGGACGGTGACTGGAGCATCGTTCAGGGTCTGGAAGTGAACGATTTCTCCCGTGGCAAGATGGAAGCCACCGAGAAAGAGCTGGCTGAAGAACGCGACGCCGTTTCTCACCTGCTGCCGTAATCGGTTTTCCGACCGATACAAGAAAGGGGCTCTTCGGAGCCCCTTTTTTTGCCCTTTCCCGACCGTGGCGGGATGGCAGAGATCGGCTGACGCCGATTTCCGCCCTACGGGTCAATGCGTGGGTGATTTACGGAATCGCTTGCAGGCAAGCTCCCACAACTCAGTAGTTGCCCATGCTCTCGTAGTCCATCATCTGCTGAGTCTGGGCCTGCTCCACATAACCGGAGTAGCTGCTCAGGGCAACGGGCAGAATGCTGGCGTAACCTACCAGGGCCAGCAGTAGCAATACGAAGGCGGCCTTGACGCCACCGGAGTTGCCCACCGGCGCCGCGCCGTACTGATTGCTTCCTTCGGAACCTTTCTTGAACAGCATGATCAGCGCCAGTACCAGGTTGGCCAGAGGCACCAGCATCAGCAGGCTCAGCCAGCCGCTGGCATTAAAGTCGTTGAGGCGACGGACCATGTAGCCCCAGGACATCACCAGTACGCCAATCATGCCGACAAAGGCAATCACGCCCAGAATCATGGCGCCCGCACCGGCAGCCTGCTCACCGCCGCTCATCAGGCCGGGAACCAGGATTGCCGCGGCAATACCCAGCACCAGATAGAACAGGAAGGTCAGGCCACTGGCATAAACGAAGTAACGCATGCGGCCAATGCGCCCGGACATGGACAGGAATTTGGGCTGATATGTCTCATTGCCCGTGACAGATACATCGGCGTTTGGCGCCTGGTAAGGCTGGTTCATAAGTCCCCCTAAGAAGGTCTCGTGTGAATGAAAATCAAAGAGTATGCCGGCGACTGAAATCATCCATCGCCCGCAACAGGTCCCGGCGGCTGATCTGCCCCACGAGTTTGCCGTTGTCCACTACCGGCAGGCGCCGGCGATGGTCGGCCAGAAACATTTCCGCAGCATCAAGAATGGAGGTATCCGGGCTGACGCTCTGGATATCCACGCTCATGTATTCCTTTACGGTTCCGATTTCCGTGTCGTGATAACTGGCTTCCAGGGCGCCTTTCAGGCAGTCCGATTCCGAGAAGATCCCGATCAGATTGCCGCTGTCGTCCACCACTGGTGCACCGGAAATCCGGTTTTCCAGCAACAGGCGAATGGCTTCGTGCACGGACATTTGTGCAGTGACGGTGATGAGACGGCGGCTCATATAGTCAGCCACCTGGATGGATTTCAGCATGGTACATCCCTGTTATAGCCGGCCAACGGGGCCGGGTCCCCTGCCCAAAGGCTGCCACCGGGATGGCGGCGCTTTCAGGCTCCCCCTTTTATATCAGAAAACAGCTATAAGACCACCGTATTCCCTCTCATATCTGCATAAGACGAACGGGGGTGGCCAGATCGCCATCAATAAGAGTAGTTTTGCACAAAAAATAAACGACCATGGAGGAATGGCAATGGAATGCAGAAAAGAAGACCCGACTCCCCGTACCTGGTTTCGCAGTAATCGTTTTTTTAATGAGGGAAACCAGTGGTATTTCGCCACTCGGGAAAACACCATCGAGGGCCCCTACAGCAGCCGTGAAGAAGCAGAAAGCGGGCTGCTGATGTATCTGCGAGACATCCAGTCAATGGAAAACTTTGGCCTGAAACCGGGCCGGGTACCCGGTTAGCAACCCGCTTTTGCTGTTGGAGCTTTGCGCGCAAAGCGAAGAGGCTCGGGGCACACAGGCGCTGAATTCGCCCCTTCGCCTTGCAAGCAAGGCTCCAACGGCCCCGAACGTTGCACGGGCATACCTCGCCTCTTGATTACAACAAGGCCTTTGGCGCGGTGATGATGCCGTTGTTGTCGGCGTAGACGTATTCGCCGGGCTGGAAAGTCACGCCACCGAAGGTCACATCGATATTGAGCTGGCCTTCGCCACGGCGGACGGATTTGATTGGCACGCAACCCAGTGTCACGACACCAATCTCCAGCTTGGCCAGCTCATCCACATCCCGACAGGCGCCGAAGATGATCACGCCTTCCCAGCCGTTTTTTACGGCGTTTTCGGCAATCATGTCACCGATCAGGGCGTTGCGCAGGCTGCCGCCGCCATCCACCACCAGCACCTTGCCCTTGCCATCCGTCCCCAGGTGTTCCTTTACGCGGCTGTTGTCCTCGAAACATTTCACGGTAACGATTTCGCCGCCGAACGCCTTGCGGCCACCGTAACTGAACCAGTTGTAGCCGGTTACCACGGATACACTGTCCGCGTTGTCGTCGCACAGATCACAGGTCACAAAGGTCATGCTGACTCCTTCGGTTTTCATCAATACAAGAGCGGCGGTGCCGGCGTGTCAGTCGGCACTTCCCGCAGCGTGTCGGTTGCGGAATTTACCGGCAAATACCAGAAAATCCCGGTAGCGTAATTTGTACAACCCGGTTTCCGGGCCCATCAGCGCCATGCCGACCATGGCATCCGCCACCTTGCTGGCATCCACCGGCAGCCAGTGGGCGTCAGTCCAGCGGGTGAGCGGCTCGACAATCCGGTTGAGGATATTGCCCCAGTCCTCGGCGGGACGTTTGTCTTCCCTCTCGCCACGCAGCAGGGACGGCTGGAGAATGGCCAGCAGCGGCAGTTCCATTTTCGACAGCTCGCGTTCCATCTGCCCTTTCACCCGTGCATAGAAAAACGGCGAGCGGGCATTGGCATTGATCGCGGACACCACCAGGAAACGTTGCACACCGGCCTGGCGCGCCATCTTGCCTGCCAGTACCACCAGATCGTGGTCCACATGACGGAACGCCTGGCGGGAGCCGGCCTTTTTCATGGTGGTCCCCAGGCAGCAGAACACATCGTCCACCTCGAACGCCGCCTGATTGGCTTCCAGTTCATCCAAGTCCAGCACCCGGACATGCAGTTTTGGATGGGTCAGTTCCAGGGGCCGGCGACTGAGCACCTCCACCTGGCCGTATTCTTCCGATTCCAACAGGTTGTTCAGGCACACGCGCCCGACCAGCCCTGTTGCCCCCAGCACCAGTGCTTTTCTTGTCATTCCAGGTCCTCATCCGTCGCGGACTCTTCCGGCAGCCAACGCCGCAACACCGTTTCCAGTGCTTCCAGGTGTACCGGCTTGGCCAGAAAATCATCCATCCCGGCGGCCAGGCACCGCGCCTGGACCCCTTCTGCCGTGTTGGCCGTGATGGCCACGACCGGTGTGCGCTCGCTGTTATGATGTCGTTCTATCTCGCGCAACTGGCGGGTCACCTCAAAACCGTCCATTTCCGGCATCATGCAATCCATCAGGATCAGGTCGAACGGCTCCTGTTCCAACAAGGCCAGTGCCGTCTCACCATTGCTGACCGTTTTTACCTGATAGCCCAGTTTGCTGAGCATGCCCCGGGTCACCAACTGGTTCACTTCGTTGTCTTCCACCAGCATCAGGCGGAACCGCTTGCGCCGCAGTTTTTCTTCCGCGGTCTTGGGTTTGGCATCGCCCACCGGCAGTTGACGCTGCAGGCCAGACAGACGGGACAAGGCGTGGCGCAGGCTGCTGCGATGCAACGGGCGCACCAGGACCACCTGATCATGCTTGTCGATCAGCTTCTGGATCACCGGCATACCGCGCTCTTCGATGGTGACCATAAGCACCATTTTCACCGGTCGCAGGGTCGGGTCTTCCAGTACATTGCGGCACAGATTCAGGGCCAGCTCCGGGCGGGCCCAGGTATCCACGAACAACAGGTCGAAATCGCTGTGTTCGCGGTGCCCGGCACGCAGGGCCTGGAGGGCATGGTCATAGCCCATGGCCGAGGAACTCTGGCAGTCCAGCGCTTCCAGCTCTTCCTGCAAGGCCGCCACGGTACCGCTGGCAGCCCCCACCACCACGGCCTGGGCGCCATCCAGCGCGCGGATCAGGCTCTGGGCTTCACGCATGTCCGGCTGCATCTGCACCGGCACAGTGAACCAGAACGTGGAGCCTTCGCCGGGCACGCTTTCCGCACCGATGGCACCGCCCATGGCATCAATCAACCCTTTGCAGACCAGCAGACCGAAGCCGGTATGGTGGCTGCTGTAGACGTCCTGTCCTTCTTCGATAAAGCGATCCTGAAACAGGTGGCGCAGGGTTTCCGGGTCCATGCCCGCCCCCTGGTCGCTGACCCGCACGCGCAGGACGCCGGCATCTTCGCCTTCCTGGGTAAAGTCCACATCCAGGCGGATCTCACCGGACTCGCTGAATTTAATGGCATTGCTGAACAGGTTGTTAAGCACCTGCATCAGACGCTCGCGGTCCCCGCGAATCCGCTTGGGCAGCATGCGATCGATAACACAGGTCAACTCCAGCCCGTTGGTTTGGGCCATGGGGCCGAACGCTTCCAGCGCCTGCTCGATGGCGGCACGAAAATCGAAGAAGCCAGGATTCAGGGCAATCCGGCGAGACAGGATGCGCGAATAATCCAGCACATCGTCGATCAGTGACAACAACAGCTTGCCACTGCGCCCGGCAACCTGAAGGTAGTCCTTCTGTTCGTCATCCAGGCGAGTGTCTTCCAACAGGGACATCATCCCCATCAGGGAATTCATCGGGGTGCGCAATTCGTGGGCCAGCCGGTAAACCAGGCTCAGCTGGATTTCCGTACTGCTTCTTACCGGTTGCTGGTTGTTGCCAATGGGCCCGCGCCGTTCGCGGCTGACTGCGTGCCAGAAGGTTTCGTACTGGCCACGATAAAGGCGGAAAAGATAAAACGCGTAGGTGCCGACCAGGACAGCGATCACCCAGTCATGCAGGGTGCCGGTCACAAACAACGCCACCACGGTGGGCAGGAACATCAGTATGATGTAAACCTGTCGCACGCGCAGCCCGGCCATCCAGGAGCTACCCAGTGCCGTGGTCACCCCCACGTTGTAGAGCAACACGGCGAAGAAGTTGAAACCGGCCCCCAGGTTCCAGACCAGCCAGGCAGGCAGCAACCCCCACAGCACCGCGTGCAGGGTGAGCCCGAACCCGAACAGTTTGCGCCAGCGCGCCGGACCGGCACCGTAGAGGGCATCGAAGCGAGCCACCAGCCACAGCCGGTAGGCCGTTACCGCCAGCACTGCCCCGCCGCCAATCAACGCTTCCAGTTCGAAGCTCTGGTACACCTGTCCCCAGGCGAAGACCAACGCATAAACCAGAAGGGCCGCCAAGACTCCCATCAGGGAGTTCTTGGCGGCCCCGTAATCCACGCGCTTTAGAACCTTGCGATCTTTCTTGTATGACACCGTGTAGTGTTCCGTGGAACCTGATTGGACGTGTCGCGCTACGTTAGCACTGCTTTTCCGGGCTGGCTACTCCGTCGCGCACGATCCAGGGCAATCAGCAGCGGGACGAAGAAGAAAAAGTCCACAATCAGGGCCATGGCGATGGTGATTGCCGACAGCAGACCCATGCTGGCATTGGGGTAGAAATGACTGGTACCGATGACGGCAAAGTTGGCCACCAGCACGATGGACGTCGCCACCAACGCCACCCCCACGGTACGGAAGGCATAATCCACTGCTTTTTCCGTATTGAGGCCCAGTTCCCGTTTTGCCCGCACATACTTGCTGAGAAAATGCACCGTATCGTCCACCACGATACCCAGCGTCATGCACGCCACCACCGAGACCGCCAGACCAATCTCGCCGTTAAGCAGTCCCCACAACCCGAAGGCCATGGCCGCCGGCAGCAGGTTGGGCACCAGTGACAACAAGCCATAGCGGAACGAACGCAGCGCCAGAATCAGCAGTACCGAGACACTGACCAGGGCAATCAGGGCACCGCTGAGCATACTCTCGATATTGCGCATGGTGACACGGCCGAACAGGATATCCATGCCCGTCCCCTTGGCCTGCATGTAATCCGGCCAGTTGTCGCCCATCCACTGTTCAACGCGGTCGTTGAATTCCAGCACCGGGTGCGAGCCGATGTTTTCCAGCACCACGATGACACGGGCCTGGGACTTGCCGATATCCAGTTGGTCCTCCAGCCCCAGCCCCTGCGGCAGGGAAAGCTCGTAGAGCAGTGTGTACTGGGAAATCAGTTCCCGGGAATCGGGAATCCGGTAATAGGCGGGGTCGCCGCCATGCATGTCCCGGTTCAGGCGCTTGATCACATTGGTGTAGGACGTGGCGTAGACCACCTCTTCCTGCTGCTCCAGCCAGCTCACCAGGGCATCCAGATTGCGCAGGTATTCGGGCTCCATGGCACCGCCAGATTCCTGCGCCGGCACGGCGTAATCAATCCGGTGCATGCCGGTCATTTCCGACATGGCGAAGTCGTTCACCCGCCGCACCTCGAAGGTTTCATCGAAATATTCGTTGAACACATCATTGATGCGGTTCAGCCCGATGCAGCCAGTGAGCACCACCACCGCCACCGACATGCCCAGCAGCCAGGGCTTGTAATGGCGATTCAGATGCGCGGCCAGCCGCCCCATCAGGGGCGCGAAATCCCGCTGTTTGCCTGGCTCAATGCGATGCGGCAAAAGCATGACCAGAGCCGGCAACAAGACAACGGAAAACACAAACGCCAACAGCACACCGATCAGTACCACATTCCCCAGTGCCTGAAACGGCTGGGATTCGGAAAAGTTGAGAATGGCAAACCCGATAGCCGTGGTCAGACTGGTCAGCCAGACAGGCTGCAGGTTGATGCGCAGGCTTTCGATGATGGCCTGGGCTTTCGGTTTATCCTCGAGCCGCTCGTGGCGGTAGCTGGCAAGGATATGGACCGAATCCGCCACCGCCAGAGTCAGGATCATGGCCGGGGCCATACCCACAATGGGCGAAAACTCGATACCCAGCCACATGGCCAGCCCCATGGCCGACGCGATGGAAAATGCAATCACGAATACCGTCACCACCACGAACATGGCACTGCGCAGAATCAGCCAGAGGCAGATCAGCATCACCACGAACGCCAGCGGCAAGGTGGTAGCCATGGACTGTTCCGTGGCCTCCGCCGATGCCTGGGAAAACACCACGGTGCCGGTGACCATGAATTCGATGTCCGGGTAAGTCTCGTTGAAGTCGGCGGCCATGGCACGGGCGGCCTCGGTAATTTCCGGGGCCTCCGTGTTGCCTTCGCTCATGGTCACCGTGGCAAAGACACCGGCCACATGCCCCTTATCGGACAGTGTCCGCCCCACCAGGGAGGGCTCCTGCAGGGCAATCTCCCTTGCCCGGGCAATGGCCTGCGGGGACATGGACAGTGCGTCTTCCACCAGCGGGGCCACATAGAGTTCATCCCCCTCCACTTCCGTGTGCTGGAAGTTGGTCAGCGAATCCACCCGGGTACTGTGCGGCAGCGTCCAGGCTTGCTCGGTGAGCGCCTCGATGGCATGCAGGGTTTGCGCGGTGAAGATCTCCCCGTCTTTCGGGTTGACCACGAACATCACCACTTCGTTGGCCGTAAAGCTGTCCTCCAGGGCCACAAAGCGTTTGAAGTCCGGGTTTTCCTCGGTGAAGAAAATGCGCGGGTCATTATTGTTCTGGAAACTTTTCAGCCCGGAAGCCATGGCCAGGCACAGCCCGATACACCCCAGCAGCACCCACACCGGATGGGCGACCACCCAGCGACTCCATGCGTCTTTCATACCTTCCCCTTCAATTCCTTTCCCGACACCGGGAGACAGCAGAGCCAGCGAGTCTATGCAGAGGTAAACAGCGTGTCACGGACCAATAAGGCCAAAATCGGATACTTTACGTTAACGTAAACTTCCCCTACTCTTTCACCATGACCAAGAAACAGACTTACAGCATCGGCGAATTGGCCCGGGAATTCGACGTTACCACCCGCACCATTCGCTTTTACGAGGACCAGGGGCTGGTATCCCCCAGTCGCCGGGGGCAGACGCGCGTCTACTCCCCCGCCGACCGGGTGACGCTGAAGCTGATCCTGCGTGGCAAGCGGCTGGGCTTTTCCCTGGCGGAATCGAAAGAGCTGATCAGCATGTATCAGCCCCAGGGCGATAACCGGCACCAGCTCCTCGCCCTGCAGGAGAAAATTCACCAGCGTCGGGCCCAATTGGAACAACAATTAAATGACATTCAGGCCATGCAGCAGGAACTTGATGATGTCGAGCAACGCTGCCTGGACGCCATGAAAGAACTGGAGAACCAGACAGATGTTTAACAGCAGCTTCAATTTCGATCTGGATGACACCCTGGTGGCCCTGCGCGACAGCGTGCGCCACTTTGCCCAGAAGGAAATCGCGCCCATCGCCGCCGAGGTGGACCAGAGCAACCAGTTCCCCCTGGCCATGTGGAAGAAACTGGGCGACCTGGGCGTGCTGGGTGTCACCGTCAGCGAAGAGTACGGCGGCGCCAACATGGGTTACCTGGCGCACACCCTGGTCATGGAGGAAATCTCCCGCGCTTCTGCCTCCATCGGCCTGTCCTACGGCGCCCACTCCAACCTGTGCGTCAACCAGATCTACCTGAATGGTAATGAAGCCCAGAAAGCCAAATACCTGCCCGGCCTGGTCAGTGGCGATCAGATTGGCGCCCTGGCCATGAGCGAGCCCGGCGCCGGTTCCGATGTGGTCAGCATGGGCCTGCGGGCGGATAAAAAAGGCGATCACTATGTGCTCAACGGCAACAAGATGTGGATCACCAACGGCCCCGATGCCCATACCTATGTGATCTACGCCAAGACCGACACCAGCGCCGGCCCCAAAGGCATCACCGCTTTTATCGTCGAGCACGACTTCCCCGGTTTTTCCCGTGCCCA
>JAKSCQ010000098.1 GCA_022360555.1 Pseudomonadales bacterium
CTCGCCAATGGCCACCATGTCCGACTGGCCGTAGGGCAGGATCTTCTCACGGGGGATCTTCGGCAGGTTACCGGGATTGTCCACGTGACTGGGCTCGCCATTGCTGCGGATCAGGAAGCGGATCGCCCGGTGCACCAGCAGATCCGGGTAGCGCGGAATCGGCGAGGTGAAATGGCTGTACGCCCCGTAGGCCAGGCCAAAGTGGCCTTTGTTCTCGGCCTCGTATTTGGCCTGGGTCATGGAGCGCCGCATCATGGTCTGGATCACGTTGCGATCCGGACGCTCCAGAATCTGCTCACGCAGCGCCTGAAACACCTGCGGTTTGGGCGGCCCTTCCGACCAGGCGATGCTCAGCCCCAGCCCACCCAGGAACTGCTGCAGCTTGCTCAAGCGCTCTTCCTTGGGCGGTTCGTGGTTGCGGTACAGTGCCGGCACGCCAGCCTTTTCCAGCAATTTGGCGGAACAGATGTTGGCGGCCAGCATGGCCTCCTCGATCATGATATGCGCCACATTGCGGGTAACCGGCACAATCGCCTGAATCTTCTGGTTTTCGTCATACACGATGCGGGTGTCATCGCTGTCGAAGTCGATGGCGCCACGCTCCTCGCGGCGTCGGCGCAGGGCCAGGAACAGCTCATGGAAGGCCCAGATCATGTCCAGGGACTCATCATCCAGGCTCTCCACGGTATCCCGGGCCAGTTGTGATTCCGGCTCTTCGATCACTGCGCCCACCTTGTTGTAGGTCAGGCGGTGGCGCGAGCGCATCACCCCTTCGCGGAACACGAACCGCGACAGACGACCATTGGCGGAGATCATCATGTCGCAGTACAGACACAACCGGTCCACATGGGGATTCAGGGAACAAAGCCCGTTGGACAGGGCCTCCGGCAACATGGGCACCACCCGATTGGGGAAGTACACGGAGTTGCCGCGCTTGGCCGCTTCCTGGTCCAGAGCGGAACCCGGATGCACATAATGGCTGACGTCGGCGATGGCCACGATCAGCCGCCAGCCGCCCCGGGGACGCCGTTCCACATAGACGGCGTCGTCGAAATCCCGGGCGGTCTCGTCATCAATGGTGACCAGGGGTAGGTCGCGCAGGTCCACCCGGTGAGCCTTGGCCTTGTGTGGCACGCTGTCACCGAATTTTTCCGCTGCCGCCTCTACCCCCTCCGGCCAGACATGGGGAATCTCGAAACGGCGCAGGGCCACCTCGATCTCCATGCCCGCCTGGTCCGGGGTGGCAATGATTTCTTCCAGCCGCACCAGCACATGGTGGTCGCGGCTCGGGTACTGGGTAATGGTGGCACGGACATGGTCGCCCGGATTGGGCTTGATGCCGTTCTTGTCCTCGACCAGCACCTCCTTGGTGATACGGCGGTTTTCCGGTTCCACGAAGCTGATGCCGGCTTCCCGGTAATAGCGGCCCACCACTTCGGTGGCGACCCGCTCGGTGATTTCCACGATCCGGGCTTCTTTCTTGCCGAAGCGGTTATAACCAGCGTCGCTGACCAGCACCCGGTCCCCGTCCATGACCTTTTCCATCTGGCGGGGGCCCAGGAACAGGTCGGACTGGGTTTTGTCATCGGGGATCAGGAAGCCGAAGCCGTCCTTGTGGCCCTGTACGCGGCCGGCAATCAGGTCCATACGGGAGATGGGGCCCAGCAGTCCCTTGCGGTTCTGAACCAGCTGGGCGTCACGGAGCATGGCCTTGAGGCGGCGCTCCAGGCCCACCTCGCCGTCCTCGTCGACACCCAGCAGGTCCCGTATTTCCTCAAAAGACAGGGGTTTACCCTGATCGTTGAGCACGTCCAGGATCAGTTCCCGGCTGGGCACGGGGTTTTCGTACTTTTCCGCCTCTCGGTCGGCGTGGGGGTCGCGATAGCGTTTTTTAGAGGGCATTAAATTTTTTTCGGAAAGAGGGTTTGACATCCTGCCATCATATACTAGAATGCACGCGCTTTCGCGATGAACCGGCCTGAAAGAGTAAAAACTTTCCCGGATCAGCTCGAAAACGCCGAGGTGGTGAAATTGGTAGACACGCCAGCTTCAGGTGCTGGTGGGGGCAACCCCGTGGAGGTTCAAGTCCTCTCCTCGGCACCAATTCCGAAAGGCTCCCAAGCGGGAGCCTTTTTTCGTTCTGGGCTACACTCTCTGTCGCCATCCATGTTCCAGAATGCAGGTGCCCATGAAATCACTATCATCCCTGATTGCCGTTATCGTCCTGGCCTCCGGCCTGTTTCTGACCCCGGTTTCCACCCTGGCCAACGAAGACAGTGCGAACAAGGTCCACCCCGCCATCCAGGAAGCCAACGAACACCGGGAGAAGGAAAAACGCCGCAAGCGCTACCTTCTGCTTTTCCCGGCCGCCGTTGTTGGCATTACCGTGGCGCTGATCGTGGTGACCCGCCGGCGCAAGTAAGCGTCCCTCAACCGCCGTCCGCACTTGCCAGCCACGCTCCCACAGGGCGCCCTTCACGATTCAGGGCCGATGCCCCGCTGGCAAGCCAGTCATTACCCTGCTGCCCATCAAGCTCGGCCAGCTGCCATACCTGCATTGCATCAGCCCCCGTATGGGCAAGCCTCGCTGGTACGCCAACCCGATCCAGCCAGACCAGCGAAACACCTTCCCCATTGTGGTATTCACTGGCCTGGCAACCAAGCACGAAGCCCGCCGACGGCATTTTTTCATAACCGGCTGCCACCAGGATCTCTTCAGCCTTGTCCGGCCTTTCCAGGAGACGGGCCATCAAGTCGGGAACCGCGTGATGGCGGCATTGCACCAACACCGGGGAGACATGACTCAGCGCCACCTGGCGCTCAACAGGCCAGCCAACCCCGGCTACGGCAGAGCGTCCGCCCAACATGACGCTGACCCACACCGGCTCGGCCCCACCATAAATGGTGTACTTTGCCTCACCGCCGGAATGGCCAAAAGACCGACAATCTGCCTGGGCAATACCCCAAGCTACCAGCAACACCCCCATCAAGAACCGATGCATAATCGCCCCCTATTCAGCTGAATTTACTTAACCTTATTGTTGTTGCATCAACATCACAGTTACTGGGCAACTTTGTTGCATCCTCCAAAGATAAGCATTTTTTGTCACTTTAGTGTCATTGCCTTTCTCTAGCCTGCTGGCGTCGCAAGGCCAACAGGAAACTTCCATGCTTCACCGCTCGACCTCCTCCGTCATCCTGATTTTTATTCTTTCCCTGTCGCTTGCCGCGTGCAGCCAGGAAGCAGACAACCATCAAGCCTTGCTGCCGGAGGTCGCCCCTGAGGATCGCACCCGGGTAACGGACGAACACATCACCAACCTGGAAGCGCCAATCCCCTCTCAGTGCTATACAAAAACAGAATCCGAGCACAACCCCTGTTATACCTGTCACCAGAATTATGACCGCGACAAAGCAGCGCGGATGAACCAGCTTGATGATGGTCACCTGCAGGGCGGTTACCTGTTTTCTGATGTCGGAGTGACCAATCACTGGGAGAACCTGTTTGTTGACCGTCGTGATTGGCAGGCCAGAATCAGTGACGAACAGATCATCACCTATATCAACCAGGACAATTACAGTGGCCTTGCATCGCGGCTCAAGGACCGGGGCTGGCAGGGCTTTATCCCCGATCTGGAAAACTATCATCGTGCAGGCGAGGCCTTTGATGAGCAGGGCATTGCCCTTGATGGCAGCCACTGGGTTGCATTCAACTACAAGCCATTTCCCGGCACCTTCTGGCCCACCAACGGCTCCACCGATGATGTGGTCATTCGACTTCCCGCCGCTTTCCGTGAAATCAACGGTGACTATAGCCGAGAGCTTTACCTGCTTAACCTGACCCTTCTGGAAATGGTGATCAAACAAATTGACACCATGACCATTCCACCCACCGACGAAAACCGGATCGGCGCTGACCTGAATGGCGATGGCCAGATCGCCGGCACCGTCACGGTGCTAAAAAAGCACAGTCATTATCTGGGGGATGCCAGTGAAATTTCTCTCGCTTTTCAGCAATACCCGGAAGGTACCGAGCTGATGCACTCCGTGCGTTACGTCGGCATTGATGATAGTGGCACCATTGGCGTTCCTCCGCGAATGAAAGAGCTGCGCTACATGCGCAAGATTCGTGAACTGGAAAATTATGATGTCCGCAATCGCTATGCACGGGAACGCAAGGACAAACATCGCGAGCTGTTACCAACCTTCGTGAACCTGCATGATCGCGGCCTGGAGAACGGACTCGGTTGGACCATGCAAGGTTTTATTGAAGACTATGACGGCCAGCTACGTCCGCAAACCTATGAAGAGAACCTGTTCTGCATGGGTTGCCACGCCGCCGTGGGCGTCACCATCGACCAGACCTTTGCCTTGGCACGCAAGGTGGATGGCGCCAGGGGCTGGGGCTATATCGACCTGCACGGCATGCCGGATGCCCCCAATATCAGTGAACCTGGCGGGGAAATCCGCAATTATCTCGAGCGCGCCGGTGGCGGCAGCGAATTCCGGGAAAACCCGGAAATGGTGGAAAAATGGTACCAGCCGGATGGCAGCCTGAACGAAGACGCCATCGCTGCTGCCGACGTTTACACACTGATTGCGCCATCACGGGAGCGAGCCCTGAAACTCAACAAGGCCTATACCCATATCGTGCGGCATCAAAGTTATATTTATGGGCGAGATGCCACCTGGCTGCCGGCACAGAATGTATTCCGGGAGGTCGACGAAAGCGAACCACCACTGGCGCGGGAATTCCGATTCTATGAATGGGATCTTCGTCTTGACTGGCAATCGCAGCAAGAAAGAAAGATCGCCCGACAGCCCTGACAGGCACTCCTGCCCGCACTCCTTTCATGAAGCGCGGGCAGGACACCGGTATTGTCATTTAATGTTATTTTCGCCGACATATAACTTCATCATTTTGCGCATAGTCTTTTCCCACCCTTAAGTTCAACTGACAACTGGTGGGAAAACCATGATGATCACAGCACAAAAAAAGCAGCTGGCTATCGCCGTTGCTGCTGCCTCTCTACTTGCTGCCTGTGGCGGTGACAGCGACAACAACAGTGGTGATAACGGTGGGGAACAACCGGCCGCCAAGACCCTGACCCGGCTAGCCACCATCCCGCTTGGCGCGGAACTGACCGGCCTGGAAGTCAACGAAAACGGCGATGCCTTCTTCAATATCCAGCACCCGGCGGACTCACTACCTGATTCGGAAAACAAAGCAGCCGTCGGCGCCTGGGTCGGCGCCAATATCAACGAACTGCCTGCCGGCATTGAGCCCGTTAACGTACCTGATCCCACCAGCAGCGATGCTGAAACCACCCGTATGGCACTGGGCAGCTACCAGGTACTGGGTCGCGAAGGTTACAACTACCGTGGCGACCTCCCCTTCGGGCTCGGCCATATTACTGTCCTCGACGAAAACGAGGAGTCCGTGTTGCAATCCAACAACCCGGATTTCAATGCCTGGATCAGCAATGGCGATGACAGCGGCTTTCTGTTCACCGCCTGGGAAGACCGCCCTGGCGGCATCTCCCGACTGACCCTGAGCAAGGGAGATGACGGCTGGACCGTGGACGGCGCCCTGAATGTGGATTTCAGCGCTGTGAACGGCACCATGATCAACTGCTTTGGCAGTGTCTCTCCCTGGGGCACCCCGCTGACCTCCGAAGAGAACTACATGGCGTTTGATGTAACCGCCACTGCGCAATGGAACGAGGCCGGAGCAGGGGGCTACCCCAGCTACAATGATGTGAAGAACATCCAGGCCTATCTGGACGGCACCTTCCCCAACCCCTATGACTATGGCTACATCGTCGAACTAACCAATCCTGCCGAAACACCGACACCGGTGAAGCATTTCACTACCGGTCGCATGGCTCACGAAAACGCCATCATCATGCCCGACGAGAAAACCGTCTACCTGACCTCCGACGGCAGCTTCCAGGGCTTCTTCAAACTGGTGACTGACAAGGCCGCAGACCTGTCATCCGGCACCTTGTATGCCGCCAAACTGACTCAGGACGACGGCAACGACAGTAGCACCACCGGTTTCGATATCGAATGGCTTGAAATCGGCAAATCCGATAACGCCACCATCGAAGCCCTGATTCGCAGCTTCGACGGTCTTGATGAGGACGACTTTGTCGACGGTGACACCAACTACATCAGCCAGCAACAGGTTGACGACTACGCCGCCGCTTATGTCCCGGGTGGCGACAACAGCGCGTTGGACCCCATCGCTTTCCTGGAAACCAATGCGGTGGCAACCGCCATGGGAGCCACTACCGAATTCAACAAAATGGAAGGAATCAACATTAGTCGCACCGGCGCAGCCAGTGGTGAAGTACCCTTCATGTATGTCGCCATGGCCGATGTCGCAGGCTCAATGGCTGATGGCACGGGTGACATTGCCATCACTGAAAACCGCTGCGGCATTGTGTATCGATTCACACTGGAGGAAGACTTCAACGTCAGTCGCATGGAGCCAGCGGTAGCAGGTGGTCCCTATGATGCTGGCGCAACCGGTGACAAGTGCTCGGTGGACAACATCGCCCAACCTGACAATGTGTTTGTCATGGACGATGGTCGCCTGCTGATCGGCGAGGACTCCAGTAACCACATCAATAACATGCTGTGGCTCTACAACCCGGACGTGGCCGAATAACCCCTTTTAGCCGCACAAAAAAACGCCCCGGCATGCCGGGGCGTTTTTTATGGCAACCGTACGACAGCTGTCAGGAAAACGGATGCCGCTTGATGATGGTTTCCACCCGGTCCGGGCCAGTGGAAATGATATCGATGGGCGCGCCGGTGACTTCCTCGATGCGCTTGAGGTAGGCAATGGCGTTGGCCGGCAGGTCATCCACAGATTTGGCCCCCAGGGTGGATTCGCTCCAGCCCGGCAGGGTTTCGTAGACCGGCTTCACTTCTTCGTAGCTGTCCGCATCCCAGGCGCAGGCCAGGGAGTTGCCCTCGGCATCCTGGTAGCCCACGCAAATGTTTACCTCTTCCAGGCCATCCAGCACGTCCAGCTTGGTCAGGCACAGGCCGGTGATAGAGTTGATCTGGATGGAACGCTTCAGGGCCACCGCATCGAACCAGCCGCAGCGACGGGCGCGACCGGTGGTGGAACCGAATTCGTGGCCCTTTTCCGCCAGGTAACGGCCATTCTCGTCGAACAGCTCGGTGGGGAAGGGCCCGCTGCCCACCCGGGTGGTGTAGGCCTTGGTGATGCCCAGCACGTAGTCGAGATACAGCGGACCGAAGCCGGTCCCCGTGGCGGTGCCGCCGGCGGTGGTGTTGGAGCTGGTCACATAGGGGTAGGTACCGTGGTCGATATCCAGCAAGGTGCCCTGGGCCCCTTCGAACATGATGTTCTCGCCGCGCTCGCGGGCACCGTGCAGTACCGCAGTCACGTCGGTGACCATGCTGCGCACGTTCTCGCCCAGTTCCAGGGTTTCATCCAGGGTCTTCTGGAAATCCACCGGCTCGGCATTGTAGTAACTGCGCAGCACGAAGTTGTGGTAGTCCATGACTTCGCCCAGCTTGGCGGCAAAGCGTTCACGGGAGTAGACATCGCCCAGGCGCAGGCCGCGACGGGCCACCTTGTCTTCATAGGCCGGGCCGATACCGCGGCCGGTGGTGCCGATTTTCTTGTTGCCACGGGCCGCCTCGCGGGCCTGGTCCAGGGCCACATGCACCGGCAGGATCAGCGGGCAGGCGGCGGACAGACGCAGCCGCTCACGCACCGGCACGCCCTGCTCTTCCAGGCCACCGATTTCCTTGAGCAGGGCATCCAGGGCCAGCACCACGCCGTTGCCGATCAGGCACTGCACGTCTTCGCGAAGGATGCCGGAGGGAATCAGATGCAGGACGGTCTTCTTGCCGTCGATCACCAGGGTATGGCCGGCATTGTGTCCACCCTGAAACCGGGCCACCAGCGATGCCTGGTCGGTAAGCAGATCGACGATCTTGCCCTTGCCTTCATCACCCCACTGGGTGCCGAGAATGACTACGTTCTTGCCCATGATTACTTGCTGCCTGTTGAGTTGACGCTTGCACGCGACACGCTTGCACGCGGCACGTATAGGGTGGCCATCGGGCGCATACCGACTCCACCACGGCCTTACGGCGGAGATGGGCTTACGCCCATTTCCGCCCTACATAATTAGATATCCTTGATGACCCAGCCGTTGTCGCCCGGCACCAGCTTGCGCCCGCAACCGAGTTCGCGGGGCTCATTGTCGGCGCCGGGCAGAGCCAGAACCACCCGCTCGCCCTGTTCACGCAAGGCGGTCACGGTGTCGGCGAAGATGCTGTCCTGCAGCGAGCCTTCCGCGAGGATGCCATCGGCCACGGCCACGTCGGTCTGCGCGGCCAGCATTTTCAGGTCGGCGCTGAACCCGGTGGCGGGACGGGCGCGGCCAAAAACTTCACCGATATGATCATAACGCCCGCCCTTGGCCACCGGCTCGCTTTCGCCGGCCAGATAGGCGGCAAACACACAGCCGGTGTGATAGTGATAGCCGCGCAGCTCGCCCAGATCCAGATGCAGGGTCACGCCCCGCGCCGTCAGCACATCGGCAAGGATGGCCAGCTCGTCCAGGGCCGCCAGGGCGGCGGGAAAATCCTTGAGCAGGCCCCGTGCCTGGCTCAGCACCTCGACACCGCCCGCCAGCCAGGGCAGGGCCGCCAGGGCCCTGGCCACATTGTCCGGCAGGGCACGCTCGGCCAGGAAGCTGTCCAGCTCCACCCGTGCTTTGCGCACATAAATATCTTCCAGCTGGTTCTGCTCGGCGTCGCTCAGGTCGCAGGCCTCGATCAGGCCACGGAACAGGCCCACATGGCCCAGGTCCAGCACCACCTGCTGCGCCAGGCCCGCCAGCGCCAGGGTCTCCACCAGCAGGCTGATCACCTCCAAATCGCTGTCGGTCCCGGCATGGCCGAACAGCTCCACCCCCAACTGATATGGCAACCGGGTGGCGCCGGCCACGACGGGGCGGGTGCGCAGGGCGCTGGAGCAGTAACACAGACGGGAGGGGGTATTGCGGCGCAGGCTGTGGGCGTCCATTCGCGCCACCTGAGGGGTGATATCGGCACGCACCCCCATCAGGCGACCGGTAAGCTGGTCGGTAATCTTGAAGGTTTCCCGCTCCAGGTCGCGCCCGGCGCCGTTGAGCAGGGATTCGAGAAATTCGATCAGCGGCGGGAATACCAGTTCATAGCCCCAGCGCTGATACAGGTCCAGGGTCTGGCGTCGCAGTTGCTCTATGGCCCGGGCCCGCCCGGGGAGCACCTCTTCCACCCCGTCGGGCAGAAGCCACTGTTCTTCCTGATTCATCATTTACGACCGCATCAGTAGTAACAGACCGGCACCTACCACCATAAGTACCAGCCCCAGAGTTCTCAGTGAGCGCCCGGGCATCCGGGACACCTGCAGGGCCGCCTCACGCGCACGATTGGGCGCCAGAAACAGCGGAATGCCCTCTATGACCAGTACCAGGCACAGGGCCTTGATCAATAAGCTGAAGTCCATTGTTCCTGCCAGACAGCCACAAAAAAACCGAACCCTCAGGTTCGGTTGCGGCATTCTACCACGGTCTCCCTTCCGCAGGTAGGTTATGGCAGCCCCGTCTCGTCAGGGACTAACCTGCACATCGTAAACGACTTCCCCGCCGTTACCCGGCAGCAACTGGCCACTGAACAGCCACTGAACCGCCCCTTCATAGCCACTGGCATTGCTGCCATCTGCCGTCGTCACGCTACAGCCTGTAAGGGCAGCCGGCAGGGACGCAGGGCAGGCCACCTCACGGTAGAGACGGCTGTAGGCCGGAGTACTGTCATTCACCGTGACCTCAGTGAGTGCGCGCACCCCCTGATTGGAGAAAACCAGCCGGTAACGCAGTACGTCCCCCGGGGCGGCCTGGTTGACTGTGCCTGACTGGGTATCCACATCATCCGCGGTGCCCTCAAGCCCGTCCGGGCCGATGTTGCGCACCCGTTTTTCCAGGGTCAGCGTGCCTGCGGACAGGCGAGTGGTATCAAGCACGGCAACCTGCGACTGCAAGGCCGTGCCGAAGAATGTCTGGCTGGCCAGTAACGGGCGACTATGCAGCGCGTCCAGCGGGGCATCCGCCGGCGCAAACACTTTCACCAGCAGACACAGGCTGTCACCAGCCAGTACATTCACGGCGCCCAGTGGCAGCGATGCCTCTCCGGGATCAAGGTCCCCGTCACAGTCCGCATCCCGGTAGAGTGTGTCCGACCAGGGCGGCGTGGCCGGGGAGGTCTGCGCGGCACCAAGGGTGAAGTCCACCGCGCCTGCTGTTCTGGCGGTGAATCGATGGCTATAGAACAGGCTGCCACCGGCATCCACCACGCCCTGACGGTCCGGCTCGAGCACGGGTTTGCCCACATCGGCAAAATCCAGCCCCGCCAGAGTGTCCCCGGCATCGGGAATCACCAGCGCCATGACATCATCATCGCCATCACCTGCGGTTACCGCAGCATGGCCGCCATCGGACTCGTTGACGGACAGGTAACCGTTAGGGGTTTGCGCTACCAGGCAGGCGGATTGCCCTTCCCAGATCGGCTCCAGCACCAACTGGTAACGGCCATCACCGGCGGTTCGGGCGGTGGCAATTTGCGGGTCCGTGGCCGCGCAGACACCATCACCGTCGCTATCGCTGAACAAGGTAACGACCAGGTCCGCCAGGCCGGCTTCATCACCCGCTTTCAGCCCATCATGGGGCTGGCTTGCTCCGGCACCGTTATCGTCAAAAATCTGCCCGGACAAGACAATGCGGCGGAAATCGAACCCGAAGTCGATGCCGCTGGTTACCGCATCCACGTTGACGAATACGCCTGTCAGGGGGGACGGCGTGCCCAGGAAATACCCCGGGGGGATATCGCCATCACTGGTGTCCACTTCCACCCGGTAGGTCTGGCCGGCCAACACCACATTGAACGCATAGCTGCCACCGGGCAGCGTATCTTCACTACCCACATAGACATCGTCAGCCAGATTATTGGGCGTCCCGTTATCTCGATACAGGTCGACCTTGATACCCGCGCCCAGGCCGTTTTCGCCGTTGTCGCGAGCATCTGAGCCGTTGGTGTCGGCGAATAAGACCCCGGCAATCCCCCCCAGCGGAATGGGCGCCTCACCACGGCAGAAGGCACCGTCATTGATGCCCCCTTCATCGTTGGTACTGGTGCTGAGCAGAATGCGCTGGCCGCTACCATCCCCTTCAAACCCCACATCAATGTAAGAGAGTTCATTGGTGGTGTTGTCGTAAACGTAAAAACGCCCATCTTCGTCGAACCAGTGGGCACCGAAGGCCCCGGTATGGGTCGGCCCGAAAAAGGTCACAGCACCGGTGGCGATATCCACCCAGAACAGACGGTCGGAGTTGTTATCAATGGCATACAGGTGCTGGTCGATGGGGTTGTAGGCCAGATCGATGAAGTTCACCGACTGGCTCAGGGAGATGTCGCGCACGAAGCTGGCCGGTGAGGTGGTCAGGTCCAGCACGGTCAGGCGGTTGTTGGCGGTCTTGTAGATCATGCGTCCATCGGGCAGGACGTCACCGGCATTGGAGCCATTACGGTTGCCCGGCAAGCCGGTGGGCGAAGCCAGCTGGTAGAAATACCCCAGCGCGTCCACCATCCACATTTCATTCCTGCCCGAGCGCATACCGTAAATGAACCCATCCTGGTCATTGAACCCCCAGCCGGCATTCACGTTCATGCCCGCTCCTGGGCCCACATCCACAAAGCTGGCAGAGGTACCCGTAAAGTCGATACGCCGCAGCTGCGAGGTAGGGGTGGCAATCTGGAACAAGGTATTGGAGCACTGAAAAGGACGTGCACCAATGGAGACAGCATAGTCTTCCACTTCCCCGTCAGCAGCCAGGCCCTGGGCACTATCGCAGCTTCCCGGGGTGCTGCAATAGCGGGCGCGCACCAGCGAGGGCCCCTCCTGGGCTCCGGCGGGAACGGCAATGGTTTCGGTAACCGTATTGGTGCCGGCATTGGCAGACAGATCCCGGTCGACCACCAGCTGCTCACTGACCCCGCCGACCGTATCGGCAAAATCCCCGTCGCCGTTCAGGTCCATCCATAAATTCAGATAGCCGGGACCGGAAATCACCACTTCCAGGTCCTGGCTGCTGCCCAGAGGAAAGGCCTGACCATCAAGCACTCGCCCGTCAAGAATCAGGGCATCTTCATCGTCACTGCCGGTCTGATCATCACCGAGGGCATCCGCCGACTGGGGCGCGGCTCCATCGGCGTCGGGAGGGACCGTGCCAAGATAGGTTTGCGGCGTCGCTTGCAAGCGATGCCGGGGGCCATTGTCGGCCAGAGAGGTAGCATAATCGCCGGCAGCGGTGCCCGGCGCAGCGTCTGGGGCGTCCCCCAGGTCCAGCACATGGGTGACCAGGGAGACCGTGCGCGGATCATTGTTGGCAGTGCCCGCACAGATGGACAGGTAGGAGCGCCCGGTAACCGTGAGGGTGGCCGGCCCGGTGGCTTCCGGTGCCGGTGTCACACGCAGGTTCAGGTTCAGCGTCTCGCCGGGCTGCAAAATGCCGGTATCCGGCTCGCCGTTGCCATCGCTATCGGTGAGCACATTGCCACTGCTATCCAGCAGCTGCGCCGTGAAACCCGTCGGGACCGCAGACAACTCCAGGTTGATCAGGTCCGAGGCGAAGCTGCCATTGGTAATCACCAACGGGTGCAGCACCGGCGCATTAACCGTGGTGTCCTTTGCCCCACTCTGCTCCAGGGTGAAGCTGCCATTGAACTGCGGCGAGGGGGTTTCGGTGAGCGGCACCCGCTGGCCGTCCTTGAGAACCTCGAAGGCCACCTGGTTGCTGGCATTCCAGCCACTGTACTGCACCCGCCAGATCCCCACATCGCTGCTGGCGGAGCAGCTGGCATCGGGGGTCGTATCCAGCCCCGCGTACTGATCCGCCCCCACGTCAACGGTGCCTCCGGCATTCCATACGCCATTGCCCGACACCGTGCCATTGGTGACGGCGCCACCCGGAGAGTAATAACGCACCTGTCCTCGGTTATCCGCATCGAAATTTCTTACCGAGATGCTGTTGGTCCCCGGGCCCACCACAAAATAGAAATCGAAACTCTGTGTCGCAGGGTCACTGTGCTGAAACGTGCCTTGCAACTGGCCAATCAGCTCCCCTTCTGAAAGCAACAGGGAAAAGCTGTTGTCATCGTCGTTGAGTGTGGTGCTGGTGTCGCCATTGATGGGAATGGCACCGGTTACCGAGGTGACCTGGTAACTGCCTGCGGCAGTAAGGGTAAAGACCACATCGGTACCATCGGCCGTGCCGCTGTTGAGGGTGCGGGATTGAATCAGCCCCCCGGCCTCGTCCCGCAGCTCAAAGCGGGTGGGGTCCGGTGTGCCCGATACCTCATCCAGGTTGCCATTGCTTTCCGCATCGACGATGGTCACGGTGACCGCACCGCCGCCATCGGTGAGGTTCTTTTCCGACACAAAGAGATTGAAGCGGTGCACCCGGTCGGTGCTGCCGGTCTGGCTGGAGGTGTACCAGTCACCAATATTGGCGGTCCGCGCCTGGCCACTGGTCTGCAGGTAGAGCAATGATGAAGAGGGAATAGACACCGCCGCTACTGTGGTTTGCGCCAACCCCATGGTCATCAATACGGCCATGCGCAAGAGACGGGTCAACATCAATCGCGTTTTCATGCTCATTCCACCCGCAGTCCGAAGATCAGTGTGGCCGTTTCACCGGCCTGCAACTCGCCCACATTGACGGATACCTCGCCCTGACCGGCATCCGCCGGGGCGCTGACCAGGGCCGTGCAATCCCCCGCCGGTGCATCACAACGGGTCGCCGCCCCGAGCAGGCTGGTGTAAGGCTGGGTGCGATCGTTCAGTGTGACCTGGAAAATGGCGTGGGAACCGGTGTTGCGCGCAGTCAGCCGGTAGATCACACACTGTTCGCCCGGCGTGGCCTGAAAGGGCGTATAAACAAAACAGCCATCGCCCGTACAGCTCCCGGGACCATCCGGTACGCCATCACAGTCAGCGTCCAGGGCCTGCTCCTTGGTCACTGCCACATCGGTATTATTGACCGTGGTGGTGTCTGTTGCCGTATCCGTAACGGACTGGGAAGCCCCCTCCGCCGTTACCGTCAGCGTCTTGATGTTGCGGGTGCCATAAGCGGCGTTAGCGGGAACAAAGACCCTGGCAAACACGGAGAGGCTTTCACCTACTGCAAGCACTCCATCGTTATTGGCGGTTTGTAGTGGTGTGCCATCCGGGATCAGTGCGTCCCCGCTATTCCACTGACCGTCACCATTACTGTCTTCATACAGGGTGACAGACCAGCCGTTGTCCGATGCGGCCAGGGGGGCGGCCGACAACAATACGTTCGTCAGGTCCACATTACCGGTATTGGTCAATTGGTGACTGTATACCTTGCTGCTGCCCGGAGACGCCTGCCCGGTCTGGTCTGGCTGCATCGAAATGGCCGGTCCCGCGACTACGCTGACGGCATCCAGTTTGATATCACTGGCCCCACTGGTGGGCGATTGCGCCCGCAGATAAAGCGATAACGTATCACCACCTTCAGCCTCAGCAGGCACGGACACCTGCACACAGACAAGGCGCCGACCTGACGCCGGCACCAAACCGGTATTGGTTAGCTCGCTTCCCAGCTGACTGCAATTGCCATTGCCGCCATCACGATGAAAGGCGACCTGCCAGCCACCGGTTAACTGTCCGGCATTGAAGTTGCTGTCACTGAACTGAAGATCGTAGGAGTCCTGCCGGGCACCGGTATTGTTGATATACAGAACAAGAACCCCCTGGCTACCCGGCGCGATGGACAAGGTACGCACCGGAGTCGCTTCCGGCCCCGCCCCTTCGCCGGGAGCACTGCCATTCACCGGTTGATCATTGGTGACATCCACGCTGTTGGCCACCACCGACAGCAAGACATCCGTTACCGCATTGACTACGGATGTATCACTGGTGGACCGGGCTCTCTGTGTCACCATATAGGGGCCTCCCAGCGCATCCGGTGGCAGGATTGCACGCAGGACGATCCGCACCCCGCACGCGCCATTTACGGTATCAGTCACAAAGCGCGCCGGGCATTGCCCCGTGGCGGCATCGGGTACCGGAATCGGTCCGGTATCGCTGACACCATTACCATCAGTATCCACCAGGGGGGTGGCCCCATCCGCCTTGTAGAGTTGAAAGACCGTGTTGGCCGGGAACGGTGAGACAAGGGGATTCCCCTGACGATCGCTGTCACGGTCTATCAGGATGTCAAAGCTGTCTTCGCCGTCACCGGTGTTCCAGACGACATTGTCGAACGCCACGGTGCCACCCTGTCCGGCGGAGGCCACTTCAACACGGTTACCGGTATCGGAGGCATCATCACTACCGGTTACGCTGTCAGCATCATCATTATTGGCTACCACTGACGGCGCCAGAGCCTGCCCCAGCACCCGGTAGCTCACCGAGTTGGTACTGAAGGGAGAGGGAGAACCAAAGACCGTATCGCCAGACTGGTTGGCATAGCGAAAGCGGGCGGTATTACGAATCCGCTCACCCGAAGACACCCCCTCGTCGATCGTCACCTCGAACGTCAGAATGCCAATTCCGCCCGGCAACAACTCTGCAACGCTTGCACGCACCCGGTCCTGGCAGTCCGGATTGGAAGCATCCTCATCATAGGCACAATACTCGATAAGGTCCGGCGCATTGCCCTGGTTACCGTCTTCACCATCATCGGTGAGTACCGTGCTGCCGGTCTGGCTCCAGCGAGCGGAACCCGGCACATAGGTCATACCGCCATTGCTGCCATCAATGGTGGTCATGGGCAGGATGTCCTCGATGACAATATCGGTGGCAACATCATCGGAGGCATTACGGTATTCCAGTGTGACCGTCAGTGGACCATCCGGGGAGCGCCCTTCACGGCTACTGAGAGACTTGGCCACCTCAATCACCGGCCCGTCCACCACATCAGCTTCATCGATATTGCTGGCAATCAGACCCGCATCGGTATTGCTAATGGCCCGGAGTTGCAACGAAGGTTGCTGCCCAGCCGATACAGATCCGGCCAGTTCGGCCTCGATCACAACCGATACGGTTTCCCGGGCAAGTAGCGTACGGGTCAGGGAATCCTGACACCCGTCGGCATCCGTATGATTGAACAGCATGCCTCCCACATCCGGCTGGCCATCCCCATCGCGATCCGTGTACACGGCCCAGGAGGCGAACTGCGGACTGACATTATCCAGACATAGCTGATATTGATCCGGGCCGTTACCGGTGTTGGTCAAAACATGGGAAAAGTATACGTAACCGCCCGGAACGGCGGGCTTGCCCTGGTCACTGACCAGCTCAATGCCCGGCACATTGCGAATGACCGTTTCAACCAGGTTGGAGGTGACGCGTTGTGCTTCTGCCTGTTCTGTACAGCCATCATCAAGACAGGTCCGGTAACTGGCCGATGCCTGGTTCTTGATCCGGGTCCCCGCTGACGGTGTCTCCGCCAGTGCCGCCGCACTGGCCACCCACAGACAGACAAGCAGAATACGTTTCATCACCGTCACCCGCCTCCTTCTATTTCACCGGCTGAGGGGCGACAAAATCGTCCCCGCCACTGTTGGCGAAATCGGCCCGCATGACCAGAGGTCGTCCATTGCCATCCAGGGGCATCAGCTCAACGCGGCGATTGATAACGCGCTCATCCCGGCTCTGTCCGCTGAGCAAGGGCGCTCCTTCGCCAAGGAATGTAGCCTGAATACGACCGGCACCAATTCCGGCCTGTTTCAGATAAGCGACCACGGAATCCATCCTTTTCCTGGACAGGCGATCATTGTGACTGTTACTGCCGACACGATCGGTATAGGCCTGAACGCTGAGCTGCAAAACCTCATACCGCTTCAATACAGCGATATTTCGGTCCAGCCGTGCTTTTTCGCTGTCTTTCAGCTCATCCCTGTCAAACCCGAAGTAGACCGCCGGCTCCCAAAGCTGGCTTTCGCTTTCTCCAGCAGCAAGCACACCATTACCGGTGGCAGCAATGCCCGTCACCATGACCATGCCGGTATTGGTGACCCGGGCCTCCACCGGACACAGCTCATCATACTGAGCGTATAGCGACTCGGTAGACGCACACCCTGTCAGTATGGCAAGCGACAACGCGACCCCCAGAGTCTTCATGATTGTCATTGCGCATCTCCCATGTAACTGCGCTGTCCGGCGGCCTTGCTGCCAAGCCAGCTCAGGTCATCTTCATCAAACTTGTATTCCAGCCCCACATATACGCCTTCGGCGTTATAGCCTTCCGGGTCCAGATCGTCATCGCGAAACCCGGCAAAGTTGTAACCCACGCCCATTCGCAGGTTACGCCGCACCAGTGCATTCACCGTAAACCCGTAACTGTAACGACGCTCACTCACCCCTTCGGTGGTGATGGCACCACCATGCAGGTCAATATCGAAACGGCGCGTGATATCCCAAATTACCCGGCCATCCACAACATAGGCGTCAGTGCTGATATTCAACATTCCCAGTTCACTATCCTGCCACTTACCCCCGATGCGCCCGGAAACGATCCAGTCATCGTGAGGCTGGTAGTTATGATGGGTCGAAAACAGATGCACTGTCCGGTCCGTGCCGCTGGCACCGCCCCATTCTTCCTTCCACTTGTACATGAACAACATGTGGTGACGGTTGTCACGACGAGGCCGCCTGGCCAGCCCCAGCGTCACGATGTTATCGCCTTCTTTCGGATCAGCATCGAAATACTGCACACGCAGATCATCACGCACCACAGCGGACCAGTCGGTATTCAACCGCCAGATATTCGCCGCACTCAGGCCATAGTATTCACGATCATCCCCAAAACGGGTTTCCACCCGGGCAAGGGTGCGACGATTTTTGTTGCGCCGGTCTTCGGCTCCCACCGAGAGGGCGGTGGAATCCTGGTTGGTGTCACCTTCCAGGGTCTGAATCCATTCAAAGGTGGGAGTCACCGTCAGCCCCGGCTCGATCTCGATATCGGATTTCACACCATTGGCTGCGGCCACGTCTTCACCGCTGACGGCGCCTCGCAAACGGTATTCAGAGTAAACATCGGTATTGCGCGTGACCGATGAACGCACGCCCGTGGTGAATTGCTGCGTCTCTACATCATCATCCAGGGTATTGATCCCGTTGAGGCTGTTGATGATTTCGTAACGGCTATAAAGGCTGGTTTTTTCGGTAAGCTGCATGTCCGCGTCAGCGGCAATACGACGGCGGCCGGCATCCTCGAAAGCCTGCTCGTATTCACCCCCAATCTGGAAAGGCTTGCCAAACAGGGAAAAGCCGCGATTCGCACCCAGGATGTAAGTACCAAAACTTTCCGTGCCTTCATTATTTTTCTGCTGGATTCCCCGTACCCCTCCACGCAGCGCAGTGGCGCCAATCCGCTTTTCAGCGATGGCGCCCAGACTGTTCTGTTCATCGCTGCCATCAAGCTGCTTGGAGCGAATCCCTTCCACGTCAACAGAAAGGTCACCGGTGACCACCTGCTCATGCCCCAGACGCATTTCCTCACGGGCTTCACTGATACCGGCGGCAGGATTGTCGAAACCCTCCTCGGCCCTCGCCCAGCGCAGCTCGGTGCGGGAACCATCCACCCACAGACGTTCACCATTAACGCTGTAAGCGCGGCCTTCCGGATCGCCGTTTTCGTGAAGCATGCTCCCGGTCGATACATTTACCCGGGTATTTTCATCGACTTTGTATTGCGCCGAGACACTGGTCAGGTCATAGCCATCGGTGTCGTGATCATCCCGGGTTCGGCTTACCCCAAGCTGTAACTGTTCCGTAAGGTCATAATTGAAACGGCCACCGAGTACCGTGTATTCCTCGGCATCACCTTCAACGTTGTAATTCACACGCACAAAGACCGGATTGAGGTTTTCATCACGGCTGGGAATGACATCGTGAAAGCGGATATCACCGGTGAAGTAATTGACCGAGTAATCCACATAACGGGTCAGTGGCGTGGCCTCCACCACCAGGCCGGGGTTGTTTCGGTCTCGCACAATGATTTCCACGGTTTCACTGTCACGGGACGGGTTGTTGCTGAGCGTGAACAATAGCGCGGTGCCATTACCGGGGATTTCTTCGGTAACCTGCTCCATGTCAGGCCGGGCTGCAAAAACCTGAAAACGGGCACGGCCATTATCATAAATACCGTTCAGGCCGGTCAGGGTGCGCTGGGTTCGCCCGAGATCATAAAAGTCGTAGCCAGGATCGGTGAGGTAGTCCCCCCACATCACGCTGCTGCGATCTTTTTCCAGGCGTGCATAAAGCTTGCTCCGGCTACGTGCATCATAGCCGCGTACGGAGGCATCGCCGGGGATGGGGTAATAGTCCGCAGGGTTGAGATCCCGACGCACTTCATCCTCGGTATCCAGATCCTTGTCCGTGTCATAGGCGAGGGTCAGGTGAGCATCACCACGAACCTGCCCTTTCATGAACACCGCAGCCCGGCCGTCTATGTCATCTTCGAAGGTGTCAGCCACCTCATCCGGCGCCGAGCCATTATCCCGCAGTCCCCCTGCCCGACTCTGCACCTGCAGAAAACCGGTGGCCAGCAGTGGTCGCAATGGCGCTACCTGCTCGATCTCGACACTGTCACTGAAGCGATTCAGGGTCGCTCGAATCCGTACCGGTCCGGTGTATTCGGTGCTGCGCAAATGAACCAGGGCCTGTCCATCCACCAGCTTGACCTGATGGCCCGGTGTGCTGTTTTGCAGATCGTCCTCCAACCAACGTCCACGGTCGGTTTCCACGGTGACAAAGTGGTTGCCCAGGACCGGATTGCCCGCCGCATCATTGAGGCGAATACGAATCCCCAGCGTTGACCGGCCACCATCGGCCGGCAGGGTATCGGCATCGGCGTGCAGGGTAATGGAGGTTGGAGCAGCGGGGCGGACAAACGTCTGTTCGGCCATCACCCGGGTATTGCCAAACATGTCCTGCGCGGTGACAGAAAGACGGTTTTCCCCTTCGTTTAGCTGCACCCCGTACCAGGTGACCACTTGCGCGCGCTCACGCTTGTTGACCACCTGCTCCCCCAACTGGCTCTTGGAAACAGGCTTGCCATTGACGTTCAGTACCGGCTCGACCCCGCTGCGAACGACCACCTGGAAACGGCCATCGCGGCTGATCCGGCCACGGGGCCACAGCCAGGCGCCCTGCTCTGCCTGTTCACGGGTGACGGTGGCAGCCGCCTCCCGGGTCTCGGTCATGGATGCTTCCGGTACCGCCTCTCGCACCGTGGAGGTCTTGCTTTCCTGTTCACTGACCCGGGATACCTGCTCCCAGGCTTCGGTCAGGGAATCATCGCCGGTTTGGGTATAAACACCACTGCCCAGGTCACCACTGCCGTCCGCCTGGCGGAGAATCGGGTTGCTGGTCTGTTGCCGCAACGGATCAAAACGTGCGGCTTCATCCAGCATCCAGTCGCCATCCATGGCAGCGTTGCGGGCCTTGAGCTGCCTGGCCAGGGCCTGAGCCTGGTCACCACTGGGGCAGGAGGCGGCAAAATCGGCACGGTGATATTCGCCGTTACGCAGATCGACGAAGCGGCTTTCCGGGTCGGCCGCATGGCGATTGTCGATCGGCTTGAGCTGGATGCCAGCGGGCAGGGTGAGCGGATCCACCTTGATGGTATGCAAACCCGGCTCCAGCCCGTAGATGCTGTACTGCCCATTCTCGTCCGTAATGACCCAGGTCCCATCCTGCAGGTAAAGCTTTACCCCGCCAATGGGCCATTCACCATCGTTTTGCAGGTTGTTGCAGTCCGCGTCCACATACACCTTGCCAAACAGCATGGCCTTGTCGGAAAGCACTCCCTCGCTTCGGATTTTCACTTCCGCCTGATCTTCATTGGAGCGATAGGTAAAGCCGGATGCAGTGTTTGCGCGCGCAGTGGCCCGGTTGATGCCATTACTGTCCACCGCCGCAGCACTCAGGCGCAGGCCATAATGAAGCGTTACCGTGGCTCCGGGGGCAAGCGGATAAGCGACCACGGAACCATCGCGGCGCTCACGCTCGATATGGAATGTCAGTTGTGGACCAGGACGCCCCTGCGGGTCCGGCAGTTCGACCCGCCGACCATCCACATCCAGCCAGGCGCTGTCATCCACATAACGGAAACCGTAGGGCAGGGTATCAATCACCCGGCCAGCGTAGAGTTCATCGCTATGGTTATTGGTCAGCGAAATACTGTAGGCCAGCACATCACCAACGGCCGCGCTGTCCTTTTCCACGCTCTTGTCCAGCACCAGTGTACCCGCCGTGGTTGCACTGCTCGGGTCCAGAGGAATATTCACGAATACATTGGCAGACCCCAGCAGGAAGGCCCCATTGTTGCTGCCAGCCACCCTCGCTGCCTTGCGCCCGACAGGCGCCTGATAGCCTTCCAGCCCGTAGGAACTGTCGCTGATGTTGCCATAGAAACTGCCAACTTCAGCCGGAGAGCGGGTCGACGGGAAGGAATACCCCGCAGGCGGAATCACATCCAGATAGTAACAGTGTCCCGGCGTGGCGAAGGGATACTGGTAGTCACCCAGTACGCTGGTGTTGTCCGCATGGGTGGCATTGGTGTTTTCCCCGTCCAGGCTTTCTCCAGTGTAGGGGTCGGTGCCGATTTCATAATCGTTTTGCGCCAGGTCGGCACAACTGCCTGCTCCACTGGCGGCCAGGGTTTCCCGGGACTGATAAAGGATGACACGCGCGCCACCTACCGGCCTGCCGTTGCTGGAATCAAAGACCGTGCCCGCCGGATCAACCGCCGCCACATCGGAAACCACTTCGTAGCGTTCGATATTACCGCTAGGGCCATACACCGGAATCTGGAAGCGCGCTGTCAGGGTGTCGCGGGCGTCGCTGCGCAATACACAGGCTTCACCCAGAACCTGCTGAGTGGTGGTCGAACCGTCGAATTCCCTTGCCTCGGCGACCGTTGCCGTGGAGGGACACTGACGACCATACCCCCTGTCATCGTCACTAAGCACAAAGGGACGTGTACTGCGGAAGACACCGCTATCCGGGGCGGTTTCCCGCATGACCACTTGCAGGCTGTCCCCCGTCAGGGCGGATTCCACCGTCACCCGGATCAGGCGTTCACCGGTTTCTGCACGCTCGATGAATTCTTTTCTGGCGGGGGACAGGTTGAGTTGTGAGGCGTTCAGGCGCAGGTAGACACCATCGGTCAGTACCTGATTACTGCCCGGCGGCACCAGGGCATACATGTCTGCCACCTGAAAGTCACCGTCTTCGCCATGCCGTGGCGCCTGTCCCGAACTGCTGACTTGCGGGGTCGGTCGCTCGAAGACCAAAGTGGGCCGAACACTTCCGGCCAGGGTGTTACAAACCCTGTTGCTGGTGAAATCGTTGGTGCCATCGGCATCCATATCCACCACGGCCTGGTTATAAATGCGAGTATTGGTGGTCAGACCGTTACCAACCCGCACGCCAAAGGTAAAACCACCCGATTCGTTTGGCTCCATGGCAGCCGCCGGCACCAGGACACCAAAACGGTCCACCGCCGTTGTGGCCGTCCATTGGTCATAGCGTTGCCATTCATCTGCCGCATCACCCACACGATGCACCACGGCAATGGCCTGGAAGGGCGACAATCCGCTGACGCTTCCCTCTCGCAGGCTGACATTGGCTGGAAGCACGTCTTCAACCATGACACCCGCTTGCGTCTGACCACTTACCTGAAAGGTTCTTTCCGGTGGTGCGCTGCTGCCGGTGTTGGTAAAGCTGATGCTGTAGTCCAGTGGCTGGCCGTCCTGTATCGGGCTGTCGCAGCTCACGCTGGCCGATTTGCTCAAGTTCAGGAAGGCTCCGGATGCAACCGTGACCGTGTCCTCTCGCTGGGCCGTCACCGACGAGTCTCCTTCCGAGACGGCCTGTACGGAAATGTTCAGCACATCGCCGGGATTTTGCCCCGGAGGCACACTGCCAGCAGCCACAATGGCAATGGACGCTCCCGCCGCCAGGCTGACTGGACCGGTAATTTCCGGCTCCCCGGCATCCGCCACCCCATTGCCATTGGTATCCCGGTAGAGGCGCAGATTCAGCAAATCCCCCTGATCCCCGGCACGGTTTACCACGGCCAAACGGATGCTGTCGTCCACATTGCCAGTATGGGTCAATACATGGGGCAAGCTGACCGACTGGCCTGCCGCTACCGTCAGGTGATTGCTATTACCAAGAACAAGATCGCGGAACTCTGCGACGACGATTTGCGACACATTGGAATTCTGCGTTACCACTTGCCCGGACAAGGGGTTGAGGTAACGAACCTGCGCCTGGTTACGCAGTACCGTGCCAGGCGATGTGGCAGCAGCGAATACGCCGCTGGCAAAAGCCAGCAGCGTCATCACGGCAATCATCCACAAAACCCGGCGATCCATTCTTTTTGTCGTTCCCCAAACAAGCTGTCCCCGACCCCTTTCAGGGGCTTTCCCGGTGATAGCGCACTACCACCGGGAAAGCCCCCCTCTCCCGAAGGAGAGAGGGGCCCCTTTGGGAGGGGCTTAGTTCACCTGCACACAGAACTGCGCATTGGCGCTGTCACCGGCAGGCAAGTCTCCAATGATCCACTCCACCACCGGCGCCGTGCCGGAATTGGCCACCGTATTGCTGTCGGAGCTGCGAACGGAATCTTTCGCGGTGACGAAGCTGGTGTAGGGAGTGGTTTCATCAGTGATGGTCACGTTCTTGGCCGTGGCCGCCCCCTCGTTGGTGGCAGTCAGGTCCCAGATCACGCATTGACCCGGCTCGACTTGCGTCGTCTGGGTCGCGGCGAAACCGGAATCCGGCGTCCAGTCAGGGGTTGCGGCATTACAGCCACAGTCCGCGTCAACACCCGCCTGCTTGTTGAGGCGAACCTGACCCAAGATGACCTCAGTCACATCGGTGGCTGTCGCAGAGGCTGAGGCACCTGCTGTCGCATCTTCATTTGTTGCACTCAGGCTCAAAGTGTCCTGGCTGCCCTGCGGGGCATTACCCGGTGCAAACACCGTGACCTGGATCTCCACTTTTTCACCGGCTTCCAGCGTCAGCTCCGGCAGGTTATCGCCGTCGGCATCAGCCACCCCGATTTGAACCGGGTTGCCCGCCTGGTCGCGCACCCACAACTGACCGGCTGTTGCCAGCCCGGCAAGCTGGCTCAGCTCACGGTAGGCATCCGGGGCACCATCATTGTTGGTATCCACGAACAGCTGGGTGTTATTGCTCCAGCCATTGGCGGCCTGGGTCTGGGTAGCGGACAGCTCGACGGTTTCTGTGGAGTTACCGTCGTTGGAGAGCACATGGGGGTAGTCGACGTTACCGCCCGGCTGCACCTGATTGGCGCCGTCGGGAGTAATGCTGATGTCACGATTGGCAACCACATCCACCGCATCCAGCTTGCTGTCCGTGATGGTGTTATCGGAGGTAGAAGTCACGGTAAAGGTAACCGGGTAGTCACCATCACTGTCATTGGTGTTCACCGCATCACCACCGGTGTAGTCCGCCTGCGCCTGGGCGACACTTGCGGAAACACTGACTTTCGCGGTGTAGTGATAGATCGCTCCGGCCGGCAGGTTCGGGGTAGCTGAAACCACATCGCCAGCGTCGATGGTGTTATCCAGGTTGCCGTCAGCATCGGTGTCGATACCCACTTCCTCGAACACCACGGACCAGCCTGATGGCACCGTGCCAGCCAGGGCGTAGGACTGGGCGTTACCGGATTCGTTGGCGACAAACAGATCGAACTCGGTCACCGAACCCGCGGCCGCCTCATTGGTGGTGGTCGGTGTGCCGGTATTGGCGTCAGCATCCACACCACTGTCACCCAGACCAACTGCATTGGCGGTGTTGGCAATATCCACGGCCGCTGCGTTGATAGTCTGCAGCACGCCATCCGTATCGTCGGCAACATTGCTGTCACCGGCAGAGGTAGCGGTCAGCGTGTAGACGAAATCTCCAGCACCGCTCTGGTTGGCCGGCAGATCGGCTTTCACGGTGATATCCAGGGCCGCCCCGGCAGCCAGGTCACCGGTATCCGGGTTGCCGTCACCATTGGTATCGGTGATCTGAACCGTTCCCGCAGCATTCCAGAAGCTGAAGGTCGTGCCGGTGGGGAACGGGTTGGTGGCATCATTGGCAACGCTCAGCTCGAAGGCATCGTCACCGTTACCGTTATTGGTGATGGTGTGTTTGAAATCCACCACTGCACCACTGGCAGCGCTGGCAACGGTATACGCATCATCATCCGTGCCATCCACGGCGTCTTCGGTGTCATTGGCGTCAACGGCATAGGTCTGGCCGATCACGGTGGTAACCGTGTTGGATGCCACCGGATCATCCGCGTTGTTGTCGCCATCAAGATCCCCCTGCGCGGCAAAGGTGTTCTTGATTTCAGTTCCTGCCGCCGCCGCAGGGTTAAAGCTCACCTGATAGACGATGGATACGGTGGTATTCACGCCCAGGCTGTCGTCGGTCAGCAGGATACCGCTGATACCCGCTTCACCACTGGTCCCGTTGCCGTCCAGGTCGACACCCGCCGGCTCGTCGATGGTCGCCAGCGTGCCCGCGTCATACATGGTGGTGGCATCACCTGGGAGGCTCTGGTCATTGCCGGCATTATCCTCATAGGTGTCGCCGTTGGCTGCCAGCAGACCGTTTACCGCCGTAATGTCCACAAAAGTCGCATTGGCCGGGATGGCATCGAAGATCGCTACATCGGTAGCCGCCTGGCCACCATTGTTCTTCACCGTCAGGGTGTAGGTAATGGTGCTGTTGACGGTATCCACGGAAGCCGCCTTGGTAGTTACCAGCACCGCATCAGTGGTCACTGTCACCTGATCGTTGTTGGTGTCGTTACCATCAGCACCATTCACACCGTCCGAGTCATAGGTACCGGCATCTCCATTGGTACCGATATCCTCAACCAGGCCACCATCGGTCGCGAGGCCGTCAAAGCTGCCATCCCCCCGGGTGGATTGGGCCAGCAAGGTGGCATCAATGGTGGTACCTGCCGCCGTTCCGGATGGAACCGGTACTGCCAGGATCAGCTCCACCTGCTCGTCGGCATCCAGCACAACGGATGTCTCAGCGGTTTCACCGGCATCCGGCTGGCCATTGCCGTTGGTGTCGACAAACACCTGATAGCTGCCGGAAGCTCCAGCGCCATTCAGGCCGTCCAACACAAAGGTATCGGTGGCGTTACCGGTGTTTTTCAGGCTATGGCTGAAGTAAACCGTCTCGCCCGGCGCACCGGACTTGTTGCCGTCATTACGTAATGTACCGGCATACACTTCCGCAACGGTTACCACCGCCTCGTTGGACTGGGCGGAATAACTGTTGCCGTTGATATCTTCATAGGTAACGGTTGCCTTGTTCTTGATGTCCGTTCCCGCGGCGGTGAGTGCCCATGCCTGCCCTGCGGCAAGCAACAGACCACCCGTCACCAGGGACGCGGCCACCCGTGAAGACAACACGCCCTTATTGAAGGCATGCTTCATGGCTTCATCCTCAAAGTTTGATATTTTGATTTACCCTCGGTTTAGAAAGCCTTGCGAGAGCGGCCCTTCGCCGAAACGAACGGTCCGCCCCTCCCCTTGCGGCTGACCGTGACGATCAAGCCGCTCGCGCAAGACTTTCGGGATCTTTCGACCCCTGCCCTGTTGCCCCGAAGCTACTGCACCTTTACCCGGTAGCGATACTCTTGCACCTGGTCAGGCTGCAGGCTGCCTTTCGGCTGCCAACGCACCTGGGTGTAGTCGCTGGGTGAAACAGTGACATTCTGCGGCTGGCCATCATCACCAGCCTTTGTTCGTGTTACCGGTTCCTGTTCAAAGGTGTTGCCGTCATCAATGCTCACGGTAAAAGACGCAGGCACCTCGGTACGGGCACTCTTCTCCAGGTACTCGGTGTTGGCGGGAATGGGCCCAGTGATTACCAGGCCGGAAAGCGGTTGGTCCGCTTCATTGGTATAGATAAGACGGTATTCGATAATATCGCCGGGCGAGGCCTGCTCGGCGGGAGACAGGGTTTCCTGCCCGTTTTTGTTTGTGGAAACCAGATAGGTTTCCATTTCGCTGGTCAGAGGCCCTTCAGCATGGACCGCCGACATAACCCCGAATAGAAGGATAGAGAGGAACAGTTTCATTTTGGCACCCTCGTCTCACAAATGCCCCACCCCTCCCCAATTCGGCATACCAGGCAGACCATTGTGCAATTTTTTAGATAAGTCCGTGTATCACGCCCATTTTACAAGGCTTTTATGTGACGCACCTCTCATTCTGCCTGATCTCAATAGATTTTTCGTGAAGGTATTGTAAAAAAAACGGCCAAACAGATTTACATTTTTAAAAAAAAAAAAAAAAGTGCTTTTTTTTCAGGCTTTA
>JAKSCQ010000166.1 GCA_022360555.1 Pseudomonadales bacterium
CCAGTTCATGTTTCAGCACCGCGCATGCTAGAGAGGGTTTGTGACAGCAACATTACAGCAAAATAGCAGTCGTGCTACCGGCGACACCGCCAGCCCGGGCGTGGACCACAGTCTCGAGTGGCGAGAAGCGAGTTTCGAAAACCCGGCGTTCCCGGTTTCGGGCCTTGATGTTCGCAACTCGTACCTCATTACCTCGTATCCCACGCATCGTGCTGATGGCGGCATTTTCCGTATAATGCCCGTTTTTGGGCAACCTACCGACAAGAATGACAACAGCGACCCTACAACGCTGGCAGCAAAGGCTGACCGGCTTCACCACCGCCCTGGGCCGCACCAGCGCCTGGCTGGCCCTGTTGCTGGTGCTGGGCATGATGCTGGTGGTCACCCTGCGCTACGGCTTCGGGATCGGCAATATCGCCCTGCAGGAATCGCTCACCTACCTGCACGGCGCCCTGTTTATGCTGGGAATTGCCTATACCCTGGCCGAAGACGAGCATGTGCGGGTGGATGTGCTCTACCAGCGCTTCTCCCCGCGCACCCGCGCCTGGGTGAACCTGCTGGGCACCCTGTTTCTGCTGTTGCCGGTCTGTGCCGCCATCTTCTGGCTGTCGCTGGACTATGTGGCCAGTAGCTGGCGCGAGCTGGAAGGCTCCGCCAATGCCGGCCTGCCCTTCGTCTACCTGCTCAAATCACTGCTGCTGGTGTTGCCGGCGCTGCTGGCGATCCAGGGGCTGGGCGAGATCCTGCGCCACGGCCTGACCCTGCTGGGCGCGCCGCTGCCGGGCCACGATGACCACACGGGGGAAGGACTGTGATGGAGTGGATCCCCCTGCTGATGTTCCTGGTGGTGGGCCTGGTGCTGCTCAGCGGCTACCCGGTGGCCTTCGCCCTGGGCGGCACCGCCCTGCTGTTTGCCGCCGGTGGCGTGGCCACCGGCACCTTTGACCCGGCCGATCTGACCTTTGTCCCCAACCGGCTGTTCGGCATTATCGAGAACACCACCCTGATGGCCGTGCCCCTGTTCGTGTTCATGGGGGTAATGCTGGAAAAATCCCGGGTGGCGGAAAACCTGCTGTCGAGCATGGGCCGGCTGTTCGGCCCCCTGCCCGGCGGCATGGGGCTGGCCATAGTGCTGGTGGGCGCCCTGCTGGCGGCCAGTACCGGCATCGTGGGCGCCACCGTGGTGACCATGGGCCTGCTTACCCTGCCCACCATGCTGCGCCAGGGCTACCAGCCGCAGCTTTCCACCGGCCTGATCTGTGCCACCGGCACCCTGGGTCAGATCATCCCGCCGTCCATTGCCCTGGTGCTGCTGGGCGACGTGCTGTCCAACGCCTATCAGGATGCCCAGCTCAGGCAGGGCCTGTGGTCGCTGGACACGGTATCGGTGGGTGATCTGTTTGTGGGCGCCCTGATTCCCGGGATGATCCTGGTGGGGCTCTATCTGCTGTATGTAGTGGCCGTCAGCCTGTGGAAGCCGCACTGGGCCCCGGCGTTTCGCGCGCAGGAGGGAGACCGGGCTGACTGGCTCAGCCTGCTTACCGGCCTGATCCCGCCGTTGCTGCTGATTGCCGCCGTGCTCGGTTCCATTCTCACCGGTCTGGCCACCCCCACCGAAGCCGCCGGCGTGGGGGCCTTCGGCGCCCTGCTGCTGGCCGCCTTCAACCGGCACCTGAACCGGGCCATTCTCGGCGAAGTGGTACGCGCCACCAGCCGGGTTACCGCCATGGTGTTCATGATCCTGATCGGGGCCAGCCTGTTTTCCCTGGTATTCCGCGGCTTTGGCGGCGAAGAGGCGGTGCATGCCCTGTTCGAGGCCATACCCGGGGGGGTGCTGGGTGCCACCGTGATGGTGATGCTGCTGGTATTCCTGCTCGGCTTCATCCTCGACTTTATCGAGATCACCTTTGTAGTGGTGCCCATTGTCGGCCCGGTGCTGCTGGCCATGGGGGTGGACCCGATCTGGCTGGGTGTGATGCTGGCCCTGAACTTGCAAACCTCGTTTCTGACCCCACCCTTCGGGTTCGCCCTGTTTTATCTGCGCGGCGTGGCCCCGGCGGAGGTCAAAACCGCCCAGATCTACCAGGGCGTGATACCTTTTATCGTTATCCAGTTGCTGATGCTGGGTATACTGGCCCTGTTCCCGGACCTGGCCACCTGGCTCCCTGATCAGCTTTATGGGTAGCCTCAAAATATGGCTCTTCGTAGAATTGTGTGAAAGCACAGCAACGCCAGCCCTGCTGACACGCAGGCACGCACCACGCTTGCATGCTAAAAGCGGAATGGCAGACTGCGCGTGATCATGCTGCTGGGCTGTTGGGCCGGACGCAAGACTCACACCCCACCAGCGTGCAAGCGTGGTGCGTGTTGCGTGTTAGCGTGCAAAGCGCCCCTTCACACGAATTCGCGAAGGCTCAAAATATTACGGATAACAACATGACCGATAACACCGACGACACCCCCCAGCCCATCGGCACCCTGGCGATCCAGACCATTGCCATGCCGCAGAGTGCCAACTGGAATGGCGACATTTTCGGCGGCTGGCTGGTCTCCCAGATGGACCTGGCCGGCGCCGTCACCGCCCGCAAAAAGGCCCGCGGCCGGGTAGCCACCGTGGCAATTGATTCCATGGCCTTCCTGCGCCCGGTCCCCATCGGCGCCGTGGTGAGCTGCTACACCCAGTTGCAGGACATCGGCCGCAGCTCCATGCAGATTCTGGTGGAAGTGTGGATTCGCGAAGACACCGGCACCCTGTCGAAGGTGACCGAAGGGCATTTCACCTTCGTGGCCATCGACGACACCGGCCGTACCCGGGCAGTGCCGAGGGACTAGCTGCAAGTTACAAGCTTCAAGGCGCGGGCAGGGCCGTGCTAGCCGCATAGCGCCCTGCCCGCGATGCTGGCCACGAAGTTACTGCAGGAACGGAGCGTAGCGGAGTAACGCACGAAGTGCGGCCCAAAGAGCCTGCCCCGGACCTGATCCGGGGGTGAGCGTAGCGAATACACCGATTGAGGTGCGAACGCCTCAATAACCGGCGCGCGCATTTTGCGCGTCCGGCGCCGAAGGCGCGTAGTTTATTGACTTGTTAAATGCTTACTTGGAGGATTCAATTTCTTCCTCAAGTATGTGCCGAATCCCATCTTCGGTGATCTCTGTAATCTCTCGCTTTCTGATGACAATTTTTTCAATATTGCTGCTTTTCACTTTGTCGTAGAGCCATGCGGAGAATAGCCCCAGATCAATCGTAACTGATGCATCTACAACAAACTGCAAGACTTCTGGGATGCCAAAGGATTTCCTAATTAGTGCGCTATCGAATTCAACGCAGGCACCACCAGGTGCTTCGATGGAAGCCCCAGACTTGAGAGATCGTGAATCCATTATATGGAAGCCCAATTGACGATCATGAGTTTGTATTTCGATTGGTATTTTCATAGGCATTTAACGCCGCATTCAGCGGCTTGTCCGCTGCAATGCTTTGTTAGAGTCTTCTTTTTCGTCAATTCCATGCTCTGCACGAATCCTTTTGTGACGTAGCTTTAAGGCCACTTGCATCGCTGTCATAACCATAACAAAGGAGAACATGACCAACATCATTGGAAACAGAGTGTCCCCTACCTTCTCAAATATAGGAGACGCATTTAGATTGCTTCTTAGAAACGAGAGCATGGTAGCAAGCGCAGCAATGGTGCCTAAGGTCATTGAAAGCAATGCTGTCATTTTTTCTTTGTATTCGATCTTAGCAATGAACACTTCATTTTCTACATTGCTGCTGTCAATCTCGGTACCGCTCGGAACAGAGACACGCAAGGATTCACAATAGGACTTTTTTGTTGATGAGGAGATAAAAGCTGAGTCCATGATCTCCTTTATAAGCTCTTCCACTATCTGGTTCGTGGTATACAACCGTGAGGGGTCAAGCTTGTATTTTCTGGCGGTGGCGTTCCTAAGCGCGTCAACCACCTCGACTGAGGGCACTTGGTTTTCCGATATTTCGGGCCGTATCGCGTAGATCAGCTCTTGATTGGCTGAAGTGATCTTCATAGCCGTCTCGCGCTGGTCTTTCTTGGAAAAGAGAATCCTTGTCAGCCAAGCGACGATCAAGCCACTAAGGACACCTCCTCCAATCCCCACAACCCAACTATTATTAAGCAAATCTTCCATCTGATACCTATTTGTAACTCTAACAGCGTATTCAATTGCAGATGCGATATATCACTTTGCTGTATATCCCCGGTCAATCCCCATTCAACAATCACATTGAATTATCTACTGATCAATGACCTACCCTACAAACAAGAACTACTCCCAACAGAGTTTTCTTGCATTTGCGTGTTGAACGGGCGTTTTTTCTCGGACTTTTCTTGCATCCGCTTTTCTGAAAAACCACCCTAACTCAACCACTTATAAATTTATGTAAGCCATATCCTACATATTCAACTGGCATGCTGGTGAAAAACGGGCCTTTGGCTGACAGCAGGATAAACCGGTGTGGAGAGCATTCCCCGCGTTATGACTTGGCTCATGGTGCCTCCCGGAAACAAAAACGGGGCCAAAAGGCCCCGTCTTGTCTTCATGCAGGCACTTGCCGGATCAGGCGGGTTGGTCGCCTTTTTCCAGCTCGCTGCGCACGTTCATGTAGGGCTGCTCGGCCACGGCCTGGTAGTTCACTGACTGGTCGCGGAATTTGCGGTAGGAGTCATAAACCTTGCGGGCTTCCTTGTTGTCCGCCACCAGCGCTTCAACAACTTCATCGCTGGCATCCTTCAACGCCTTGAGCACATCGTCAGGCAGGCGGCGCAGTTTGACGCCGTGCTTGTCCACCAGCTCGTTCAGGGCGGCATTGTTCTGGGCGGTGTACTCGTCGAGCATGTCCTGGTTTTCGGACTGGGCGGCAAAGCGGATGATGGCCTGCAGGTCCGCCGGCAGGCTGTCCCAGACCTTCTTGTTGATGGTCAGCTCCAGGGTGGGGCCCGGCTCCTGCCAGCCCGGGTAATAGTAGTATTCCGCTACCCGGTGCAGGCCGAAAGTCAGGTCGTTGTAGGGCCCTACCCAGTCGGCGGCGTCGATGGCGCCGGTCTGCAATGAGGTGAAAACTTCGGCGCCCGGCAGTTGCACCGGGGTGGCGCCCACCTTGCCCAGCACTTCCCCGGCCAGGCCGGGCATGCGCATCTTGAGGCCTTTCAGGTCGTCGATGCTGTTGATTTCCTTGTTGAACCAGCCGGCCATCTGGGTGCCGGTATTGCCGCAGGCAAAGGGCTTGAGGTTGAACTGGGCATACAGATCATCCCACAGCTCCTGGCCGCCGCCATGGTGCAGCCAGCCATTCATTTCCTGGGCGGTGAGGCCGAAGGGGACGGCGGTAAAGAAGGGGGTGGCCGGGTGCTTGCCCTTCCAGTAGTAGGCGGCACCGTGGCCCATTTCCGCACTGCCCTGGCGCACCGCATCAAATACCTCGAAGGCCGGGACCAGTTCCTTGGCACCGTAGACCTTGATCTTGATGCGGCCGGCGGACATTTCCTCCACCCGTTTGGCGAAGCGGTTGGCGCCGACACCCAGCCCCGGGTAGTTCTTGGGCCAGGTGGTCACCATTTTCCATTCGTAGGTCTGCGGTTCCGGTTTTTTCTTTTCCGGCTCCGGCGTTACCGCCGCACCACTTTCAGCGGGCGGACAATCCTTCTTTTCATTACAACCGGCCAGTGCCAGGCCACCCAGCCCCAGTCCAAGGGCGGAAACAAATTTACGGCGATCCAAGGGTTATCCTCCATGGTTGGGCGGCAGTGAACGGCCGCCCTGTTGTTCTTTTTGGCGGGTCGAACGTCGGACGTCAGAAGTCGGACGCAAAACCCTCCGCCACCAATGTTGTCATGTCCGCGTCAGACGTCCGTCGTCCGACATCAGACCGTCTTTAAATCACTTCCAGCCGCGCATACTGGCTGACCAGCCACTTGGTGCCGGCGCCGTCGAAGTTGATCTGCAGCCGGGCGTTGGGGCCCTGGCCTTCAAAGTGCAATACGGTGCCCTCGCCGAATTTGGGGTGCAAGACCCGCGCACCCAGGCTGATGCCGTTGGATTCGGTTTCGCGAATGGGCCGGGCGGCGCCGCCCATGGGGCGGCTGTAGCCGGCCCGGGCCCGGATTTCTTCCATGTGCTCGCCCGGGATTTCGCGCAGGAAGCGGCTGGGCGGATTGAAGTTTTCGTTGCCGTACAGGCGGCGGCTTTCCGCATGGGTGAGGTACAGCTCGCGCATGGCGCGGGTCAATCCCACGTAGCAGAGGCGGCGTTCTTCGGCCAGGCGGCCCGGCTCTTCGCTGGACATCTGGTGGGGAAACAGTCCCTCCTCCATGCCACAGATGAACACCACCGGGAATTCTAGCCCCTTGGCGGAGTGCAGCGTCATCATCTGCACCGCATCTTCGTGGGCATCGGCCTGCCCCTCACCGGATTCCAGGGCAGCGTGATCCAGAAAGGCGGTGAGGGAGTCCATTTCCGAGTCTTCGTCTTCCTCGCCAAACTCGCGGGTGGCGGACACCAGTTCGCGCAGGTTTTCCAGACGTTGCTGGCCCTTCTCGCCCTTTTCCTTGCCGTGGAAGGCCACCAGGCCGCTGGCCTCGATCACGTGCTCGGTGGTTTCCGCCAGGGACAGTCCGTCGCACTGCTGGTCCAGTTGCGTCACCAGATTCAGGAACACGGCCAGTGCATTGATGGCCCGGGCGGTCAGCAACTGTTCACTGACGATGGCCTGCCCGGCATCCCACAGGGACAGGCCACGCTGGCGGGCCACCTCGCGCAGGGTTTCCAGGGTCTTGTTGCCGATGCCCCGGGTGGGGGTATTCACCACTCGCTCGAAGGCGGCATCCGCATGGCGGTTATTGAGCAGGCGCAGGTAGGCCAGGGCGTTCTTGATTTCCAGGCGCTCGAAGAAGCGCTGGCCGCCGTAGATCCGGTAGGGAATGCCAGCCTGCAGGAAGGCCTCTTCCAGCACCCGCGACTGGGCGTTGGAGCGGTACAGGACCGCCATTTCCCGGCGGGCCGTGCCTTCCTGAAACAGTTTCTCTACCCGGCCGGCGATGAAGCGGGCCTCGTCCACTTCGTTGAACGCGGTATAGAGGCGGATCGGATCGCCATCGCCATCTTCTGTCCACAGCTCCTTGCCAAGACGATCACTATTGTTGCCGATCACCGCGTTGGCGGCCTTGAGGATGGTGCCGGTGGAGCGGTAGTTCTGCTCCAGGCGAATGGTGCGGGTGTCCGGGAAGTCGCGGCTGAACTTGTGGATGTTCTCGATCTTGGCGCCACGCCAGCCGTAGATGGACTGGTCGTCATCGCCGACGATGGTCACCGCGTTGTCGTCGTTGGCCAGCAGTCGCAGCCAGGCGTATTGAATGCTGTTGGTGTCCTGGAACTCGTCCACCAGGATATGGCGGAAACGGCGCTGGTAGTGGCCGCGCAGCCCGTCGTTATCACGGAACAGCTCCAGCACGCGCAGCAGCATTTCGTTGAAATCCACCAGCCCGCCACGCTCGCAGGCCTCTTCATAACCCTGGTAGATCTTCTGCATGGTCAGCACGAACAAGTCGCCGCCGGCATCCATGTGCCGGGCGCGCAGGCCTTCGTCCTTCTGGCCATTGATAAACCAGGTGGCCTGGCGGGCCGGCCAGCGCTGCTCGTCCAGTCCCAGCTCACGGATCACCCGCTTGACCAGGCGCTGCTGGTCGTCGGCATCGATGATCTCGAAGCCCTGGGGCAGGCCGGCCTCCTGCCAGTGGGCGCGCAGCAGCCGGTGGGCAATGCTGTGGAAGGTGCCCACCCACATGCCCTCGGCGGACATGTCCAGTAGCTGCTCGATCCGGCCGCGCATCTCGGCGGCGGCCTTGTTGGTAAAGGTCACCGCCAGTATGCCGAACGGCGAGGCCTGTTCGGTGGCGATCTGCCAGGCAATGCGGTGCACCAGCACACGGGTCTTGCCGGAGCCGGCGCCGGCCAGCACCAGTAAATGGCGGTCATCGGCAGCCACCGCATCGCGCTGGGCCGGGTTCAGGCCGTCAATCAGGGAAGTTACGTCATCCATGGCGCGGGAGTTTAGCAGAATGTGGGCCCGGGTAGGCCCTGTCCCCCGTTTGGCTGGTGAATCTCACTCAGAAAGGCGGTTCCCCTTCCTCTTGCCGATGGGTACACTGACAAACAAAAACGCTCGGCTTAATGCCAGAGGGATAAGAATCAAGGTGTCTTCGCAGTCTCCGCAAACCCGACCCGCCGCACCCTTCAACGGCGTGCTGTCTGAGCAATGCCAGTTGCTGCTCAGCGGCGTTGTCGTGCTGATGCTGCTGGAAAGCATCAGCGCCGCCACCCTGGTGTGGACCTACTGGAATACCGGTGCGCCGCAGGCCTATCTAGTCGGCTGGCTGGCGGCAGTGATCGGCGTACAGTTGATACGCCTGCTGATCCTGCCGGTCTGCCATCGCAAACTCCAGAGCGGCGCCATTACCACCAACTGCAGACGCATGTTGTCCGCCCTGGCACTCAGCACCCCCCTGCTGATCGGCCTGGCCGGTTACCTGTTCAACCCCCTGGACACCCTGTTCACTCCCGATTTTCTTGGCGCCCAGTTGATTTGCGCCTGCCTGGGGCTGGGCCTGAGCACCATGGCGCTGGCCGCCTACAGCAGCCATTTCCCCACGGTGTTCCTGTACCTGACCATGTTGCTGGCACCGGCCGTGGTGCGGTTGTCGCAAACCCAGAGCCACTATCAGCTTTCGCTACTGGTGCTGGCTTCCATCCTCGGCATCTTTTTCCTGATCGCCGCCCGCCGCATCAACCGCACCGGCCACCAGGCGATGATGCTGCAAGCCAGCAACCGTTCGCTGATCGACTACCTGAACCGGGCCCGCAGCGATGCCGAGGCCCTCAACGAAAAGCTCGCCCAGGAAATCTACGAACGAAAGGAAGCCCGTCAGCGCCTGCAGGAAACCAACGAACGGCTGGAATCCATGGTTCACGAACGGACCAAGGCGCTGGAAGACACCAACCAGGCGCTGGCTGCCACCGGGGAACGGCTGGAGCTGGCGCTGGAAGCCAGCAACATCGGCCTGTGGGACTGGATGCTGGATACCGGCCGCAACTACCACACCAATTTCGACAAGCTGCTGGGCTATGACAGCGCCTACTTCAAGAACTTCTTCGGCGATCTGGAAACCCTGGTCCACCCGGATGACCTGACCCGCATTCGCCGTGCCATGGTGCTGCACTTCAAGGGCGAAATTGACCGTTATCACGCCGTCTACCGCCTGCGCCACGCCGATGGTAGCTGGCGCTGGATCGAGGACGACGGCCGGGTGGTGAAGTGGTCCGACAAGGGCCGCGCCCTGCGCATGATCGGCACCCGCCGGGACATCACCGAGGACCGCCAGGCCCAGGAGCAGCAGCGGCTGGCCGCCACGGTGTTCGAAAACGCCCCGGAAGGCATCTTCATCCTCGATCACAAGTTCCGCTTCCTGGCGGTCAATGCCCGCTTCGAGCAGATCACCGGCTATTCCGAATCCCTGGTGCTGGGCAAGCGCATCCTCGACGAGGAGAGCACCCACGCCAACAAGGACACCTACCTGACCATTACCAACGCGTTGAAGGAACACGGTTTCTGGGAAGGGGAAATCAGCGAGAAACGCCGCAACGGCGAGCAGTTCCCGGAATGGCTGCAGATGAGCGCGGTGCGCGACGAGCAGAAGCGGGTGATCCGCTATGTGGGCATGATGTCGGACCTGACCAGCCGCAAGGAAACCGAACAGCAGTTGCAGTTCCTGTCCAATTACGACCGCCTCACCGGCCTGGCCAACCGCACCCAGTTCCGCGAGCACCTGCACAAGTCCCTGACCCTGGCCCGCCTGAACCGGGAAAAGGTCGCCCTGCTGATGATCGACCTGGACCGCTTCAAGCCCATCAACGAATCCCTGGGCCACGAAATCGGCGACCGCCTGCTCAAGGCCGCCGCCGAGCGCATCACCCAGCATGCCGGCGGCGAGGAAAACCTGGCCCGGGTGGGCGGCGACGAGTTCACCCTGCTGCTGGAAAACCACGGGGGCGAAACCAGCATCAGCCAGCAGTGCCAGAAGCTGATCAACGCCATGAAGAAGCCCTTCATGATCAACGGGCACGAGCTGCTACTGGGTGCCAGCATCGGCGTCAGCATCTTCCCGGACACCGCCAAGGAAGCCCAGAGCATGATCAACCAGGCGGACATGGCGGTGTACCAGGCCAAGCGCAGCGGCGGCAACAACTACCAGTTCTACCGCAGCAACATGCGGGTGGCCTCGGTGGAACAACTGGCCCTGGAAACCAGCCTGCGCAAGGCCATCTTCAAGAACGAGTTCGTGGTCTACTACCAGCCCAAGATGGACCTGGCCAGCAACCGCATTACCTCGGTGGAAGCCCTGGTGCGCTGGCAGCACCCCACCATGGGCCTGCTGCCCCCGGCGGAATTCATCCCGCTGGCGGAAGAAACCGGGCTGATTTCCGCCATCGGCGAGCTGGTGCTGGAGCGCTCCTGCCGCCAGGCCCACCGCTGGCACAAGCAGGGGCTGGGCAATATCTGCGTATCGGTGAACCTGTCGGCCCACCAGTTCCGCAAGGGCAATGTGGCGGACATCGTCGACCGGGTCCTGTCCAGCACCGAGCTGCCGCCCCACCTGCTGGAACTGGAACTGACCGAAAGCCTGATCATGGAAGACATGGAGCAGAACATCGAACTGCTCCAGCAACTGCGCACCCGCGGCATCGAACTGGCCCTGGACGACTTCGGCACCGGCTACTCCTCACTGAGTTACCTGAAGCGCTTCCCGGTGGACACCCTGAAGATCGACCGCTCTTTCATCATGGACCTGGACAAGAGCCCAGACGACGCCGCCATCACCCGCGCCATCATCGACATGGCCCACAGCCTGCAAATGAACGTGGTCGCCGAAGGCGTGGAAACCGAAGCCCACCTGAGCATCCTGCGCGACATGCACTGCGACAGCATCCAGGGGTATCTGATCAGCAAGCCGGTACCGGAAAGCGAGCTGTTGGAGTTGCTGCATACGCAGGCGTATCGGCAGGCAATTGATAATTAATAGTTAATAATGAATAACGCGCAGGACAACATTGGTTGCCCCTGTAAACGCAAGAGGCCGCGCCCTGACTTTGGACGCGGCCTCTTGCGTTTGAGAAACCCGCAGCGCAAACACGCGAGTTATTAATTATTCATTATTAACTATTAATTAAGCAGTTCCAGCGTCTCCTCCGCCCGAAAGAACCCCTCCAGATGCCGCCTGAGCCAGGCTTCCAGCAGCCCTTCGTTGCGCAGTTTTTCCATGACCGGGGGCAGGAAGCGGCGGGCGTCGTCGAGCATCATGGTGCGGGTGACGCCCACTTCGTCCAGCAGCTCGGTCAGGGTGGTATCACCGTATTTGTCGAAGAAGGCGTTGACGCCGGATTCCAGCATGGCATTGAAGTAATCG
>JAKSCQ010000186.1 GCA_022360555.1 Pseudomonadales bacterium
CGCGGCGGTGGCGCCGTATTCCGGAGTCATGTTGGAGATGGTGGCACGGTCGCCCACGGTAAGGCTCTCAGCACCTTCACCATAGAACTCCAGATAGGCGCCAACCACACGCTCTTTACGCAGGAACTCGGTGATAGCCAGCACCATATCGGTACCGGTGATGCCCGGCTGCAGCTTGCCCGTCAGCTCCACGCCAACGATATCCGGCAGGCGCATCATGGACGCACGGCCCAGCATAACGCTCTCGGCTTCCAGGCCGCCCACACCGACGGAAATAACGCCCAGGGCGTCAACCATCGGCGTATGGCTGTCAGTGCCGACACAGGTATCCGGGAAAGCGACACCATCGCGGTTCTGAACCACCGGGGACATTTTTTCCAGGTTGATCTGGTGCATGATGCCGTTGCCGGGGGGAATCACGTCTACGTTCTTGAACGCGGTCTTGGTCCAGTTGATGAAGTGGAAACGATCGTCGTTGCGGCGGTCTTCGATCTGACGGTTCTTCTCGAACGCGTCTTTTTCGAAACCGGCGTGTTCAACCGCCAGTGAGTGATCCACGATCAACTGGGTTGGCACTACCGGGTTAACCTTCGCAGGATCACCACCCTTCTCGGCGATGGCATCACGCAGGCCGGCCAGATCCACCAGTGCGGTCTGGCCCAGAATGTCGTGACACACCACGCGCGCCGGGTACCAGGGAAAATCCATGGTGCGCTTGCGCTCGATGAGCTGCTTCAGAGAATCCGTCAGATCCTCCGGGTTGCAACGACGCACCAGCTGTTCAGCCAGAATGCGCGAGGTAAAGGGCAATTTGTCATACGCCCCAGGCTGGATGGCATCGACTGCCGCGCGGGTGTCGAAATACTCCAGCTGGGTGCCGGGAAGCGGTTTGCGGTATTCGGTGTTCATAGCCTGGGGGTCTCTTGGTGAATCCTGGGTTTAAAGCCCCTCTCCCCTGGTGGGAGAGGGGTTGGGGAGAGGGGGAGACTGCATATCAGTGTCGTAATCTGATATATCGTCGCCCCCTCTCCCTGTCTCTTACTCGCTTCGCTCGCCCTACGGGCCGCACTGCGTGCGTTACTCCGCTGCACTACGTTCCCGCAAGGGGAGAGGGAACCTTCCAGATAGCTGTGGAGTAACTGCAAGCTGGCAGGTTACCCCAAACGCAATGGGTTAGCCGCGCTCTGCGATGGGCGGTACCGGGCGCAGTTCTTCGCCGGTGTACTCGGCACTCGGACGAATGATGCGGTTGTCAGCACGCTGCTCCATCACGTGACCGGCCCAGCCAGTGAGGCGGCTCATCACGAAGATGGGGGTGAACAGCTTGGTAGGGATACCCATGAAGTGGTAAGCGGACGCATGGAAGAAATCCGCGTTACAGAACAGCTTCTTCTCGCGCCACATCACTTCTTCGCAGCGCACGGAAACCGGGTACAGCACGGTGTCGCCCACATCGTCGGCCAGTTTTTCGGACCAGTGCTTGATGATGGCATTACGCGGATCGGATTCGCTGTAGATGGCGTGCCCGAAGCCCATGATTTTTTCCTTGCGCTCCAGCATGCCCATCATTTCCTTCTCGGCATGATCGGCGTCGGTGAACTTCTCGATCATGTCCATGGCCGCTTCGTTGGCGCCACCGTGCAGCGGACCACGCAGAGAGCCAATGGCACCGGTGATGCAGCTATGGATGTCGGACAACGTGGAGGCACACACACGGGCGGTGAAGGTGGAGGCGTTGAACTCGTGCTCTGCATAGAGGATCAGGGACACGTTCATTACCCGCTCATGAAGCTCGTTGGGCTTCTCGCCACGAAGCATGTGCAGGAAGTGAGCGCCGATGGAATCATCGTCGGTATTCTCGTCAATTTTCACGCCATCATGGCTGAAGCGATACCAGTAGCAGATGATGGACGGGAAACAGGCCAGCATGCGGTCGACACACTCTTCCTGGTTCGGGAATACGCCCATGGTTGAGGTATCTTCCTGCTCCAGGTTGCCCAGCATGGAACAACCTGTACGCATCACGTCCATGGGGTGGGCATCTTTCGGGATCTGCTCCAGGACGGTTTTCAGCTCCGCCGGCAGACCACGCAGACCTTTCAGCTTGGTCTTGTAGGCATCCAGTTCTGCCTGGGTGGGCAGTTTGCCCTTGAGGATCAGGTAGGCGACTTCTTCGAACTGGCAGTTTTCCGCCAGGTCCTTGACGTCGTACCCCCGGTAGGTCAGGCCGGAACCGGATACCCCCACTGTGGAGAGCGCCGTTTTACCTGCTACCTGGCCACGCAGGCCTGCACCGCCGAGTTTCTTGCCTTCTGCCATTGTTTATCTCCTTGTGAATCTGTTTGTTGCTGTCTCTTGACTCACCGTAGGGCGGAAATTATTCGCTTCGCTCACCCCACCGGGGCCGCCCTATGTGCGTTAGCTGCGCTTGCCAATAGGCAATCTCCGCCGTTTCAGGTTGGCGGCGGAGATGGGCTTACGCCCATTTCCGCCCTCCGGCTGCAGCCTTATTCAGCCCTTGCCCTTGGCAAAGAGCGCGTCCAGTTTCTGTTCGTAATCGTGGTAATTCAGGAAATCGTACAGCTCCATACGTGTCTGCATAATGTCCACCACATCTTTCTGGTGGCCGTTTTCACGGATACTTTGGTACACCTGCAATGCCGCCTTGTTCATGGCACGGAAGGCACTCAGCGGGTACAGAATCATATCGGCGCCGGCTTGTGCCAGCTCTTCGCGGCTGAATAGCGGGGTGGCACCAAATTCGGTGATATTGGCCAGCAAAGGCACGTCCCCCAGCCCTTCCTTGAACGCCTTGTAATCCTCCAGCGTGTGTACGGCTTCGGCGAAGATGCCGTCGGCACCGGCTTCAATACAGGCTTTGGAGCGCTCGATGGCTGCTTCCAGACCGTCCTTCTGGAAGGCATCGGTACGGGCGATGATGAAGAAATCGTCATCGGTCTTGCCATCCACGGCCGCCTTGACGCGGTCCACCATCTCCTCCTGGGACACGATTTCCTTGTTGGGACGGTGACCACAGCGCTTCTGGGCTACCTGATCCTCCAGGTGCACAGCCCCCGCGCCGGCCTTGATCATTTCCTTCACGGTGCGGGAGATATTGAACGCCCCCCCCCAGCCGGTATCGATATCCACCAGCAAAGGCGTTTCCACGGCACTGGAAATACGGCGGACATCTTCCAGCACGTCATTCATGCTGGTCATCCCCAGGTCAGGCAAGCCATAGCTGGCATTGGCCACACCACCACCAGACAGGTAGATGGCCCGGTAGCCGGTCTGCTCTGCCATCATGGCGGCATAGGCATTGATGGTACCCATGATCTGTAACGGTTGTTCTTCGGCCAGTGCCTTGCGGAAACGGGCGCCTGCGGTAAGTTGGGCCATGCGGTTACTCCTTTGTTAACTCCGGGGAAAGGGCCACCCCCTCTCCCCCGGCCCCTCTCCCGCAAGGGGAGAGGGGAGCTTTCTGTGCCAAGGCTTTCAGAAAACCTTGAGTCTTTCAGTACTTCCCTGCCCCTCTATTCGGTCCCCTCCCCCCTCGCGGGGGAGGGACAGGGAGAGGGGGAATTTTTTTGGGTTTCAATATTCTTTCTGGCGCTGCTGATATGGCGCCGCATCAGCAGCTCAGCCATTTCCCCGTCACGGGATTCGATGGCCTCCACAATTCGACGGTGTTCGTTCAGGGCTTTTTGGGGCCGGTTGGCCACGGTGCTGAACTGGTACCGATACATGCGCACCAGATGATAGAGCTCACCGATCAGCAACTGGCTGAGGGTGCTGTTATGGCTACCCTGGATGATGCGGTAGTGGAAATCCAGGTCCCCTTCCCGCTGAAAGTAAGCGGTATCTTCACGGAGATCCTGTTGCTGTTCGTGCTGGGCAAGTACGTCGTAGAGCCCCCTGACCTCCTCCGGCGTCATTTTTTCTGCCGCCAGGCGCGCGGCCATGCCTTCCAGGGCCTCGCGCACATGATAGATCTCGATCAGGTCATCAAAGCTGAGCGACGCCACCCGAGTGCCCACATGGACCACCCTTTCCAGCAGCTTGCGCGATTCGAGACGGCGGATTGCCTCGCGGAGGGGGCCGCGGCTCACGCCGTAACGGCCTGCCAGCTCGGTTTCGCTGACCTTGGAGCCCGGGGGAATGGTCCCGCGCACAATATCGTCCTGAAGACGGGTAAAGACCCGATCAGCCAGGGTTCGCGCGGTTTCCGGTGAGGCAGCAGACATAAAAACGGCCCGATTGTTGACAATTCAAGCAACCGGGCCGGACTTTACGCCCCTCAACAGGATGTTTCAAGAGGCATTGTTGACAATTCCGCTCACTGGGAATTAGCAAGCTGGCGAGAGGTAGAGAGCGTGCGCGGCTTTCGCTTTGCGAGCAAAGCTCCAACGGAGGGAACCGGGTTTTGGCCGTTGGGCGGAAATGGCCGAAGGTCATCTCTGCTGCCGTACCGGGTCAGCCCTGGCTGGATCCGGGGTCTTCACATCCGGAAAAGACACTGCCAGCGGAGGGAGATTCCGGGGCGAGCCCGGAATGACGAGGCGCGCGTCATACCGGGCTTGCCCCGGTACCTCCCGCAACCCGCCGAGGCCTCTCCGAGAGTTACACCGCAGCTCCCGCCCGGGCCCGGACCGGAGCCCAGGGTGACGTTGTTTAATGCCCGGGCCTCGAAGCGAATGCCCCGAGGTGACCAGAACCTTTAGGGAGTCGCCAGAGGGTCGCAACCCGCGACACCATTCTTGAAGAACTGAACGGCGCCGTTACTCACCGCCTCTTTACGACGGTTTTGCGCGTCGGACGGTTCCTCGCCAAATTCCTCGTTGAGAATACTGGGCAAAAACAGGGTTTCTTCCCACTTGGCTCGCAGCCCAAGTTCGAAATTCTCTTCTGACAGCCGGTACATTGGGCGGCAGTCAGCATCCGCACCCAAATCGATACGACCTTCGATGTAGGCATAATAGTGGGCAATGTCAGGCTCAACATCGAGCCCTGGCGCCAAAAACAGGGTAATGTTGGCGCTGGCAGGATCGTCGAAGGTACGAGTGATCAGCCCTACCACATAATCTGTTCCACAGGCGCCCCCCGCGCCAGTTGCCACGAGACCGTTACCCTGGATGGTCAGACAGACATCCTGCACGCCATGAGCATCCTCGCGGACCCTTTCGCTGGTGATCTCTGCAACGCCAATACTATCGGGATAGTTACCAAGGGTGATTTCTTCGTTCTCTTCCGTATCCTCATCCGGGTCTGGAATAGCCGAGCAAACTTCACTGTCATCATTCGCCGGATCGTTATCATCATTCAAATCATCGTCGACGCAAGCACGCATAAGGCGGAGCGTATATTCACCCTGCAAGCTCGTGTAAACGGATTCGTCCGGGCTTACCTGGACCGCGCCGGTCTTGGTTGCTCGAAGCGGAATCGCCTTGTTGCCAGAGACATCCTCTCCAATCAAGGTTGCGGTTGAGCCCCCCAACTTGCCTTTCTCTGCTTCCTTCAGCTCATGGCTTGCCGATGGATAATCCAGTTTGAAATCACCCGGCCCGTCTTCGAATTGCAGACCGGCATAAATCGTCTGCCCCAATACCTTGCCGCTAACTTCAGCATTGGTGTCTGTGCTCTCAGGAATATCCTCGATTTCGGCACCATCCAGTGCCACACCAGGGCTTGCGGTTTGCGAATCGATCAGTTCCAGGGTATCGGAAAGTGTGGCGTGGCTATCAAAGCCAACAAAGTCCTGTTTCGGGTCGCCTTCGCCAGCCGCATCGCTGATTAATGCCAAGCCTCCACTCAAGATTTCACCGTCTGGCAACACCAGCGTTTTCATGGCCAGAAAAGTGCGGATACCGTTATCGTCTTCAAAACCACACCCCTGAAGGATCAAACACTCACCGGCAGTATCAAAGGCGTACAAACCTGCCCGGGTACGGTTGTTGGCCTTCTGCAAACGCTCCTGGTAATTACTGGTATCATTTTCGAAGCCAGCGATGGCCACTTCCGCGTCCACGCCGGTGATCACATCCTCCCAGTCCGCGGTAAAACTGGAATAGCTGGTGTCCGCATCGATATCACTACCACCCGCCTGAGGCGCAGGAACAAGAGTGTTGTACTGCTGATCAATAAACTCATGCGCCTCCTCCGGGATCTTTACCTCATTCGCCGGATCACCATCCGAATCCAGCGCCTGAATCAGAGCCGCCCGGTTCAAGACGCTATTAGCATTTACATCGCCAGGCACAATGCTGCTACGGGTCGGCGCTTCCACCAGGTCCGCCATTGTTACCTGGTATGCGCCTTTTTGAAGCTGCTGCGGGAACAGATAGCGCCCCAATGTCACGCTGTTATGGGTGACATCACTGCTGGGCGACGCCAGACGGCTGCCAAGAAAGAACTCAATGGACTTTGCATTCGCTGGGCAAACCGCATTGAAAGGCGGGATCGTGACTTCACCGTCAGCGGTGGTGGTTTCTTCATCTGAGGTGAAATTCAATGAATTGCCGCATTCATACCCCAGGTTCGCTACTGCCGGCCCCACCAGTTCCACCAGTACATTGCCGCGAGAAGACGGCTCACACTGAGCACCGATGGGACAGCCCGGTACCGTGGCATCGGAGAAATCCTCACCACCATTACAGGCGGCAAGCGCAAAGGCCGCGGAACATAAAACGAGGAGGTGTCGCATAGTCATTACCTGTCTTTCTCCTGTCTGATGCCGGATCAGTTAACGGCATCCTTCGATGTGGCGAGCAATACCAGTTCACCGCTGGTCATGCGTGTCAGGCCGTCGGTGCCAGGCTGATTCTCCGTATAGGGCAAGAACACAACCAGATAGCGTTGACCCGCTTCCCGCTGCAGGGTTCCCTCCAGGTAGCCGTAGCGGTACCAGGTCTCCGGGTAACGGCGACTGAAGGGCTGGTCTACAAGCAGGACCGGCTCGCCCTTTTCGTCCAGCCAGAGAAGCTCAACGGCCAAATAGCCCTGCTTGCGAATAAAGGCGCGGAGCGTGATCGTATCAGCGCCGCTCGCTGGCGCAAGGGCCACCGCCCGATACGGGGTATCCCCTACCATTACCTGACTGTCACTGCCAAAGCTGACAACCCGCTCGCTGCCAGACTCCAGCTCTTCGGCCTGCTCCAGCAAATGCCGACAGCAGTCTGCCCGCAGGGCCCGGTACGTCTCCAGATAGCCCGCTGATGGGGCCTGCGAGTACCCCGGTTCGCGACTGGCGGTCGCCTCTTTCGCCTCCACCATGTCCACCGGGCGGCTGACAAGCTGTCCGGTTTCGTCCACGTAGGTGATGAAACGGTCACGCTCGCGGGCCTCCAGCTCGGCATCCACCTCGTCGCTGGGCCGGTACTGCTCAACAGTATCGTCGCTCTCAACCGCCTCTGCAGCCGAATTCTGACTGCCGGTGCTCTCCGGGCGACTTCTGCTTTCCTGCTCTGCTTGAGGGGGGCGATCCAACGTGACCAGGTTGCCCTGGGCATCCGTATAGACATAAAAGCCGCCCGAATCCGGGCGGCCCTGACAGCCGGCAATCACCAGCGCGATGAGTAGAAGTGCAGTTTTATGCATTAGAATTTGGTTCTAAATGCCAACCCAACAATGGTCACCGTGGCTTCGGTCTTGATATCCAGGCCGGCATAGGGGTTGTAGACCACGTTATCAATACCGGTACAGTTAGTCGCACAGCTGGTATTGGCCGGGATTTCATCCTCGCTGCGCAGCTGACCGATGCCCAGGTCGATATCGGTATCCTTGTCCCACTTGTAGCCTAGGCCAAGGCTATAGTAACGGGACTCGTTGATGGGTACCAAGGGGCTGCGCCTGTCTTCCGGGATGGCGGACGCCCGGGGCTCATAACCTGCCCGTAGCTGGATACGGCCGGTCAGGTCATAGGCTGCACCGAATGCCAGGTTCCAGGTGGACTGGTAGTTAAGCGGATAACTCAGGCTTGTGGAGGTGGAGCCCGGCGAGAACAGACGGGCCAGGCTGAGCACAGCCGAACTGCGATCAAAGGTGAAATTGAAGGAGTCCCACTCCTTGTAGTCCGCCCAGACAGCATCGATATTAAACTGCAGCCTTTCGGTGGGCCTGATCTTGATACCGGTCTGGAAGGTAGCGGGCATGGTCAGGTCCATGCTGACGCGCCCAACCTCTTCCTCTGCCACTCGGGACGGAATGCCCAACACAGCCAGAGCCAGTGCACCGGTGGCAGAGCCACCGATGCCGTTGATGGTTTCCTGCGCGGCATTGGAATAGGTGATCTTGTAATCTCCACTCATGTGGGTTTTTGCCTCGGAGCGCCATACCGCCCCCCAGGCGAAACGATCATTGGGTTCCCACAGCACGCCCAGGTTATAGGACGGGCTGAATCGCTGATCCATCTTCACATCCAGCGAGGCCAGGTTCTTGAACGGACCCAGGCCCTCCTCCGGCCGGCAGATGCCAAACAGAATCAAGTCAAGAGCCACATTGGACTCCCCCTTGAAGGGCGCACAGATGCTCTCGTCCAGCACCCGGGCAAAGCCAAGCAACTCATTGGGGGCACGAAAATCCTGCTCCAGCGCCACGGCCTGAAAACTCATACCGATGGAGGCACCAATGGAAAGCTCGTCATTCACCTGATAGGCCACAGAGGGGGACAGGTAGGTAATCCGCTCCAGAGCAACACGCTCGCCCATGAAGTTACCCACATCGTCCTCGTCCCGGTAGAAACCGGCCGCCATGGGCAGATAGGTCGCGGTGCCGAAAGTAAACTTGGAGCCCGCGGGCCGGATGGAAAACGCCGGCAGAGGCCCGGCCACCAGCGGGCCCGGTGGCAGGTCCACGGTATCATTGATGAAGGGAACGTAGAGGGAAATCCCCTCTACCGTACTGGTCGCCGTTTTAAAATCACGACAGTAGTCCACGCCATCATTTGGGGCGTCATTACAGACGATGGGGTCGTCTGAAAAACCGAACACATTGTAATCCGGCGGCGCCGAAAACTGCGATTCCAGGTTGAAGTCCGCGCCGACAAATTGCAGATCCATCCGCCGCCCATCCAGCTTCGCCAACCCCGCGGGGTTGAAGTGAATGGCCATGATTCCGGGCGGATCGGCCGTCACCGCATGCCCCATACTCATGGCACGGACATCCACGGCGATATTGTTGGCAAGTTGCGCATGGGCCAGGGTGCTGGCCAGCAGGCCAGCCAGCAGAACCCCGATGCGTCTCGCCAGCTTGTTATTATTCTTCATGGCTTGCCCCTTCCAACTGCATATGACGACTTAAACGCCGGGTTTCAGGCCGGTGAAATCGATTGGCATGGAAATACCAAGCAGTACGTCGGGGGAATCCTCGGTCAGGCCGAAGCCGAAGCTGAGGTTGATAATACGGTTCTTGGAAGAACGCAGCCCCAGGGAGGTGTTGACCACGCTGGAGGTGGAGTCCTCAGAGTTGACATCACGGATGCCGTCACTGTCTTGAAAGATAAACCGTGTATCAAAGTTGTAAGATTGCTGGTAACTGGCGCTCAGGGACACCTCATAGGACAGGGCATAGGCCAGCCCCATGGAAAAGTTCAGACTGTCCCCCGGCTGCACCTCTCTCAAAGTGCTGTTGCCCCGCCTCTGATTCAGCCCATTGATGTCAAACGCCATGGTGTAACCCGCAGAGCCGAACAGCACCACCGGGTCAATCACCTTGCTCACACTGATACCCCCCCCAAGCGAGTAATACCCCGAACCACTGGAGACCTCTTCCCGTACGTTGATCTCGTACGGGCTGTCACCGGTCGGCGTCGACAGGGTGGTATATAACGTGGTGTTCATGGCACCCGGCCTTACCGGAAAGGGCTGGTAACGCAGGCTGAAGGAAACATCGCCCAGCGCAGCCTGGGACACATCCTTCTCGGTGTCGTACTTGTAGGACACCGGCAGGCGAGTATTGAAGGTCAGATTGTTCCAGATACCATAATCAAAGGACAATGCCGAACTGAAAGCGTGTTGGGCATCTTGCTCAATCCGGAAACGACTAATGCCACCGGAATCCTCATCGAAGGCGATGTCGATCCGGTCATCCCGATAATAGTTGTAATTGGCCGAAAAATTGAGGGACATCTGGCCACTGGGCAGCAGGGAGTACTGCTTCTCCGCCGCCTGGAAGACCTCTTCCAGGTTTTTTTCCTGGGTTACGTCGTCATCCTGGGTCTGCAGGGCTTCGCGGGCTTCATCCACATTATCCGCCGCCCAGGCAACATGCTGCGCCAACAAGAGTGCAGCAACCGCTGCCACCTTCCCAGACATCATTTTCATGCAAGCCTTCCTTTGTTCTGTTTGTTATTCGCCACTGCAGGCCTTATTTATGGAAGTAGGTACGCGTAGGC
>JAKSCQ010000096.1 GCA_022360555.1 Pseudomonadales bacterium
GAGCAACTGAACTCTTGAGTTTGAGGGATTAGAGATGCAGCAACTCAACCCGTCCGAAATCAGCGAGATTATCAAGTCGCGCATCGCGAAACTTGATACCTCCACCGAAGCACGTAACGAAGGTACGGTGGTTTCCGTATCCGATGGTATCGTGCGTATTCACGGTCTTGCCGATGTCATGTTCGGTGAGATGATCGAGTTTGAGGGCGGCATCTACGGCATGGCCCTTAACCTTGAGCAGGATTCCGTTGGCGCCGTGGTTCTGGGTGATTACCTGGGCCTGGCCGAAGGCCAGAAAGTGCGTTGTACCGGCCGTATCCTGGAAGTTCCCACTGGCCCTGAACTGCTGGGTCGCGTGGTGGATGCCCTGGGTAACCCGGTTGACGGCAAGGGCCCGCTCAACGCTGCCAATACCGACGCGGTAGAAAAGGTAGCGCCCGGCGTAATCTGGCGTAAAGAGGTTAACGAGCCGGTGCAGACCGGTTACAAGGCTATCGACGCCATGGTGCCGATCGGTCGTGGCCAGCGTGAGCTGATCATCGGTGACCGCCAGATCGGTAAGACCGCTGTCGCCGTCGATGCCATCATCGCCCAGAAGGGCACCGGCGTTAAATGTATCTACGTGGCGGTTGGCCAGAAGCAGTCCACCATCGCCAACGTGGTGCGCAAGCTGGAAGAGCACGGTGCCATGGAGCACACCATCATCGTAGCCGCTTCCGCTTCCGACCCGGCTTCCATGCAGTTCCTGGCCCCGTTCGCCGGCTGCGCCATGGGCGAATACTTCCGTGATCGCGGCGAAGACGCCCTGATTGTTTACGATGACCTGACCAAGCAGGCCTGGGCTTACCGCCAGATCTCCCTGCTGCTGCGTCGTCCGCCGGGCCGTGAAGCTTACCCTGGTGACGTGTTCTACCTGCACTCCCGTCTGCTGGAGCGCGCTGCCAAGGTCAACGAAGAATATGTTGAGCAGTTCACCAACGGTGAAGTGAAAGGCAAAACCGGTTCTCTGACCGCGCTGCCGATCATCGAAACCCAGGGTGGTGACGTATCTGCGTTCGTACCGACCAACGTGATCTCCATCACCGACGGTCAGATCTTCCTGGAA
>JAKSCQ010000302.1 GCA_022360555.1 Pseudomonadales bacterium
TCGCAACACGCAACACGCAAAAACGGGCTCCCACGAAGCCGTCTGCGATCCAGGCTTGGCGTGCAAGGGCGCTGCGTGCCTGCGTGTAAGCGTATTCCATCACACCACTTCGCGGTCGAACGACCGCTCCCACGGCAAGCTGGAGCAGTGAAGTCACGACTTACATAACGCAAAGGAAATGCCATTTAAGTTGTACTATGGTCACAACTAATCTGGCGGTCTGAGAATAACAACAGTGACAGACCCCGGAGGCCACCATGTCCCGTCCCCCTTATCCACGATTGACCCTGCTCGCTGCGTCGCTGGCGGCGGTGCTGGCCGGTTGCGGCGGCGGTTCCGGTAGTGAGCCCGCCAATAACGCCGCAGCGTCGAACAGCCCGGCCCAGGAAACGCCCAATACGTCTGAGCCCGAGACCCCGGCAGAACCGGAGCAACCCTCGGCCCGCGACGTGATTTTCGTGGGCAACAACTGGGAAGGCATGATCGACGTGATCGATGTCGATACCTATGAGCGGCTGGGCCGGATCAACGGCATTCCGGACCAGCAGGAACGGGAAAAGGCCATCGCCCTCAACCCGCTGGACCTGCTGTTTTTCCAGGGTATCCGCTTGCTGATCGGCGAAGGGAATCACCAGTACGTGGATGACATGTACAGCTCTCGTGATGGCCGCCTGCTGATCGTGTCCCGCCCCAGCTATGCCGATGTGGTGGCCATCGAGGTGGCCAGCGGCGAGATTGCCTGGCGCTTTGAGGTGGATGGCTATCGTTCCGACCACATGGCCCTGTCGCCGGATGGCACCCAGGTGGCGGTGTCCGCGTCCACTGGCAATGTGGTACACATCCTGAACGTGGAGACCGGCGAGGAAGAAGGGCGTTTCCCGTCCGGCGATTCCCCCCATGAAAACGTCTACTCCGATGACGGCGAGCGACTCTATCACGCCAGTATCGGTACCGTTTACACGCCGCTGGACAACGAACTGGTGGGCGATCTCACCGACGGGCTGCTGGGCCAGAACCTGCTGGATGCCACCAAGGGCGAGCGGGTGTTTCAGGTGGTGGACGCCGACAGTCTGGAAATCATCAAGAAGCTGGACCTGGCCGCGGACCTGGAAGAGGCCGGCTATGGCAACCTGAGCACGGCGGTGCGGCCCATGGCTCACACGTCGGATGAGCGTTACTTTTACTTCCAGTTGTCTTTCCTGCACGGCTATATCGAATACGACATGCAGGAAGAAAAGGTGGTGCGCCTGGTGGAGTTGCCGGATCTGACCAATGGCCTGCCCAGAGAGCTCTATGTCAATGACTCCGCTCACCACGGTATTGCCCTCAGTGAGGACGACACCACGCTTTGCGTCGCTGGCACCATGAGTGACTACGTGGCCCTGGTGGATCGCGTGAGCGATGAATACCAGTTGAAAACCGGCATCGGCGAGAAGCCCTACTGGGTGACCACCAGTGCTGATGGTGACCACTGCTATGTGTCCTGGAGCGGCACTGACCAGATGTCCGTGTTCAACTATCACACCGGCCAGGAAGTGGCCCGGGTGGATGTGGGGGACCACCCCCAGCGCATCCGCGAGGGCAGCGTTCCGGAAGCCTGGGTGGAGGATCAGGGCTCTCTGTTCCTGCCCTGAGCGCTTCCTTCACACTGTGGGAGCTTGCCTGCACGCGAAATCCCGGCCATGGGATGATCGCTTGCCGGCAAGCTCCTGCAGGTTTTGCCACTTTTTCATTGTCAATTTATCCCTCTGCCACCACTATTCGCCCTGACAGGACAGGCGCTCCCGGTGCCTGCGTTTTTGCTGACTTCAGGAGCGAACCTGCCATGCGAATCTTGCATACGATGCTTCGGGTTGGTGATCTGGAGGCTTCCGTGGCCTTCTACACCGATGTGTTGGGCATGACCGAATTGCGCCGCAAGGAATACCCGGAAGGGCGCTTTACCAATGTGTTCGTGGGCTACCAGCCGGAATCCGACGGCGCGGTACTGGAGCTGACCTGCAACTGGGACCAGTCGTCCTATGATCTGGGCACGGGCTATGGGCATGTCGCACTGGCCGTGGATGACGTGTACGCTGCTTGTGAACGCATTCGCGAACGGGGTGGGCGGATCACCCGGGAACCGGGGCCCATGAAACACGGCACCACGGTGCTGGCCTTCGTGGAAGACCCGGATGGTTACAAGATCGAATTGCTGGGACGCGATTGATGAACAAGGTCACCGTCGGCTGGCGGGAATGGGCCAGCCTGCCCGGGCTGGGTATTGATGCCATCAAGATGAAGGTGGATACCGGTGCCCGCACGTCGGCATTGCACGCCTTTGAGGTGGAAACCTTTGACCGCGATGGCGCTGAATGGGTCCGCTTTTCCCTTCACCCGATCCAGGACCGGCCCCTGGTCAACACCTGCGAAGCGCCGGTGCTGGACCGCCGTGTGGTCACCGACTCCGGCGGCCACAAGGAAGAGCGTCCGGTCATCCGTACCGATATTCAGCTTGGCGGCCGTAGCTGGCCCATCGAAATCACCCTGACCGACCGTGAAACCATGAAATTCCGCATGCTGCTGGGACGCACCGCCATGGGCGAGATTGTTGTCGATCCCACGGCATCCTTTCTGTTAGGTGGAAACAAAGAGCAGCCATGAAAATTGCCATTCTTTCGAGAAACAAGCGACTGTATTCCACCCGCCGAATGGTGGAGGCCGGCGAGGCCGCCGGCCATGAGATGCATGTGATCGATACCCTGCGTTGTTACATGAGCATGGTGGCGCACAAGCCGGAAATTCACTACAAGGGGGAAGTGCTGGAAGGCTTCGACGCCGTGATTCCCCGGATCGGTGCCTCCATCACCCAGTATGGCACGGCGGTGTTGCGCCAGTTCGAGATGATGGGCGTGTTTCCGGTGAATGAATCCGTGGCCATTTCCCGCTCTCGCGACAAGCTGCGCTCCTTGCAACTGTTGTCACGCAAGGGCGTGGGCCTGCCCATCACCGGCTTTGCCCACTCCCCGGATGACATCCCGGATCTGATCAACATGGTGCGTGGTGCGCCCCTGGTCATCAAGATGCTGGAAGGCACCCAGGGCATCGGTGTAGTGCTGGCGGAAACCCGCAAGGCGGCGGAATCCGTGATCGAGGCCTTCATGGGCCTGAACGTGTCGGTGATGGTGCAGGAATACATCAAGGAAGCCGGCGGCGCCGATATTCGCTGCTTCGTGGTGGGCGGCAAGGTGATCGCGGCCATGAAGCGTCAAGCGGCGCCGGGCGAGTTCCGTTCCAACCTGCATCGTGGCGGCAGTGCCAGCCTGATCCGCATTACCCCGGAAGAGCGGGCCACCGCTGTGCGGGCCGCGCGCATCATGGGGCTGAACGTGGCCGGGGTGGATATTCTGCGCTCCCATCATGGGCCCGTGGTCATGGAAGTGAATTCCTCGCCGGGCCTGGAAGGTATTGAAACCGCCACCAGCAAGGATGTGGCCGGTATGATCATCAAGTTCATCGAAAAGGATGCCCGCCCTTACCGGACTCAGACAAAAGGCTCTAAGGGCTGACAAGGACAATTAACAGTTAATAGCGAAAACCCTGCTGGAGTTGGCGCTTTGGCGCGCGAGGCGGGCGGTGAGACGAGCTGGTGGTTCGGGAAAATGAAGAATACGAAAGAGCCCAAGAACAAGCCTTTTGAAATTGACGGCATTACGGTGCAGCCCGGCACCCGGGCCAAGGTGGAGTTGCCGCTGGCGCAGCTTTATACGCAGACGCCGTTGAATGTGCCCATCCATGTGATCAATGGCCGTCGCCCTGGGCCTGTGTTGATGGTCAGCGCGGCCATTCATGGTGACGAGCTGAACGGCGTGGAGATCATTCGCCGGCTGTTGCGTCACTCGGCCCTGAAAAGCCTCAGCGGCACCCTGCTGGCGGTGCCGGTGGTCAACGTCTTCGGGTTCATCCACAAGACCCGCTACCTGCCCGACCGCCGTGACCTGAACCGTTGCTTCCCGGGCTCGGAAACCGGCAGTCTGGGGGCGCGCATGGCCTGGCAGTTCAAGACCCAGGTGCTCGATCGCGCCACCCATGCGGTGGACCTGCACACTGGCGCCATCCATCGCGCCAATCTGCCACAGATTCGCGCCGACCTCTCCAATGACGACACCGCCGCCATGGCCAACGCCTTTGGTGTGCCGGTGGTGATCAACTCGGTACTGGGCGAAGGTACCCTGCGGGAAGTGGCCGAAGCGCAGGGTATCCCGGTGATTACCTACGAAGCCGGTGAAGCCCTGCGTTTTGACGAATCCTGTATCCGTGCTGGCGTGAAAGGCGTACTGAATATCCTGCAGCACCTGGGCATGACCGGTTCCCGCCGCACCAAAGCGCCCCGTGAACCCTATATCGCCCGTTCCTCAAGCTGGGTGCGTGCCGAACGCGACGGGGTCTTCCTGTCTCTGGTGGCGCTGGGCGCCTGGATCAAGAAAGGTGACCTGATTGGCCGTATCTCCAGCCCGTTTGGGGGAGATGACGTCAATATTTATGCCCCTGCCGCTGGCATCCTGGTCGGCCGCAACAACCTGCCGCTGGTCAACGAAGGTGAAGCTCTCTACCACATCGCCCGCTTCGAGGAAGTCAGTGAAGTAGCGCAATCGCTGGAAGTCTTTACCTCCGACATCGAAAAGGGCCCGACCCTGGCGGGGGAGCCGCCCATCGTTTAATTCACCTCACCACCCGTAGATGGCAGTGGCGGTGACGGATTATGCCTGTGTTTGGCCGGGGAGGGCACAATATTGCTACCCGGAATGAGGCTAACTATCTGATTCGGCTGGGTAATTTTGTGTTCGCCCGTGGCCGCCGCCGCTGAACGCCTTGCCGGGCCGACCTGATGCCGATCCTTTGTTATACTGCGCCGCGAAATGGAACCCTCGTTGATTGAGCATTTGGAGTAAATTGATGGTCGCTTTGGTCAAGCCGCATGGTGCGGACGCACTCACCCCCCTGTACGTCGCCGATGAAGACGCGCGTGTTGCCCTGCAAAAAGAAGCGGAGTCCCTGCCTTCGGTGGTGGTCAGCTCGGCTGCTGCCGCCAATGCGGTAATGATGGGGGCCGGTTACTTCACCCCCCTGAGCGGCTACATGAACAAGGCGGATATGCTGTCGGTGGCGGAAAACATGACCACCGCCAATGGCCTGTTCTGGCCCGTGCCGATCGTCAACATGTTGAAGGATGTCAGCGCCATTGAAGGGGCCAAGCGTATTGCCCTGCGTGACCCCAATGTGGATGGTGAGCCGGTGATTGCGGTAATGGATGTGGCGGCTATCGAAGAAGCCACGGATGCCGAACTGGAAGCCGTTGCCGAGCAGGTCTTCGCTACCACCGACAAGCAGCACCCGGGCGTGGCCAACTTCCTGGCCGCCGGCAACTTTATTGTCTCCGGTGACATCCAGGTGCTGAACTATTCCTACTTCGCCGACGACTTCCCGGATACCTTCCGCACTGCAGTGTCCATCCGCAACGAATTTGTTGAGCGTGGCTGGAGCAATGTGGTTGCCTTCCAGACCCGTAACCCCATGCACCGTGCCCACGAAGAACTGTGCCGCATGGCCCAGGAAGCCCTGAACGCTGACGGCATCCTGATTCACATGCTGCTGGGCAAACTGAAGAAGGGGGATATTCCGGCAGACGTGCGCGATGCTGCCATTCGCAAGATGGTGGAAGTGTACTTCCCGCCGAACACCGTGATGATCACCGGTTACGGCTTTGACATGCTGTACGCCGGCCCCCGTGAAGCGGTGCTGCATGCGGTGTTCCGCCAGAACTGCGGTTGCAGCCACCTGATTGTTGGCCGTGACCATGCCGGCGTGGGCGATTATTACGGTGCCTTCGATGCACAAACTATCTTCCAGGAAAAGGTGCCCGCCGACGCGTTGGAAATCAAAATCTTCGAAGCTGATCACACGGCTTACTCCAAGAAGCTGGAGCGCGTGGTGATGATGCGCGATGTGCCGGATCACACCAAGGATGACTTTGTTCTGCTGTCCGGCACCAAGGTGCGTGAGATGCTGGGTCAGGGTATTGCGCCCCCGCCGGAATTCTCCCGCCCGGAAGTGGCGCAGATTCTGATGGATTATTACCAGACTCTCGACGCCGACAAGTAATCCGCCCTGAGTGCTTCTGCGCTTGATGGATATCAAAAAAGCCTCTTTTCAGAGGCTTTTTTGCATCTGGGGAGGGGGTAATTACAGGTGTGCGCTCAAGAGCGTTTGAGCTTGCCCCGATTAAACTTGGTTCTGTAACAGGATGGGATGCCATTTGCCGACGTGGTTGCTACGGTAAAGGCAAGGTTTCCTGCTGTTTCAACCTCGCTTAATTATCTCAACCGAATGGATGCCAGTCTCGGGTTTGGTGGCAGAAAAAACGGGCCCGCAGGCCCGTTCGTTTCATGCTGTCTGAATCAGAGCTTCTTGAGCTTCTTCTTCAGTTTCTTCAGCACGCTTTCCTGCTTGTTGATCTTGGCTTTGCTTTGCTTGATGGCTTTTTTCAGCTTTTTCTTCTTGGACATGATGTCTCTCCATTAAACGCAAGTGTAGGCCAGGTCGAGACTAAGACTTCGATTCCTCGGCCTTGATGAAGTCACGGATAAAGCGACGCACTTCCCGCGCTGCACTGGTATCCAGTTCTTCGCAGAGCTCGATAAAGCGCAGGCGTTCTTCGTCGTTGATGCGAACGATGAGTTGACTGTTCTTCTTACGTGACTTGCTCTTGTCTTTGGACATGGGAGTAAACACCACAAAAAAACAGGCTGCATCGTCGCTGGATTATCGGCGACTTGCAATCAAGTTATTGACTATCTTTAAGATAGTCAATGTATATACATATTAAGTCTTTATGACGGCCTGCTGCGGGTTAGTGCAGTAACGCTTGTGGTCAGGGCGCCTTGTCGCTTTTCTCGCTTTGCTCCACCCAGTGACGGCGGTCCCGGTTGGCCTCCAGCCAGTGCAGATTCCTGACTTCGTGCATTGGAGTCATGGGGCTGTGAAAAAACATCACTAACCGCAGGCCGTCAGTAATAAAGGGGTCGCCGGTGAGGTTATGGCCGGGGTCTTCAATGGGGTGGGGGGGCATGGCCCTGACGTAGCCAAACTCGGCAAGCCGCTGGGAAAAGATCATGTCCTGGAGCAGGTAATCCCGCGCTTCATCCACATCCGGATCGATTTTGTGAGTGGTCAGGGTGGGGGATTTGAAGGTAAAGCGCACGCCGATATCTCGGCTGATCTGGCCCAGCCATACGGGCTCGCCATCGCACAGCACCGGGGCACGCCACAGGCGCAGGTGATTGCGCTGATGGATGTTGCCCCGGGCTTTCTGCAACGCCAGGTCCTGGGGGCGTCCCAGGGTATAGAGCGAGCTCACAGGCGAATAGCGGTAGCTGGAGCCCACCAGGAACGACTTGGTGGTTTTCCAGATGGAGCCGCCGTGGATTCGTTCCGTCACATCCCAACCCCGTTGCACCATGGCGCTGAGCAGCAGTTGGCTATCGCCCACCAGGACAAAGTTGACCGGGTCGCCGGTATTGCTGTTGTCTTCGTTGGTGGTGCAACAGGGCTGCTGTGAAAGCCACTGGCGCAGGCCATCCCGATCCAGTTGCTGATATTCATGGTCGGCATAGAGACCGTCGAAATTGACCTTCTCCACATCCAGCTTGATGCCGGGCACATCCATCATGAAGGAGGTCTGCCAGCTTTTGCCGCCACCCAGCAAATCCACATTGATTACCTTGATGCCAAGATCGCGGTTGGTGAACACGAAACCGCTGGTGCGCTCGCCGTCGGGGACATCCACGGGCATGGCGCGGGAGACGAACATCCTGTCTGCGGCCTTCTCACCGTCGCTGTTGAACTTGCCCTTGACCTTCCACGACACCTCCAGCGGTGAAAAATACTGCTGGTCCGTGGTTACGGGCAGGTAGTACAGGGGGTGGCCGGTGCGGTTGTCTACCTCGATCCATACCGCCTGGATGCCATGTCCGCCAAGCCCCACCCCGAAAATGTCACGGGCATCACTGTCGCTGATCACGCTGGCGCTGACCGTCAGTTCTTCCTCGTGATGATGGCGAGCATCGGTGCGTAACGTCGCTTCGTCCACATTGCCCGGCCGAAAGCTGCAGGCGCCAAGAGGCAGCAGGGCGCCCAGAAGGAGCAGGGTGAGGGTGCGCTTATTCTTGTTCATGGCGTCCTTTTTCCGGGTAGTCCAGGGTGCCTTTCATGGTGGTCTTGGCCTCCTTTTCGAAATCAGGAAAGGCCTGCAGGGTGCTGTCGGGAACGGTTTCCCCTTCACTTTCCACCGGGCGGTCCCCCCGAATCCATTGCTGAACCGGTACGGCCAGCTGCAGACCCTGTTGCTCCAGCAAGGACAGGATTCGCAAGTTCAGGTCTTCGCTGACCGCCAGGTACTCGCCGAACTCACTGCTGTCTACATACGCGTTGATTTCCAGCCGGTAGCTGTCGCGCAGGATATCCACAAAGCGAACCCGGGCAGCCTTCTCGGTCAGGCGGGGGTGGCTGTAGATCAACCGGCGAAGATCCGCCAGCAGGTTGCGCAGCTGATCCGGTGTCGCGCCCAGCCGAATATGCAGGTCGCGGCGGTAACGGCGCAGGTCTGACTCGCTGATGTTTTCGATGCTGGCACTGGAAAGCACGGAGTTGGGAACGTACACCACGCTGCGGTCAGTACGGCGGATGCGGGTGGAGCGCAGGCCGATTTCTTCGATGATGCCAGCGGTGGTGCCCACCTTGCAGAAATCGCCCGGCTGGATGGGCTTGGCGATATACAGGGTGAAGGCCCCGATCACATTTTCCAGGGTTTTTTGGGCGGCCAGGGCGATGGCAATGGAGCCAATGCCCAGGCCCGTCAGCACGGTGGTGATGTCATACCCGGAATCGCTGAGCCAGAGCAGGAAGATCACCACGATAGCGATCATCTTGAGGATGGTGCGCACCGGCCGGATGATCCCGGACCAGTATTTCTGGTTGGTGGCATTACTCAGGAACAACGCAGAAAGCAGTTCGATGATGCCCAACGCCAGAAACACGCTGGCCAGATACCCCAGCGCGGATTCATTCAGGTAGACCCGCGCCTTGATGGACAGGCCCAGCTCGCCAACCCCGAGCTGCAATAACTTGAAGAACAGAAACCAGCGCACCGGTACGGCAAAGAAGCGATGCAGGGTGTTGCGGTAGCGATCAGAGTGCTCCAGCACGGCCAGCAGCAACCGGCGGGTCAGCGCCGCAATGATCCAGCATCCCACCAGGATCAGTACCAGCCCGGCTACCTGCCAGTTCTGCATATGCAGGAAGGTGAAGTCGGGCAGATAGTCTGCCAGCTTAACAATGGCGGGGTTATAGCCAAAGGTATCCCAGAGCCGGGGGATCTCGCGTACCGTGGTATTGGAAATCTTCCACACCCGGCGGCCGTCCTCAGGGATGCGCTGAAGATAGAGCGTCAGGGACTCATCCGGCAGCGTCAGAGTGCCAATCTTGTCCCGGTAGCTGGGCAGGCCATCATTGCTGTGGCCTTCCGGTTCATTGGAGATCCGGGTCAGGTCCAGGATGCGTTGCTGGCTCCAGACAATGCTGAGCTGCTTGATCAGGACGGCAGGGTCCGCATCGGCCATATCAGCAGGCAGATAGCGCATGTCCAGGTATTGGCTGGCGTTATCCCAGGCCCCCTGTTCCACGGCATCCATGAGTGCCAGCATGGTGCTCAGCGGGGTGTCACCGGGTTGCAGGGAGTCATCGTTCTGGGCCTGTTCCTTGACCTCCTGGGCCTTTTCCCCGGTATCAATCACGTCCTTGAAGGTGATGGCGGGTTCACTGGCGTGGCCAAGGGTGATCAGAAACAGGCCGATAAAGGCCAGTGCAAGAGGGGCAATCCTGCGCATGGAGGCGTCTCGTCTGGGGTGGAGTCTGGAAATGTACCTGTTTGGGGAGCGACCGCCAAATACGCCATCGGTCAAAGGGGGCGCGCGCTATGTCACAGTGTGTCGCGAGGTAAGTTAGTAGCACAGGTAATTAAGGCACCCGCACCAATTAGCAAGGTGGCCAGTAGCTAAACACTGGTCTGATCTTTTGCCCTGTTAACCCGCACTGCCCCGGGCGCGGCCAGTTTCGTCCCAGTCATTCCACCCTGGAAAGGGCAGGGGGGAGAGGGCGTGAAGTTGCTGCAGGTGTTTTCGCCAGTTGTCCTGTTGGGTTTGCAGATGCTGGCTGAAGGCACCGTCATCCCGGTACTGGTAACCGTGGCCCTGAATGCCGCCAGCGATATAAGGGGGCAGGACGTCAAAGCCCAGGTAGTGCAGTGAGTAGTGCAGCGGCCATAGCAGAGCCTGGATATCGCCGCCCCGACCTCCGGGTTCCAGGGCTGAGGCCGGGGCGCCGGTGGTGACGGACAGCAGCGCTTTGCGGCCGCGGAAATAACCGGCGTCGTACCGCATGCGGCTGGTGTAGAGCCCGCCGCTGACCATCACCCGGTCGAACCAGCCTTTCAGCATGGCGGGTGCGGCGTGCCACCAGAGCGGAAATTGCAGGAGCAGCAAGTCGGCCTGTTCCAGGCGGCGGATTTCTCGCTGCACATCGGTGGGCAGGGCGCTGCTTTGCCAGGCATGGCGTTGCTCCGCCAGGGGCGAAAACCGGGTGTGATCGGTACGGCGCGGGTAATGCGCCGGCGCTTCTACCGGGTCGAAGCCCTCGGCGTACAGGTCGGACACAGTGACCGAGTATCCCTGAGCGGTCAGGGTGTCGCGGGCGGTTCGGGTCAGGGTGCCATTGAAGGAACGGGCTTCGGGGTGGCTGTGGACGATCAGTGCCTGCATGGTGGGCCTCCGGGTAGTTGGGCAAGGAAACGTCCCTAATGCTAGATTGTTCATTGGTGGGGCAGTATTCCGAAAAAAAGGAAATTAACTTTGCAAATATGAACATGGTGCTGCGGGAGGGGAGCTGGGGTGGCGCTTGTCTCTCGCCCTTGCTCCCGGCGCGGCCGCAGTGGGCGAGGGCGATGTTCCTCCGGGACGGGATGGAAGCTTGATAACCTGAACAGCGGTGCCATCTGGCCGATATTGTCCCGGATTTGGCCCCGGGAATGCTTTAGAATGCCCCACCAAAATCACCGGCGGCGCCTGTAGCCGCCCAGTTCGAGGGTGAAAAAAAGCATGGGTATCATTGTGGCTTGCCTGCTGATTTATGTGGGCTGCATTGTCTTTATCCGCGTTCGCAATCAGGCGCCATTCGGCCTCAAGCGGCAATTGACGGACTTTTCCACGTTTATGGTGCCGTTCAATATTCCGGCCTATCTGCTGTCGAAGGTGCCCACGTCCCCCCGGATCGACAAGGCATACCTGCCGGAAGTGCAGTTGATCGAAGACAACTGGGAAACCATCCGTGATGAGGCGCTGGCGTTGTATCAGGGGGGCAATATTGCTGCCAAGGACGATCTGCCGGCCAGCAGTTTCTACAAGGATGGGCGCTGGACCAGTTTCTACCTGAAGGTTTACGACAACAAGCTGCCCTCGGCCTACGAACTGGCCCCGAAGACCATGGCGATTCTTGATCAGCTACCCACCATGAACATTGCCCTGTTCGCGGTGCTGATGCCGGGCAAGAAACTCAACCGCCACCATGATCCGTTCGCGTATACCCTGCGTTACTCCATGGGCCTGAGTACCCCCAATGATGAAGGCTGTGGACTGACCATCAACGAGGAAGACTACATCTGGCGGGATGGCGACAGTGTGGTTTTTGACGAGACCTACATCCATTCTGCATGGAACGATACGGATACCCCGCGCATCATCCTGATGACGGACGTGGATCGCCCCCTGAAATGGAAGTTCGTGGAAAAGATTTACTGGGCGTTTGGCTGGTTCTTCAACCGCCTGTTCTACATCGATAACCTCAACCCCGAGCATACCGGCGTGGGCAACAAGCTGGGCAAGGGGGTGTTGGCCTACAAGCACTTCCTGAAATCCGTGAAGCGCCGCAACAAGCCGTTCTATGTGACGGCCAAGTGGTGCGTGATTCTGGGTGTGCTGGGCAGTATCGGTTACCAACTGGTTTAGCCGGATTCGTTCACTCAATCCCCCGTTGGCGCTTTGCTTGCAAAGCGAAGGGCCGGAGTAATCTTCTTGGGCAATTCGCTTTGCGAGCAAAGCTCCAACGGTTTCCGACTGTAGTGACCGGTAGCGCAAAACCGCCGAACGGTCGTGATTTTGCACCCACACCGCTTGGTGAGGCCCGCCCGGGCATGCCACCATGCCGGAAAAAGAATCGACAAGGACAAGAACAATGATAAGGACTGTCATTGTCTGCGCCTTCGGGCTCGGGGCATGGGTGGGGGTGGCCGGCGCGGATGTGACCGTGGCGCCGGCAGGACCGTTCTCCGCCAGCGGCAAGCTGGACATGAAGAAGGGCAGCATTCCCGTCAGTTGTGATACCACCTTCGATGGCCACGTGGACGATCGTGGTGCCATTCGTGTTACCGCCGTGTCCTTCGGCGGCCTGAACCCGCTGTGCAAGAGCATCAAGGCGCTGGGGCTGCCCTGGCAGGGCCAGGTGGATCATCCTGCCCGGCTCACCGTGCAGGATATGCAGGTCAAGGTGCGGGTGCCGCTCCTTGGCGGGGTCTGTGGCCCGGGCCCGGTGTCCCTGGCGTGGCGCAATGACCAAGCGTCAGCCACTTTCGATGCGGTCTCCCTGGGGCCGGATTGCGCCATGGACGGCACCATGCTGACCACGCCTGCGGTGGATATCCGGCCTGCGGTGTCCGGGGAGGCCCGGGCGGATACGGATTCGCACTCCGCGGTTACCGATTCCGCCAGTTGACCCTGCTGACGTATAAGCTTTGTTATTCCGGCCTGATCGGCGTTTCCCCCGGGCCGGACGCCCCGTTATCATGGCCGACTTGTGACTGGTACGGACTAAGGGCGAACAACAATGCAGAATGTGGTGGCGATCCCCGCTAACCCGGCGCTGGTAAACAGCACCGAAGACTTCCTTCATGCCATTGAGCACGACCGCAAGGACAGTGCCGAGAAATTCATTCAGATGGTCGATCACCTGACCGACCGGATTCTCAGCCTGTTTCTGGTGGAGCCGGCCAACATGACCGAGCTGAGCGGTGGCCAGAAAAAGGTGATCGACTTTGCCGTGTCCACCGCCGGCAAGGCGTCCAGTATGCTGACCCGCCAGATTTTCAAGAAAGTGACCAACAAGGAATTCGCGCCGGTGGTGGAGAACGTGAAGGCCATGTACTGGCAGGCCGACGCGCAGAACGACAATCATGCCCATATTGCCTTCCCGGTGGACGATGCGTTCGCAGCGGATTTTCGCAAAGCGGCCGAACTGTGTGCTGACGGCAAAGGGCAGGATGATGTGGCGCTGGTGACTCGTGTCATGGGCGATCTGGCCGACAAGATCATTGATGAGGTGTTTGTCGCCAATACCAAGGTGGTGAAGATCGGTTTCGTGACCCAGAAAGCCCTGAACGTGGGCATTGATGGTAGCCGCAAGGCAGTACACGCGGTGAACCACAAGGTGCTCAAGGATCTCAGCAACGACGAGCTGAAAGGCTACATGGCCCATTACCAGGGGTTGTTGCGACAGCGGTAATGTAGCGACGAGCTGCGAGAAACCAAAAA
>JAKSCQ010000306.1 GCA_022360555.1 Pseudomonadales bacterium
ACGAGACCACCTGCAGGAACACCTCCAAAGCGCTCCACCGTCATACCGGGGTTATTCGCTACGCTCACCCCTACGGGGCCAGCCTCCGGCTGTTCTGCGCTTCGCTTGTGCCCCCTCCGTCGGCAGGGCATATGGAAAGGCAGCGACAGCCTGAAGAAAGACTCAGGCCCGCTCCGGGAAATGCTCCGCCAGCAGCCCGGCCATGCGGTCCAGCTTTTTGCGGCGGCGGGCCATGCCGAAGATATTGAGCAGCCGGGTCGCCCAGGTCCAGGCAGTAATCAGGGTGTCGCCGCCACGGCGCGGAATGACGTGCACATGCACATGGGGAACGTGCTGATTGGCTTCCCGCCCGTCATTGACTACCACGTTATGGGCCAGCACCGGCAGCCCCGCCCGCTTATGAGCCAGGATGGTCCGCCGTGCCAGGTCCATCAGGTGGTGTGACACGCCACTGTCCAGTTGCTCCAGCAGCGGTGCATGGGTCTTGGGAATCACCAGGCAGTGACCTTCGCGGATCGGGAACAGGTCCAGGATGACCATGGCCTGGTCATCTTCGTACACCACGCTGGCGGGCAACTCACCCGCCTGAATCTGACAGAAAATGCAGCCTTTCATTCGCGATCCGGCAACTGCGACTGCTTGCGATGCTGGCGCCATACCTCCAGGCAGGCCACCACCAGCGCCACCACCAGCATGGCCAGCAACGGCGCCCCGGCACGCCAGAGGCTGATGTCCTCCTGCGCAAAACCGTCAAACAGGGTCACGACCCAGGCCGGCGCCCACTCGTCGTGCTGGGGGGATACCGACCAGGGGGTCAGCAACAGGGCCGCCAGCACGATACGCAGTGGCAGCTTGGCCCAGCGGCCCAGCGGGCGGGTCAGCCACCACCAGACAAACAGGACGCCCACACTGCCCAACAGGTACGCGAACCAACCCCACAGATATGCTTTTGTCGCCACAACTACTCCCGATTCAATGGCAAGGTAAAACCAGTCTGCCTAGTCTACCCAATGAATAATATGCTCTTCCCAATCATCTTCCGGCACAAGCTGTTCCGACACCACCCGGCCGGCAACGCCGATACCTGCCCGATGGACAGACCCCGGGTCCCCGCTGATCAGCGGGTGCCAGGCGGGCAGTGGCTGGCCCCGGGCCCGTAGCCGGTAAGCGCAGGTGGTCGGCAGCCAGTCCGTCTCGGCCGCAATGCTCTCGGTGACCTGAATACAGTCCGGCACCTTGCGAAAGCGGTTGTCATAAACCCGGCAGCGGCACTTGTTGGCATCCAGGTACCGGCAGGCCAGATTGGTAAACGCCAGTTCACCGCTGTCCTCGTCCTCCAGCTTGACCAGGCAACAGCGGCCACAGCCGTCACACAGGGCTTCCCACTCGGCGGCGTTGAGCTCGCCCAGTGGCCGCTCCCAGAACCGCGTGCGCCGCTCCTGTTTTTCAGTCATCCCTGACAACCGGCTTGTCCGGGTGTCCCTCGGCCAGATACAGGTCTTCTTCCGGCGGGGGTGGCATCTGCAGGTAGAAGCCCTGCTCGCGAATCATGTCCATCACCTTGCCCACGTCCGCCCGGGCCAGGGGCCGGTCAGGGCTGAGAATCATGTCGGTGACATGCTCCGCCTTGCCGAATTGCTCCAGCAGAACGGCGGGCAGATCCTTCATGCCCTTTTTCCGGTCCACGTACAGGTACATGCCTGATTTGCGGCGGCTTTTGTAAATCGAGCAGAACAGCTTGCCTTCCAGCATCTAAAGAAGCTCCAACAGGGGCTTGGTCACCACATCATAGCGCCAACCAGTTAACGGTTCCGGCACCCGTTCCGGGTGGCGGATCAACGATTCCAGCCAGCGGCGGCGCATCAGCACATCCGGTTTCATGTTCATGGCCTCGGCAATGCCCACCACCTTGCCCCGCAGGGTCTTGGCCAGCTTCTTCTGCCGGGCATCCGGCGGCCCGGGAAGCGGATCGGGCGGCGTTGCCCGGCGCCCCTCTTCCAGCAATGCCAGAATGGCATCGCCATCGCGGCGAATCACCTTGGGGTGCAGCCCCAGGTCCGACAGCATGCCACGGTCCGACCGGGAAGCACGGGCCAGATCCAGCAACTGGGCATCTTTGAGCACAAAGCCCTTGGGCAGGTTCCGTTCCCGGGCCATGCGGTCGCGCCAGGGAGTCAGCACCGCCAGCACCGCCAGCGGCTGCCCCTGCAACAGACCGGCCCCTTTCACGTTGCGCCAGGCCCTGGCCGGCTCCACCTCGCTGCGTGCCTGGCGCAGCAGGCGCTCGCACTCCTCCCGCCACCAGGCCTCCCGGCCCAGTGCGGCCAGCCGCTCGCGCAATATGGCGGTTACCTGCGGCAGGTATTTCACGTCATCTTCGGCATAGTGCAACTGCTCGTCGCTGAGCGGGCGTTTCAGCCAGTTGGTGCGGGTTGCGCCCTTGGGCAGATCCACGTCCAGCAGCATCTGCACCACTTTCTGGTAACCGAGTTGCATGTCCTCGCCACTGAGGGCGGCGGCGATCTGGGTATCCTCAATGGCCACGGGATAGTCACCGGAAAAGGCGGCGATGGCTTCCAGATCCTCGGAACAGGCGTGCATGACCAGGGGATGCTCCCGGAACAGGGGGGCCAGCGCCTCCTGGCTGACCCGGGTGGTATCAATCAGGCGAATCTGCTCGCCATCGTGCACCTGCACCAGCGCCAGTTGCGGCCAGAAGGTCCGCTCGCGCATGAATTCCGTGTCCAGGTAGACCGGGCTGCCGGCTTCCAGGCCAGCCAGCCAGGTGGAAAGGTCGTTGCTGCTGTCGCACCAGAGATATGCCATGAAGTCGCCTTTTTTCGGGGACCGACACACCGGCGAGTGTCGATCCGGGCCGCCATCCCGGCCGCCCACTGCAAAATTGGCATCGATTATACGGACTCGGACCACCACATTTCATCAAAACCCGCCCTGAGCGACCCGGTTTCGCCCCTGTTTGGGGAAATATCGGGCCAACGCTCAATTTCCCGGCGCTTTTCTGCTACGCTTTGCGCCGCATTGAAAACCGCACAGGAATTCCCCATGAGCACGAAACTGGTACTGGTCCGCCATGGCCAGAGCGTTTGGAACAAAGAAAACCGTTTCACCGGCTGGAAAGACGTGGATCTCACCGATCAGGGCCGCCAGGAGGCTGCCAAGGCCGGCGAGCTGCTGAAAGAGGCCGGCTTTGAGTTCGATGTGGCTTACACCTCCGTGCTCAAGCGCGCCATCCGCACCCTGTGGACCATCATGGACACCATGGACCAGATGTGGATCCCGGTGATCCGCGACTATCGCCTCAACGAGCGTCACTATGGCGCACTGCAGGGCCTGAACAAGGCGGAAACCGCCGCCAAGTACGGTGATGAGCAGGTACATATCTGGCGCCGCAGCTACGACACGCCGCCCCCCAAGATGGAGCGTGACGACGAGCGCTATGCCGGCAATTTCCGGGTCTACCAGGACCTGAGCGACGAGCAGATTCCGCTGTCCGAAAGCCTCAAGGACACCGTGGACCGCTTCGTGCCCTACTTCGAAAGCGAGATCAAGCCGCAGATCGAAGCCGGCAAGCAGGTGCTGATCTGTGCCCACGGCAACAGCCTGCGGGCTCTGGTAAAACACCTGGGCGATATTTCCGACGAGGAAATCGTCAAGCTCAACATCCCCACCGGGGTGCCCATGGTCTATGAGCTGGACGACAACCTGAAGCCCATCAAGAACTACTACCTGGGCGACGCCGAGGAAGTGGCCAAGGCCGCCGAAGCCGTGGCCAACCAGGGCAAGGCGTAAGACGACAGACTGACGTCTGAGCCTCTGACAAAAAGCCCGCCCCGGAAAACCGGAGCGGGCTTTTTGTTTTTCAGGGGTTCCCTGGGCCGATGTGCGCTTCAGGCCATGTCCGGCTCGCTTTCTCCATGGTCCTGGTAACCGGCCTCCCACGCGGAATGCAGCACCGCATCCCGATAGGGATTGGTCGCCCTCAACCCCATATGACGCCGACCGCGCTCATAGGCCATGTCCACGGTATCGTCTTCGGACGCTGCCGGGGCCCGCCAGTGGAACAGCCACTTTCCTACCGTGCTGCGCACATCGTGGCTGACCACCAGCAGGCAGGGCACCAGCAGCAGGCTGACCAGGGTGGCAAACAGCACGCCAAACGCCAGGGACACCGCCATGGGGATCAGGAATTTCGCCT
>JAKSCQ010000207.1 GCA_022360555.1 Pseudomonadales bacterium
CAATGACACCCTGAGCCATGTGGCGGCAGATGATATTCCCTTTGGCGGCATCGGCGATTCCGGCATGGGCCATTATCACGGCAAGGAGGGATTCCTGACGTTCTCGAAGGCCAAGGGCGTGGTACGCAAGGGGCGTATCAATCTGGCTGCCATGGTAGCGCCGCCCTGGGGAAATGCCGTGTTCCGATTAATGATGGCGCTCAATGCCATGCGCTTTCGTCGTATCAAGTTGTAAGCGGCTGAGCGCGGGGCCCTAGCGGGCTCCGCGCAAATGCCCCACTCCTTCTGTCACCGCCAGCACCACCGCACCGGCAATCACCCCGCCCACCAGATTCACCAGCAGCGGAACGGCAAAGGCCATCGCACCGGCCATCGCCTGCAGGTGATGCACCCAGTCATGGGAGCCGGGGGTGCCATGCACCAGAATGCCACCGCCCACCAGAAACATGGCTGCGGTCCCTACCACGGACAAGGTCTTCATCAACCAGGGAGCGAGAACAAGAATGCCTTTACCCAACGCGATTCGCGCCCCGGCGGCGGAGGCCTGCGGGTCCGTCTTTGCCAGATACAGGCCGGCATCATCCAGCTTCACGATGCCGGCAACCAGACCGTACACGCCGATGGTCATCAACACCGCAATGGCACAGATAGCCGCCACCTGCACGCCAAAGGTGGCCGACTGCACCGCGCCCAGTGAAATCACAATGATTTCGGCGGACAGAATGAAGTCGGTACGAATGGCCCCCTTGATCTTCTGTTCTTCAAACGCCACCAGATCCACCGCCGGGTCGGCAACCGCCTTCAGGGTTTCCTGATGTTTTCGTTCTTCTTCCTTCTTGTGGAAGAATTTATGCACCAGTTTTTCGCAGCCTTCATAGCAGAGGAAAGCCCCGCCGATCATCAACAACGGCGTAATCAGCCAGGGCAAAAAGGCGCTGATCAACAGGGCCGCCGGCACCAGTATCAGCTTGTTGCGTGCCGAGCCCTTGGCCACCGCCCACACCACCGGGATCTCCCGGTTTGCCTTAACCCCGGACACCTGTTCCGCATTCAGCGCCAGATCATCGCCCAGTACCCCGGCGGTTTTTTTGGCCGCCACCTTGGTCATCACGGAGACGTCATCCAGCAGGGTGGCAATATCATCAATCAGGGCAAGCAGGCTGGTTCCGGCCATGCGCGGCTCCTTGTATGTGTTCTGTGAAAATGCCGCCCGGCACAACGGCATTCCGGGCCCTCGTTATACCCCCCGCCAGCAATGTTTGCCACCACAGCCGGGCAAGTCTGTTATAGTCATGCGGACATTCATGTCACCCAGTCGCCATGTCCGTTATCCAGCGTCCCAACTGTCTGTCCCGTGTGCATCAAGAAGATGTTGCCACCGGTCTGGTGCGAATCAGTGGCCGCTATCAAATTGACCGACTCTGTGCTGACAGCTTCTCCCGGGCCGGCATCCCGCTGCCTCCGACCCTGGAATCCGCTGTGGCCAAACGCCGCACCGAATACCTGGCCGGTCGCTGGTGTGCCCGCGAAGGGCTTCGGGCGCTGGGGTTCGAGGGCATTCCCGGCATGGGGAAGGACAGGGCACCACAGTGGCCGGACGGCACCCTGGGCAGCATCACTCACAGCCATGGCTATGTGGAAGTGATGGTGGCGGATGCCCGGCAATGGCTCACTGTCGGGCTGGACACGGAGCAGTGGCTGTCGGCGGAGCGGGCCAACCGGCTCTGCCACGAACTGCTCACCGAAGAAGAAAGGCAAACCTTGCGCGGCCTGACCCCGATCCAGCAGGCGAACCGGATAACGCTGATCTTTTCCGCCAAGGAAAGCCTGTTCAAGGCGCTGTATCCGCTCACTGGCAAACGGTTTTATTTTCATGATGCGGCAAAGCGCGAACACAGCAGCCTCACCCTGCTCCGCACCCTGTCAGAGGACTGGCCAAAGGGAACCACGATTCCGGTTCGCTGGCGGGAGCGCCAGTATGGCGTGTTGAGCTGGATTGCCCTGCCGAAGTAATCCGGCACTTTCCTTGCTGTAAGCCGACCCTTTGTCAGATCACCGGCCGGACGATCACACCACTTCCACCCTGCCCTCTGCCCGGACTCCCTTGCTGCATAGCCTGGGACAGTCTTCGCACAGCTCCATGGCCGGCAACAGGTAGCGAATGCAGCAGAGGCGACGCACCGTCACCGTCTCGCCACTCTCTGCCAGTGTCCGGGTCTGGTAGGCACCGTGAAGAGGATTGCGCGTGCCATCGGAGAAAGTCCGGGTTTCCAGAGTCTGTTTGCCGGGCAGCCACAGGCTCTCCGGCAGGCCGACGCGTTCCAGTTCCTGCACAAACCAGCGCAGATAGCGGGAGGCATTGCTCCACAACACACGGGGCGACAGCCCTGATGCCTGGTGCCAGCCATCAATCATGGTGGCCAGGTTATCCCGCAACAGTCCCTCGAAGCGCGCCAGTCCTGTTTCCTTCCCTGAGAGCAGCACACCGTCATCCGGCAACACGAAGGTCGACGGCAGGCCTTCGCCATCCAGTTCCACCGCCATGTACTGTGGCGATAACGGCAGCGCCCGTTGCAGGATAAGATTGGCGGCGAGAACTGGCGGAATCAGCCGCAGGAAATAGTATTTGCTCCAGATGGACAGCAGGGCCCGCTCGTCTTCCCCGGCCAGGTCAGGCCGGAAACGGTGTAGCTGCTCACGAAGATACGCCGGCTCGAGCAGCGCCCTCAGTGGCAGGGCCTGCTCGTCCGGGACAGCCAGTCGCAGTACGCCGGCATGGCCAGCGAAGGCACCCTGAAACAGCGGCGCCAGGGACGGGATCATCAGCTTGCGCAGGCGGCGGCCATGGGCCGGCTGTGTCGCTGAATCAGGGCATCCACCACTTCCTGGGAACGCACCGCCAATACGGACAGCAGGGTATCGCTCAGGCCATGGGTCTCTTCGCAGCAGCCCTGCAGGAAGATGTTGGCATGGCAGCCCTTGGCCATGGGCAACCGGTAGCAACGCTCCACGCCCTGTTCGGTCATCCAGTGCTGCATGGGTTGCAGCAACTGTTCGTGGCCGTTGCGGTTATAGCCGGTCGCCAGAACCACACCGTCATAGACCTCGGTGTGTTCCACGCCGCTATCCTTGTCACGCAGGGTCAGCAGCACACGGGTACCATCATTGTGCACATTGACGATCTCCCGGTTGGACAGGAAACGATGCTGAACCTTGCCGGTGACCTTCTGCAGATACAGGCGCTCGTAGATCTGTTCGATCTCCGCCAGATCCACCACCGCATAGTTGGTCTGGCTGAACTTGCTTAGAAAAGCCCGGCGCTCTTCAGCCGGACGGGCATAGATGGTATCGGTGAACGCCGGGTCAAAGATTTCGTTCACGAAAGCACTGTCATCCGCCGGATGCAGGGCACGACCACGGGTAATCATGTCCATCTTGCCATCGGGGTACTGGTTCATCAGGTCCAGATAGATTTCCGCGGCGCTCTGGCCGGCACCGATTACGGCAATGCGCGGCGTCTCGTGGCGGCCGAAGCGCTCGTACTCGTGCTTGTAGCGGGATGAGTGGACCATGTTGTCCCCCATCTTGCCGGCAAATACGGACGGAATCTTCGGGTAACCGCCGATACCGATCACCAGATTACGGGTGAAAATCTCCTGCTCGGTACCGTCGGCCTGACGCGAACGAATTCGCACCCATTCCACTTCCCCCGCCTCTTCCACCGGCTCGATGGACACCACTTCCTGGCCATAATGCACCCGGTCACGGAACTGGTCGGCGGACCAGCGCATGTAATCGTTGTACTCCAGACGGGTGGGGAAGAAGGTCCCCATGTTGATAAAGGAGTCCAGCCGGTTATTGTCGTGCAGGTAGTTCACGAAGGTGAAACGGCTGGCCGGATTGCGCAGGGTCGCCAGGTCCTTCAGGAAGGACACCTGCATGCGGGTGCCATCCAGCAGCATGCCACCGTGCCATTCGAAGCAGGGCTGTTTTTCCAGAAAGCAGTAACGCAGGCCTTTCAGATCCGTCTGCTCTTCAAGGGCAATGGCAATAGCCAGGTTAGCCGGACCAAAGCCGATACCAACAACATCGTATTCCTGAGAATGAACGCTCATGGGAAAGTTTCCTCAATGTGCGGGTTATCCATACACCGACACGGGAAGCTCTGGAACAACGGCACCCGTGCCAGCCACCTGCTGCCGGATATTGGTGGGCAGCGCGCCATGGCGATTCAGGATGTGAAAACCTGAATCGTGATTTTCAGCTCAGCTCGCAACGCTCAAAAAACGCCTCGCGATGCAGCACCATCAGGGCTGCGCGCTTGTGCGGAAAATCAAACTCCTTTGGCTTGGCGAAACGCCTGGCTTGAAGGTGTTGAATCATCCTGTCGTTATCCGAGCGCGGCTCGGACACGATCCGTGTTGTACGGCAATCATCGAGAAACAGGTAATGGCAGAGCGCGTTCAGCCATGCCTTTACCTTATGGGGCCCTCGGTGGTGCTCTTCACCCACCAGCATGTGGATGCCCCGGTCAAAATCCGTCGCATCGTAATAGGGGGCGATGCGGTCTTCTTTCGTCCAGTACGCCTCGAAATAGGCGAACGGCTCATCATCAATACAGCCGATCAGGTTGAGCACTCGTGGATCTTTCGCCTGCCCTTCCAGATAGGCCCGGTGCTCTTCCAGCGTGCCACTCTGCTCCCAGAAAGCCGCCACCCGCTGGCTGTTCTGCCAGCGCATGAAGCGTTCCAGGTCTTCCTCGATATCCAGCACGCGCAATGAAACCCACGCCTGAATACCGGTATCAAAACGGCGATAGACCTCACCTTTCGGCTTGACCGGACGACGCGGATGGCGACGGCCACTGGCATCCATGACCATGGTCACCGGGTAAGGGCGCTCCAGCCGCTGGGGCAGCCAGTCATCCGGCAACTGCCAAAACATGTCCCGCTCCAGCACACCGCCATTGTCATGCGGCACCATGAAGCCTGCATGAAACCGGTCAGGAAAACGCAATGCCCGGCTATCAGGCTGTGTCACAAAAAAGGCATAGGCGGCCCGGCGCAGCAGCACCGGGTCGTCCGTGGATTGCTCGACAACGCCTTCCCCATCATGGATACAGACCGTCAGCAAATCCTGATCATCGCACTGGCATAGCCACTGCTTTTCCTGGTCGAATACATCCAGCCGCTGCCCATCGGGCAGCGGGATGGATTGGTGGTGGGACTTACCAGGCATAGGTCACGCTACCGATAACGCTGGGACGATCGCCATACCAACACCAGTAGTTACACGTCGCCACGTACTCCTTATCGAAGACGTTCTTACCAGCCACCTGGAATTTGAAGTCATCCCACTGGTAAGCAACAGTAGCATCCCAAACCGTGTAGGAAGGCACCTTCATGTTCCTGGATTCAAGGTCATCACCATAAGTGCTACCGACATAGCGTCCACCAGCACCAACGGAGAAACCTTTCAGAGGGCCGTTCAAAAACTGGTATTTCGTCCAGGCTGAGTACAGTTCTTTGG
>JAKSCQ010000219.1 GCA_022360555.1 Pseudomonadales bacterium
GGAACCTGGCTTTATCAGAATTATTGACTTGGAGAAATTAGAACTTGGCAAAGTATGGATTGAGGGAAATGTTAGTGGAAAATCTTATTATGAAATTCCTGCTATCAGTCTGACTCACAAGTGCAAATATTATGATCCTGAATATATCCTACTCTATTTACCCAATGAAAAAATGTATGGAACCTGGGATTCTGATCATTGGAAACTTTATGTTTTTCCAAATACGAATTGGACTGACATAATGAAACAGCCAGCAGAATTTATAAATCAACAGTGGAATCCAAAAAAGGAAATCGGAGTAGAATTTGACCCAAAAAATGATTATGATATGATGCATGGATGGCCATTTCCATAAAAAACAGCATTATCACTAATATATAACTCTCATCTTAGTATATTTAAAACTCGTAATTGACATATGGCTATTATACCAATTGAGAAAAACTGAATTCACATATAATCCTGAAGTAATTTTTGAATCTGGTTTTAACTCCGATTTATTGAAATTTAACGGAATTGGAATCGGAGAAAACTTAACTGAATTACCAAGCGAACTAATTTCTGAATTCTATGATGAGGAGGATAAGAATAAAAAAGTTGATATTAAAAATGGTTGGGTTTTGACTAACAACGGAATTCAATACATGCTGAAAAAAGGAATCGTAAAAATGATTCGGATTAAAGAAAATGGGATAAAAAGTTTGAGTGTGTTTGATAAAAATGATATCGAAAAATTAATCGGAAAACCAAGTAGAATAAGTGATGAATCAATAACTTGGGTTTGGGATAGTGTTACTTACGCAAAAATTTATCATTACAAAAAAAGAAAAATTAAAGTCCATTTCTCAACTGAAAACGGAAAAGTTTGTGAATTGGAAATTGAATAAAAACGTGTTACAACAAAAACTACAAGCAATTACTTATCATCACCTTAACTACTCATAGACGAAACCGTTTGCCACAAACTAAAAAGCGTATAATTCCAAAAGAAAGAAACAAAAACAAGACAGACCTGTCTGTTTTTGAATAAATATTAGTATCTTTGGATGGTGAAACATTCTGAAGTAAGAGATAGAATTGTAAAAACAGCATCAAAACTGTTCTATAAAAATGGTTATAATTCAACAGGTATAAACGAAATTATTTCTGTATCTGGTATAGCCAAGGCAACACTGTACAATCATTTTAAATCGAAAGACGATATATGTATCGCCTTTCTTAACTTCAAACATTCTGCTTTTATGAAAGACATTGAAGACTTCACCAAAAAGAAAGAAAAAGGTACAGATCAAATATTGGCATTATTCGACTACCTACAACGATTCTTTCAGGATAAAGAATTTAATGGGTGTTGGGGCATTAAAACGGTTGCTGAAATACCTCAGGACAATCAAAAAATTAGAACGGAATTACAGAGGCAAAAAAATGAGTTCTTAGAATTAATAATTGCATTGGTTGCAAAAAATTTAGAA
>JAKSCQ010000308.1 GCA_022360555.1 Pseudomonadales bacterium
CCTTCCTCCCTACTGAAAGTGCTTTACAACCCTAGGGCCTTCTTCACACACGCGGCATGGCTGGATCAGGGTTGCCCCCATTGTCCAAGATTCCCCACTGCTGCCTCCCGTAGGAGTCCGGGCCGTGTCTCAGTCCCGGTGTGGCTGATCATCCTCTCAGACCAGCTACGGATCGTCGCCTTGGTAGGCCTTTACCCCACCAACTAGCTAATCCGACGCGAGCTCATCCATCTGCACAAGGCCCGAAGGTCCCCTGCTTTCCCCCGTAGGGATTATGCGGTATTAGCTCGAGTTTCCCCGAGTTATCCCCCACAAATGGGCAGATTCTCACGCGTTACTCACCCGTCCGCCGCTCGACGCCTGGGTGCAAGCACCCATCGTTTCCGCTCGACTTGCATGTGTTAGGCCTGCCGCCAGCGTTCAATCTGAGCCATGATCAAACTCTTCAGTTAAGAAAAGCGTTTAAAGTGGCCTCTCCAAGAGAGGAGCACTTAATACATGCTCAGTTCGTCATCTGAATTAACAAAAACTTGTTGACTCGTTCAGAACTGATATCTCTTAAAGATCTCGTCCCGAACAGGTCCCACACGTTTGCTTGCCTGATTGTTAAAGAGCTTCTCGCCCGTGGCGCGTTTCGTTGTTGCCCCGTCGAGGAGTGCGCATTCTAGGGATTTCCCCGTGGGTGTCAAACCCTTTTTCGCACTTTTTCCAAAAAAACTGCCGACCGCTCAAATTCTGCTCAAATCACCCCTGAAAGCGGCTATTTGAGGGTCACCCGGGCGATCTTTTTCTTGCCCGCCTGGATCACATGGCTGTCACCACGGCCGAAGCTGCGCTCCTCGGTGAGCTGGGCACCGTCCAGATAGACCGCACCACGGCCAAACACATCCTTGGCCGCCTTGCCGTTTTTGGTCAGCCCGGCCGCACTGAGCAGCGGGATGATATGGATGCTGTCCTCACCACCCAGCTCCACCACCACTTCCGGTACATTGTCCGGGATCTCGCCCAGGGCAATCTGGTTACCGGCGGATTTGGGGGCGGCTGCCGCGGCCTCAGCGCCATGAAAACGCTCGACCATCTCCAGCGCAAAGGCCTTCTTGGCCTCCTGGGGCGAGCCCAGGCGGGCGGCCTCGGCCTTCAGTGCCTCGATCTCCGCATTGGAGCAGGCGCTGAGCAGTTCATAATAACGCCAGGTGAGGTCATCGGGAAGAGACAACAATTTGCGGTACATCTCGCCCGGGGCATCACTGACTCCCACATAGTTACCCAGCGACTTGGACATCTTCTGGACCCCGTCCAGCCCTTCCAGAATCGGCATGGTCAGGCAGATCTGCGGGGGCTGGCCGTAGGCTTTCTGCAGGGTGCGCCCCATCAGCAGGTTGAATTTCTGGTCGGTACCGCCCAGCTCCACGTCCGCCTCCAGGGCCACGGAATCATAGCCCTGGACCAGTGGGTAGAGGAATTCATGGATGGCGATGGCCTGATTGCCCTTGTAGCGCTTGTCAAAGTCATCGCGCTCCAGCATGCGGGCCACGGTGTACTGCCCGGCCAGCTTGATCATTCCGGCGGCGCCTACCTCGTTCATCCAGGAGGAATTGAACACCACGCGGGTCTTTGACTGATCCAGGATCTTGAAGACCTGCTCCTTATAAGTCTCCGCGTTGCGCAGCACATCTTCCCGGCTCAATGGCGGTCGGGTGGCGCTCTTGCCGGTGGGATCGCCGATCATGCCGGTGAAATCGCCGATCAGGAAGATCACCTCGTGGCCCAGTTGCTGGAACTGGCGCAATTTGTTGATCAGCACGGTATGCCCCAGATGCAGATCCGGCGCGGTGGGATCAAAGCCGGCCTTGATCCTCAAGGGCCGCCCCGTGGCCAGCCGTTCCCGCAATTCGTTTTCCTGGATAATCTCATCCGCACCGCGGGAAATAAGTGCCAGTTGTTCGTCCACCGTGGCCATGCCTACCTCTAATCACTGTCCGGGTACCATTCGGGCCCGCCATAGGCCCGTGCGAGAAAGCGCGCCATTGTAGCACTTGAACGCGGCCAGAGAAGGCGGGTATCTTTGCAGGTCAGTTTTTTCACCGTGCCCGAGCCGGTCACGACCGACTTTTCGACCCCAACCAGGCCTCACAGACTCTTCATGAAACAACTTTTATCCGCTGCTGGCAGGCTGGTGCGCCAGTTCCCCCGCACCCATTTACTGCTAAGCATGATCCTGCTGGGCGGCGTGATTCTGATCGCTCTGCAACCGGACACCCCACCCCGCAAAGCGGAAATCCAGGCCAAGACTATTACCTTGCCACCCAGGCCAGCGCCCAAATCCGAACCCGAGACCGCCCCCCCTGTGCCCACCGGCCCCCAGTGGCAAACTCTGACGGTCAAGTCCGGCGACAGCCTTTCCTCGCTGTTACAGCCACTGGGCATTGGCGCCAGCCAGGTGTACGGACTGATTAACAGTGACGAAAAACTGGAGCGTCTGACCGACATTCGCCCCGGCGAGACGCTCAAGGTGAGCATCGACGATAGCGGCAGACTCACCGGTGTTCAGTACCATCCCTCGCGAGTGGAAACCCTGACCGCGCGGCTGCGTGGCGCGGGCTGGGAAGCCCGCTTGAGCCAGCGTGAATACCAGAAGCAGACCCGCTTCGCCGAAGCCGAGATTACCGACTCCCTGTTCCTGGCCGGCGCCGCGGCCGGCATCAGCGACAAGCTGACCATGCAACTGGCCAACCTGTTTGCCTGGGACGTGGATTTCGTGCTGGACATCCGCAAGGGCGACCGCTTCCGCCTGCTCTATGAGGAACTGTACCTGGACGGCGAGAAGGTCGGCGAAGGCGACATCCTGATGGCCGAGTTCTGGAACCAGGACCGCCACCTGACAGCCTTCCGCTATGAAACCCGCTCCGGCGATGTGGAATACCTGGATATCAAGGGTGACTCCATGCGCAAAGAGTTCATCCGCACGCCGGTGGCCTTTTCCCGCATCAGTTCCCGCTTCAGCCTGGGGCGCAAGCACCCGATCCTCAACCGGATTCGCGCCCACAAGGGCATCGACTATGCCGCCCCCTCCGGCACCCCCATCAAGGCTGCCGGCGACGGCAAGGTAATCTTTGCCGGCGTCAAGGGCGGCTATGGCAACGTGATCATTCTCCGTCACGGTCAGGTCTATACCACCCTGTATGCCCACATGCGCAGCTTCGCCAGGGGTATCCGGGTAGGGAAACGGGTCAAGCAAGGCCAGACCATCGGCTATGTGGGCGCCTCCGGCCTGGCCACCGGGCCACACCTGCACTATGAATTCCGCATCAACGGGGTGCACCGCAACCCGCTCACCGTCCCGCTGCCCAAAGCCCGGGGCATCAATGACAACGAGCGGGCGGAGTTCCTGATTGCCGCCAACCGGCTGAAGGCACAGATGACACTGTTTGCCGAAGCCTCCACCCTGGCCAGCAGCGATGTCTTCTGAAGCGGCTTCCGGCTGGTTTATCGGCCTGATGACCGGCACCAGCGTCGACGGTATCGATGCGGTTCTGGCGGAAATCGGCGAGCACCATTTCCGGCTGCATCACAGCCTGAACCACCCGCTGCCCGCCGATGTGCAGGCCGACGTCCTGGCGCTCTGCCAACCCGGCGACAATGAAATCGACCGGGCCGGCGTTATCAGCCGGCGCCTGGGAAGCTGTTATGCGGACGCCTGTCTGGCCCTGATCAAGGAAGCCGGCATGGGCGCCTGCCGGATTCGCGCCATCGGCTGTCATGGCCAGACCGTTCGCCATCGCCCCGGAGACAACGGATTCAGCCTGCAACTGGGCTGCCCGGACACCCTGGCAACAGCCACCGGCATATCGGTGGTAAGTGATTTTCGCAACAAGGACATGGTGCTGGGCGGCCAGGGCGCCCCGCTGGTGCCTCCCTTTCATCGCCAGCTCTTTGCCCGCCCCGGCAGCCGGATCGCCGTCGCCAACATCGGCGGCATGGCCAACGTCACGCTGCTGGATGGCGACACCCTTGTGGGCGGCTTTGATACCGGGCCCGGCAATGTGCTGATGGACCTGTGGATCCGCCAGCACCATCAACAAGCGTTCGACCGCAATGGTGACTGGGCTGCCGGTGGCCAGCCGGACCAGGCGCTACTGGAACAACTGCTGAATGATCCCTACTTCCAGCTACCGCCCCCCAAGAGCACCGGTCGCGAGCACTTCCATAAGGACTGGCTGACACAACAACTGCCAGACCACCATGCCCCCCAACAGGTGCAGGCCACCCTGGCCGAACTGACCGCCCGCAGCATCAGCGACGCGCTGGCGGATTTCGCCCCGCAACAACTGCTGGTATGCGGCGGCGGCGCCCATAATCAGCACCTGCTGGCACGACTGCAGCATCATCTGGGCATCCCCGTGACCAGTACCGAAAACGAAGGGCTCCACCCGGACTGGGTGGAAGCCGCGGCCTTCGCCTGGCTGGCCTGGGCGCGACTGGAAGAACGGTGCGGGAACGCGCCGGTGGTCACCGGGGCATCGCGGGAAGCCATTCTGGGCCAGGTCACCTTGCCCTGAAACCCGAAGACCTGCCTCTCATTACCTGGCTCCTGCGGGGCGCTGGAAAGATACGTGGCTGTATGCCGGGGCGGGAGAAGATTGTCGAAGGGGAAGCAGGCTAAACCAGCCAGAGGGCCAGCAGCGCACAGCTCAGGCCGAGCGTGGCGCCGGCCAGGATATCACTGGGGTAATGGACGCCCAGCAGCACCCGGGACAATCCCACCAGTACCGCCAGGCCCACCGCCAGCAGCATCACCGGCGGATAGAAGACACACAGCAGCGTCGCCATCACAAAGGCGGCAGCGGTGTGGCCAGAGGGGAAACTGAAACGATCCGCCGGCTGAATGAAGGCCGACAGGCTTTCCAGCGCATCCGCCGGGCGGGGGCGCTTGATCAGATGCTTGAGCGCCACGAACAAGGGCACCTCCAGCGCGTAAGCCGCCATGGCGGTGAGCGCAAACTCACTACCTCCCTCCCGATCCGCCCACCAGATCAGCAGGGTCAGCGCCACGTAGAAGGGACCGTCGCCCAGCCGGGACACCATCCGCGCCATGCGGGCGCGACGGGCAGCCTGGGGCTGCTGGAGCAGCCAGCACATGGCCCGGGTATCCGCGGCGGTCATTCGTTGAAAGCTCGGTTTGGTCGTCATCATGGGTTTAGTGTCCACCCCGAAAACGACGAAATGTTGATCAAACGGTGAAAGTTTTGTGACAACAAGAGGCGCAGCACGCACCACGCTTCACGCCGCCCTTCGGGCGCACGCTAAAACCAAGAAGGCGCCATAGGCGCCTTCGTACTGCTCATGCGTGGTGCGTGTTTGCGTGGTGCGTGCAGCGTTCTCAGACCGAGAAGGACGAGCCGCAGCCGCAGGTGGTGGCGGCATTGGGGTTGCTGACCACGAAGCGCGAGCCCATCAGGCCCTGCTCGTAGTCCACCTGGGAACCGTCCAGGTACTGGATGCTCATGGCGTCCACCAGCAGGGTGACCCCGTTCTTTTCCACGATGGTGTCGTCGTCATTCACCGCTTCATCAAAGGTGAAGCCATAGGAAAACCCTGCACAGCCGCCACCGGTGATATATACGCGCAGCTTCAGTTCGGGGTTGCCTTCGTCGTCGCGCAGTTCCTTGACCTTGGCGGCGGCGGCGTCGGTGAATGAGATGGGCGCTTGCTCGGTCATACTCTCGCTATGGCTGGATAACAGACGGCCACGACCGGCCCGCCAGGGGCCGGTGCGGGGTGAATATGTTCCAGTACCCGACCAAAACAGTCAAGAATTATTCCGCTGCCGCCTCTTTGTTTTCCGCTTTGTTGTCGGCTTTCTTGGCATCCGGAGCCGGCAGATTGCGGCGCTCGTCGTCCAGGCGAACCAGCTTGCCGTTGACCCGCGCCCCCATGACCATTTCGACCATCAGGTAGTAGACATTGCCTTCCACAGAGGCCTTTTCCGCCAGCTCCAGGTTTTCGGTGGCGTGCACATCCCCTTCCACGATGCCGTTGATCACCACGTTGGGCACCTGGATTTCACCAATCACCCGGCCGCTTTCGCCAATGATCAGCCGGCCACCTTCCTTGCCCACACTGATGTTGCCCTCCACAACCCCCTGCACATGGAGGCCGCCGGTAAACTCGATATCACCACTGACCCGGGCGCTGGGCGCGATCAGGGTGTGGTTGCGGTAATCCTGGGACGCGGCTGACCCGCTGGATACGGTGGATTTCTTGTCTCGGCCTAGCACGGCTCTCTCCTACTGCCATTTAACGGTTTTTTCTGTCTGGTAGCGGTTTCTGCCGCCGCTCTCAGCTTCCACATCTATGGCTGCAATCTCTACCCCTTCCGGTAGCTGAAAGCGGCCATTCAGCTCCTGGAAGTAGCGAAACCGGAAACGGGTCTCACTTCCTTCCTCGAGCCAGTCGCGTCCGTTGCGGGTGAACTCTTGCCCATCCTTGCTGCCCTTGAGGGTAAGACTGATGTTCCCGGACAGGTAACTGCGGTTGTCACCTGCCTGCACCAGCACCACCCGGTAGCGATAGAAGCCGGCTTCATCGTCCGGCTGTACCGTCATTTTTTCAATCTGCAGTCCGTCGCTGGCCCCCGGCGCCATGACATTCTTGTAGAAGGCCACCGCCTCTTCCAGCTCGGCGGCCTGATCGCGCAGGGATTTGATCTCCTGACGCAGCTCCTCGCGGGCCTGCTGTGTCACCTCGGTATCCGTGCGATACAGGGCCAGCTCATTGCGGGCCGCCTCCAGCTCGCGGCTGAGGCTTTTCAGCTCGGCGCGCAAGCGGCGGTTGGTTTCCGAAGTGTCCAGCGAGCCACTGTTACCGGTCCACAGCCCGGCAAAGAACACCGCCACTATGACCACCAGCAGCGATACCACCAGAAGTCGGCGCCGCTTTTTCTGCTGCGACGGGCTCACCGGCACCAGGGTGACATCATCGATGCCGACCCGGCTTTTCGGCTTGCGCGCCACGGTCAGGGCATCAGCGGGACGACATTCAGCCCCGCTGCCTCATCCAGCCCGAACATGATATTCATGGCCTGCACAGCCTGGCCGGATGCCCCCTTGACCAGGTTGTCGATCACCGACAGCACCACGATCACGTTCTCGCCACGGGGCCGGTGCAGCGCGATCCGGCAGGTGTTGCCACCCTTCACAAAACGGGTTTCCGGGTGGCTGCCCAGCGGCATCACATCCACAAAAGGCTCGTTGGCATAACGGGCCTCATAGGCCTGCTGAACGGCTTCCAGCGACGGCGCCCCCTCGACCAGTTGGCCGTAAAGGGTGGCATGAATACCACGAATCATCGGAATAAGATGTGGAACAAATGTAGCCTTGACCGGCCCGCCGGCGATATCCGCCAGGCCCTGCTCAATTTCCGGCAGGTGACGGTGGCCGCTGGCGCCATAGGCCTTGTAGCTTTCGCCGGCCTCCGCCAGCAGCATCGGCACCTTGGCGCCCTTGCCGCCGCCGCTGGCACCGCTGGCCGCGTTGGCGATCAGCGGGTCGGTCTTGATCCAGCCCTGCTCCAGCAGCGGCAGATAACCAAGCTGGATGGACGTGGGGTAGCAGCCGGCACAGGCCACCAGCCGGGCATCGCGAATAGCCTCCCGGTTCACTTCCGGCAGGCCGTACACCGCCTCCGCCAGCAGTTCCGGGCAGGCATGGGGCTCGCCATACCACTGGCTCCACAACTCGTGATCACGCAGGCGGAAATCCGCCGACAGGTCCACCACGCGCACACCGGCCGCCATCAGCTCCGGCATCATGCGCATGGCCACATTGTGAGGGGTGGCGAAGAACACCACATCGCAGGCCGCCAGGCGCTGAACATCCGGCTCGGTGAAAACCAGGTCGGTGCGGCCACGCAAGGAGGGGAACATGTCCGCCACCGCCGTGCCCGCCTCACCCCGGGAGGTGATCACATCCAGCTCCACGTGCGGGTGATTGACCAGCAGGCGCAGCAGTTCCACCCCGGTATATCCGGTTCCGCCGACCACCCCGACCTTGAGGGAAGCCCCGTTTTGCCCTGCTTCAGTCATAACTTTCTCCAACACGTTTCCTGAACTGCATTTCACCAAGGAAGGTTCCGCATGATAGGGACGGGCGTTGCAGGCGGCAACAATCCGCTATTTCAGCCGGGGAGCTGGCGCTCCGCCTCCTTGGAGCCTTCCGGTTCCGCGGGCTTGTCATCCGCCTTTTCCCGGGGTTTTTCCAATGCCATGCCGCGCCCGTCCGACAGGCGCTCGGCCAGGGAATCATAAAGCGGTCTGGACCAGACGAGCTTCGCCACCACCGTGGCCAGGAAGGCCCCGGCCATTAACGGGAGCAGAATATCGTGGCGGTTGCCGGTGAGCTCCATCACGATCACGAAAGAGGTAATCGGCCGCTGGATCACCCCGGCCAGAAAGGCCGCCATAGCCACCAGCGTCACACCAACCAGCGAGGATTCCGGGAAAAACCCGCCGATCACATTGCCGAAACCCGCCCCGGCGGCCAGGCTCGGCGAAAACAGCCCACCCGGAATGCCGGTGAAATAGGACACCAGAGTGGCGGACATCTTGGCCAGGGCAAAACTCCAGTTGCCGGGATGCTCCCCGTCCAGCAGGGTACTGGCCTGCTGGTAACCACTGCCATAGGTCGCCCCGCCGGTGGCCAGCCCCAGAAAGACCAGCACCAGGGCGCACAGCAACACCACCCGATAGGGGTGGGCCTTGGCATAGGGTGACAGGAACTGGCTGCCCTTGATCAACAGGCGACTGAACAGCCCGCCAAACAGACCGCACACCAGGCCGGTCACACCTATCGCCGCCCAGTCACGGGTAATGTCCAGAGTGCCCTCAGGATGCCCGAAGAAGCTGTAGTGCCCCATGATCATCAACACCACCACCCCGGACAGGATGATGGCCAGGATCAGGGTACCGCTGGTGCGCTGCTCGAAGGAACCGGACAGCTCCTCAATGGCAAAAACGATGCCCGCCAGCGGCGCATTAAAGGCCGCCGACACCCCGGCCGCGCCGCCGGCCACGATCAGGGAATTGTCCACGTACTTCTGGTTCAGCCGGCCCACCTGCCCCACCGAGTACATCATGGCCGCGCCCATGTGCACGCTGGGCCCCTCACGACCGATACTGGCCCCACACAGCAGCCCCAGGCAGGTAAGCACGAACTTGCCGACAATCACCCGCAACGACAAAAAAGTGGGGCGCAGCCAGTGATAACGCTGCTTGAGCACCACCAGCACCTGGGGAATACCACTGCCCTGGGACTCGGTGCCCAACTGGCGCATCAACCAGACAATCAGCAACATGCCCAGCGGCGTGACCAGGATAGGCAGATAGGGGGAACGGTCGTGAAGCTGGACAAAGGTATGCGAGGCCAGCTCCGCCACCCAGGCAAAGGCCACCACCAACAACCCCACCAGCACCGCACCAATCCAGAAAACGGCGCGCAGCTTCCAGTCCTGCCAGGAGCCCAGCTGCCGTTTGCTCAGCCGGCGGGTGCGAAACAGGTAGTAACGCAGCAAACGACTGGAGCGGGACCGGTTTTTCACGATACTCCTTGACTGGATATTGACAAGACAAAGGCAGGAAGCGCGTATAGTGTACGCCCTGAACGCTCATCCCTCCAACCAATCAGCCCTGGAGACAACGCCTGTCATGATGCAGTTTGCCCTGGACCACATGCTCTGGATAAAGGCCTTTCACCTGATCGCCGTGATCTGCTGGTTCGCCGCCATCTTCTATCTGCCGCGCCTGTTCGTGTATCACGCCATGACCGAAGACACCGCCGGTCGCGAACGCTTCAAGATCATGGAACGCAAACTCTACCGGGGCATCATGAACCCGAGCATGATCGTCTCCCTGCTGCTGGGCCTGTGGATGCTGGCCGCCAACTGGGAGGCCTACAAGACCGCCGGCTGGATGCACGCCAAACTGACCCTGGTGTTCCTGCTGATCGGCTATCACCATGTGTGCCTGGCCTACCTGAAAAAATTCGCCGCCGACGCCAACACCAAGAGCGACAAGTTCTTCCGTATCTTCAACGAGATTCCGGTTTTCCTGCTTGTCGCCATTGTGATATTCGTGATGGTGAAACCCTTTTAAGTCGGGCGTCTGAGACGTCAGACGCCCGCGCATCCCAGGTGCGGATTATGAAACCCAATATTCTCGTTATCGCCGGCCATGACCCCTCCGGGGGCGCCGGCATCCATGCCGATATTGAAGCCATCCAGGCCCTGGGCGGTTTTGCCTCCACCCTGATCACCGGGCTGACCGTGCAGAACAGCCAGAATGTGCGTAGCTTCCGGCTCACCGATATCGACCTGCTGGAACAGCAGGCCGAAGCCCTGCTGGATGACTACCGCTTCCAGGCGGTGAAAATCGGCATGACCGGCTCCGTGACCATCATCGACTTCATTGCCCGGCTGCTCGACCGGCTGCCCGGCGTACCGGTGGTGCTGGACCCGGTGCTGGCCGCCGAAGCCGGCGGCAGCCTGGCCCGTGAATCCCTGGCCGATGCCATGCTCGACCAGTTGGCCCCACGCAGCGAGATAATGACCCCCAACCTGCCGGAAGCGCAGATCCTGACCGGGCAAACCGATCTCGACGACTGTGGCCAGGCGCTGGTATCGCGCAGTGGCCAGGCAGCCCTGATCACCGGCACCCACGATGACACCGACCAGGTCACCAACCACCTGTTCACCCGCGCCGGCACCCAGCAGTGGCAATGGGAGCGCCTGCCACACAGCTACCACGGCTCCGGCTGCACCCTGGCCTCCGCCATTGCCTGCCTGCGCGGCCATGGCGAGTCTCTGGCCAATGCGGTGGCCGATGGCCAGGCCCATGTGGATCGCTTCCTGCGTAATGCCTTTCGCCCCGGCCAGGGCCAGCACGTTCCGGACCGCCGATGACTGACCACGACCCAGCCAGGGCCATCCACGGCCTGTATGCCATTACCGACCCGACCCTGACGCCGGATGACCGGCTGCTGCCTGCCGCCGAAGCCGCCCTGGCCGGTGGCGCGCGGCTGCTACAGTACCGCGACAAGACCGCCACCATCGACCAGCGCCGCCGCCGCGCCAGCCAGCTACGCGCCCTGTGCCACGAATTCGAGGCCCGCTTTATCGTCAACGACGACCCGCTGCTGGCCGCCGAAGTGGGCGCCGATGGGGTGCATATCGGCCAGAGCGACGGCGGCATTGCCATGGCCCGCCAGCTTCTCGGGGAGCACCGCCTGGTGGGCGTGTCCTGCCACGGCGATCTGGCCCTGGCCGAGCGCGCCGCTGCCGAAGGTGCCGACTACCTGGCCCTGGGCCGTTTCTTTCCCTCCCATACCAAACCCCAGGCCCCACCGGCCTCGCTAAACGTGCTACGCCAGGCCTGCCAGCAGTTTCACCGGCCCGTGGTAGCCATCGGCGGAGTGAATCCGGATAATGCGCCGCAACTGATAGAGGCCGGCGCCGCTGCCGTGGCCGTTATTCATGCCCTGTTCGGGCACCCCGATCCGGCAGACATTGAGGCCGCCGCGCGCCAGTTCAGCCGTCTTTTCTGACCCCAGGTCAGCCCAAGCCAGGAGAACACACCATGAGTCGCAAGCATTCCGAACAGCTTTTCCGTCAGGCCCAGAAGCATATCCCGGGCGGCGTGAATTCGCCGGTGCGGGCGTTCAAGGGGGTGGGCGGCACGCCGGTGTTCTTCCACAGTGCCAGCGGCGCCTACCTCTATGACGAGGACGACAACCGCTACATCGACTACGTGGCATCCTGGGGCCCGATGATCCTGGGCCACAACCACCCCCACGTCATCGCTGCCGTACAGGCTGCCGTGCAGGACGGGCTGAGCTTCGGCGCCCCCACCGCCACCGAAGTGGCCATGGCCGACAAGGTCTGCGAACTGGTGCCCTCCATGGACATGGTGCGCATGGTCAACTCCGGCACCGAGGCCACCATGAGTGCCATCCGCCTGGCGCGGGGCTACACCGGCCGCAACAAGGTCATCAAGTTCGAAGGCTGCTACCACGGCCATGTGGACAGCCTGCTGGTGAAAGCCGGCTCCGGCGCCATCGCCATTCCCGGCTCCCCAGGCGTGCCGGAAGCGGTCACCGCCGACACCCTGGTGCTGGACTACAACGACGCTGCCAGCGTGGCGCGCGCCTTCGAGGAACACGGCGATGACATTGCCGCCGTGATCGTGGAGCCGGTGGCCGGCAACATGAACTGCGTGCCCGCCACCGAGACCTTCCTGCAGGCGCTGCGCCAACACTGTGACGACAGCGGCGCGGTGCTGATCTTCGACGAGGTAATGAGCGGTTTCCGGGTCGCCCTGGGTGGCGCCCAGGCCCATTACGGCATCACCCCGGACATGACCACCCTGGGCAAGATCGTCGGTGGCGGCATGCCGGTGGGCGCCTTCGGGGGCAAGAAAGCCATCATGGAACACCTGGCGCCACTGGGGCCGGTGTACCAGGCAGGCACCCTGTCCGGTAACCCGGTGGCCATGGCCGCCGGCCTGGCCACCCTGAACCTGATCAGTGAGCCGGACTTCCACACCACCCTGACGGAAAAAACCACCCGCCTGCTGGCCGGCCTCACCGAAGCCGCCCATGCCGAAGGCGTGGCCTTCACCACCGCCCAGGCAGGCGCCATGTTCGGCCTGTTCTTCACCGACCAAAGCCGGGTCAACCGCTTTGCCGAGGTCATGGCCTGCGACAGCGACCGCTTCAACCGCTTCTTCCACGCCATGCTGGACCAGGGCGTGTACCTGGCCCCCAGTGCGTTCGAAGCCGGCTTCGTGTCCGCGGCCCACAGCGACGAGGATATCGACGCCACCATCGCGGCGGCGCGCAAGGCGTTCGGGAAGGTCTGAAGAAACCGTTTCGAATTGCGAGAAGCGAGTTTCGAAAATCAAAAGCGGAAAACCACATTGTTTAACCGCTTCTCGGAACTCGTTACTCGTTACTGATTTTTTCGCGGACCAGGGCGGCCAGTTTACCGCCGGTGAGGTTGAGCAGATCATTCGGTGCCATGGCGATCTCCAGACCGCGGCGACCGGCGCTCATGTAGACTTCTTCGTGCCCGCCGGCACTTTGATCCAGATACAATGGCAAGCGTTTCTTCTGTCCCAACGGACTTATCCCGCCCAGCACGTACCCGGTGAGACGCTGCGCCTTATCCGGCGGACACATGACGGCCTTCTTGCCGCCATGGGCCTTGGCGAGAAACTTCAGGTCCAATTGGTGCGCCACCGGCACCATGGCCACCACTGGCTGGTCGTCTACCAGGGCCACCAGCGTCTTGAATACCTGTTCCGGCGGCAGCCCCAGCACATCCGCCGCTTCCCGCCCGTAGCTTTCCGCCTTGGGGTCATGGTCGTAGCTGTGCAGTTGGTAAGCCACTTTCGCCTTTTTGGCGGCCTGAACCGCGGGAGTCATACCGGTTTCGCTCTGGGGCTGCGCAGCTCGGCGGCCTTGTCACGGGCCTGGCCGGCCCCCTCGCTGTCGCCCTGCCGGTCCCGGGCGGTGGCCACCAGTTCCCAGAGGCCGGCGCGGTAATCATCATGATCCGGAGCCAGCCGCAGGGCCTTGAGGGCGAAACCTTCCGCCCCGCGCGGGTCGCCCTCGGTGAGCCGCAGGTCCGCCAGCTCCTTGTACAGCCAGGACGAATCCGGGGCGATATTCAATGCCCGCTCCAGGTAACGCTCCGCAGCCGCAGGCTGACCTTGCTGGCGGGCGGCTTCCGCCCGCCCCAGCAGCGACAGGGCCGGCGACCCTGCCAGCTCCTGGCTGGCGGTCATGGGTTCCGCCGGTTCTTCCGCGGGCGGACGCACGGCACACCCCGCCAGCACCAGACTGACCAGCATCAGTCGAACAAGCCTTTGAACACTCAACATGCTAACTATCCTTGAACCGCATTATTTGGCCTCATGGCATCACGACAGGAGCCTCTCCCACTCCCTTTGGCTGCACGGCTAGCTCTGGGTTAATCAAACAACCCCTTGAACCACCCCTTGATACCCTTGCCGGTCTTTTTCACCGCGCCGCAGCCATCACTGTCTTCGGGAATGGACGCTTCCAGCATGGGATAACGCCGCGCCTCCCCGCAGCCCTCGGCACTCACCCGGCGTCCGTCCGGATGCATCCAGACCCATTCCACGCCAGCCGGCGGGGTCTGGGAAAGACTACGCTGTGGCAACTTGCCCATCAATTGTGCCCATACCGGCAAGGCCCCACTGGAACCGGTAATGCCGGCATTGCGGTTGTCATCGCGCCCCACCCAGACCACCGCCAGGTGGTTGGCGGAGAAGCCGGCGAACCAGGCATCGCGGAAGTCATCACTGGTGCCGGTCTTGCCGGCCACCTTCAGGTCTGCCGGCAGATGGCGACGCGCCGCCCGCGCGGTGCCCTCTTCCACCACCTGCTGCATGGCCCACTGGGTCAGGAAGGCCGGGCCGGCATCCACCACCTCATCGGTGCTGACCGGATAGCGGGCCAGGGGCTGGCCAGCCTTGTCCAGCACGTCTGTGATGGAACGCAGCCGGGTGCTGAAACCGCCAGTGGACAGGGGCTGATAGAGCATCGCCACTTCAAAGGGGGTCAGTTCCAGGCTGCCCAGCAAAATGCTGGGATACAGCGGGATATTGCGCTGCACCCCCAGGGTCTTGAGGGTGCCCGCCACCTGCTTGAGCCCCACATCCAGCCCCAGCCGGGCGGTGGCCTGGTTCCGGGACTGGGCCAGCACATCCACCATGGGCATGGCGCCACGGGACTGCTTGTCGAAATTCTGCGGCGCCCACACATCGCCGTTGGGCAGCTTCACCTGGATGGGACCGTCTTCCACCTGGGTGGCCAGGGACCACTGCTTTGGCTGGCTTACCGCCGACAGCACCACCGCCGGCTTTACCAGCGAGCCGATGGGCCTCTGGGCATCCAGCGCCCGGTTGAACCCGGCCTCGCGGGAATCGCGGTTGCTCACCAGCGCCAGCACATCGCCCTGGGCCGGAGCCACCACCACCACGGCACCGTTGAGTTTCTTGCTGTCGTCCGGGTCGCGCCGGTTGAGGTGATCACGCAGTGCGCCTTCCGCCGCCAGTTGGGCCAGCACATCCAGGGTGGAATGAATATGCAGGCCTTCGTCGCTGAGCACCTCCGGCGGGTAATCCCGGGCCAACTGGCGACGCACCAGATCAATGAAGGCGGGGAAGGCATAGAGTGCCGAGGCACCACGCGGCACCACCTCCAGCGGGCGACTGCTGTACTTGTCGTAATCGGCCTTCGACAGGGCGCCTTCATCCAGTGCCACTTTCAGCACGGTATTGCGGCGCTCCAGGGACCGTTCGGGATGCTTGCGCGGATCATACCAGCTGGGTCCCTTGAGCAGGGCTACCAGGGTGGCCAACTGATGCGGCTCCAGTTCTTCCAGCGGACGCCCGAACAGGAACTGGGCACCCAGCCCCATGCCATGGATGGCGCGGGCACCGTCCTGGCCCAGGTAGACCTCGTTCAGGTAGGCCTCGAGGATCTCCTCCTTGCTGTAGTGCAGCTCCAGCAGGATGGCCATGGGCATTTCCATGAGCTTGCGCGACAGGGTGCGCTCGGAGGTCAGCCAGAAATTCTTCACCAATTGCTGGGTGAGAGTGCTGCCCCCCTGCACCAGGCCACCGGCCTTGATATTGGCCAGCATGGCCCGCGCCAGCCCACGCAGGGAAATACCGTAGTGGTCATAGAAACCCTGGTCTTCGGTGGCGATCAACATCTCCACCAGCAAAGGCGGCACCTTTTCCAGCGGCACCAGCACCCGGTCCTCGGCATGCTGGGGGTGGATACTGCCGATCTGCAGCGGCTCCAGCCGCGCCAGGTCATCGCCATTCAGGGAGCGGATCTGCCCTCCGGACAGGGTAAGGCGGATCCGTTCCGGCTTTTCGCCGCCATCGCTGTCACTGAAGCCACGGGTATGCACCAGCAGGCTGTTGCCCTGCACCGCATAGCTGCCCGGCGTGGAGGCCCGGGCATCCTGACGGTAGCGCATCAGCTCCAGCAGTTTGAGCATGTCCTCGCGGGACAGCACCCGGCCTTCATAAAGCTCCACCGGACGGGCATAGACTCGGGCCGGCAACTGCCAGACGTGGGAGTCAAAACGCTCACGGACCAGTGCATCCAGCCAGGCCAGCCCGGCCGCCCCCAGCACCAGACAAACCAGCGCCAGCTTGCCAATCAGGGACCAACTGAACCAGCGACGCTTGTTGGCCGGTTTTTTCTTCTTGCGGTTGGATTGCCCCCGCGATCGCGTGGGGGACTTTTTCGTTTTTTTCGCCATAGGGGCCGGAGTATAGAGAAAAGTGTGAGTATTTTATGAGTGCCCGCAGGCAAATCCGTTCCCTTGGCCCTGCCAGGCGCCGGCCAGGGACCGCCAGAACCGCCAATGGCCCCGTCGCCACCCGACGATCCGATTTTGCAACCGGCCACCACAACCCCATAATAGCCACCCTTGCTTGCCCGAAACCCGCAAAGATGGAGCTTCCATGACCAAGAAATACGACGTTTATGCCCTCGGCAATGCCTTGGTGGACACGGAAATCGAGGTCAGTGACGCCTTTCTCCAGCGCATGGAAGTGGGCAAGGGGCTGATGACCCTGGTGGACGAGGCCCGCCAGGCCGAGCTGCTCGCCGCCCTGGCCGATGAAGCCGAACCGCACAAACAGACCAGCGGTGGCTCTGCCTGCAACACCGTGATCGCCACCCGCTACTTCGGCGGCAGTGGCTACTACGCCTGCAAGGTAGCCGACGACGCCACCGGCGACATCTTCGTCAACGATCTCACCGCCGCCGGCGTGGACACCAACATGAACGGCCAGCGCGACAGCGGGATTTCCGGCAAGTGCCTGGTGATGCTCACGCCAGATGCCGAGCGCACCATGAACACCTTCCTGGGCATCTCCAGCCAGGTGTCCGAGGCGGAACTGGACGAGGCCGCCATCGCCGCCAGCCACTATGTGTACCTGGAAGGCTATCTGGTCAGCGGCGACAGCTCCCGGGCGGCGGCGGTGCAACTGCGCAAGCTGGCGGAAAAGCACGGCGTGAAAACCTCGCTGACCTTTTCCGACCCGGCCATGGTGCAGTTCTTCCGCGACGGACTGGAAGAAATGCTCGGTGACGGCGTTGATCTGTTGTTCTGCAACGAAGCGGAAGCCACCAGTTTCACCGATACCGACAACGTGGACGCGGCCCTGGAAAAGCTCAAACCCCTGTGCCGCACCGCCGTTATTACCCTGGGCGCCAAGGGGGCGCTGGTCTGGGACGGCGAGCAGCCCCATGCGATTGATCCGGTGCCGGTCAAGGCCATCGACAGCAATGGCGCCGGCGACATGTTTGCCGGGGCCTTCCTCTACGCCATTACCCACGGGCACGATTTCGTCAGCGCCGGCAAACTGGCATCTGCCGCCGCGGCCCGGCTGGTCACCGAATTCGGCCCGCGCCTGAGCGCCGCCACGCACCTGGAGATTCGCAAGGCGGTTCTGGGCAACTGACCGCAGGGCGGAAATCGGCGAATGCCGATCTCCGCCAATCCCGCCTGCGGCGGAGATGTCCTGCGGACATTTCCGCCCTACGACACAGCAGCACGGAAAAACCAAGATCATGGAACACATTTGCAACCTGGACGACATCGAACACGAAAGCGCCCGGGAGTTTCAGAAGGACGGCCAGCCTGTGGTGGTCGCCAAATTCGACGGGCAGATTCATGCCTATATCAACTGGTGCCCGCACCTGGGCATCGAGCTGAATTTCATGCCCGACCAGTTCATGGACGATGAGGGCCAGTTCATTGTCTGCGCCAACCACGGAGCCCTGTTCGAGGTGGAATCCGGCAACTGCCTGTCCGGCCCCTGCATGGGCGACAAGCTGATCCCCGTGCCGCTGGAAGTACGCGGTGACGAAATCTGGCTGGGCGAGGTCCCGCAACCGGCATGAGCCACCCCTTTGACGACCTTACCCCGGATTTCATGCTCGACGCCGTCGATGCCGCCGGCTTTCTCAGCGATGGTCGGCTGCTGCAACTGAACAGCTTCGAGAACCGGGTCTACCAGGTGGGTCAGGAAGACGGCCCGCCGGTGATCGTCAAGTTCTACCGCCCACAACGCTGGAGCGATGAGCAAATCCTTGAGGAACACGCTTTCAGCCTGTTTCTGGTGGAACGGGACCTGCCCGTGGTGGCGCCGGAAGTGCGCGACGGCAACAGCCTGTTTCATTGCGAAGGCTTTGCTTTTGCCGTGTTCCGCCGGGCAGGCGGCCATGCCCCGGAACTGTCCAACGACAATCACCTGGAACAACTGGGCCGCACCCTCGCCCGCTGGCACGCCTGCGGCAGCGACCGTCCCTACCAGCACCGGCCAACGCTGGACGTGCTCGCGGATATCCGCACCGCCAGCACCTTCCTGGTCGATGAAGTGGTGGACCTGAACTATCGCGGCCAGTACCGGGACCTGTGCGGCCAGTTGCTGGAACGCATCGAACAACGCCTGGATGACATCAACCCGCCCCTGCTGAACGTGCACGGCGACTGCCACACCGGCAACATTCTGTGGCGCGACAACAACCCCCATTTCGTTGACCTGGACGACAGCCTCCGCGCCCCGGCCATGCAGGACATCTGGATGCTGCTGTCCGGGGACGAGGACGAGCAACAACACCAGCTACGGGTCATGGCGCAGGGCTATGACACCTTCCTGCCCTTTCCCTGGGAACAGAAAAACCTGATCGCCCCCCTGCGCATCCGCCGCATGATCGGCTACGACGCCTGGCTGGCCAAACGCTGGGACGACCCGGCCTTTCCGCCGGCGTTTCCGTGGTTTGAATCCATGCATTACTGGAACAACCAGGTGAATTTGCTGCAGCAGCAATTGCAGGGGCTGGATCAACAGACGTAGGGGCGTCGGTTAGAGAAGCCGTTTCGAGTACCGAGTTTCGAGTTGCGAAAGACAGGAAGGGTTTGGTTTCCGCAACTCGTAATAGACATGGCAGCGCACGCCTACAACAAAACCGGCAACGGCCTTTCCACACGGAACTCCGCTTCCGATAACGCCACTCGCCACGCCAGCACGTCCACCCCCGCGCCCACCGCCTCTCGCAATAATTCGCCGTAGCGTGCATCAATCTCATCCGCTGGCCGGGCCGTTGTGGCGCCACTGTGCTGCACGCAGAAAAACAACACGGCCCGCTTCCCGGATGCCACCACCTTCATCAGCGTCTGCAAATGTTTCTGTCCGCGCTGGGTCACCGAGTCGGGAAAGGCGATCACCCCGTCATCGGAATCACCCGGCCCCGGGCCCAGGGTGACATTCTTTACCTCGATAAAGGTGTGCGGGTCATGGCGCTCGCCCAGCGCCAGATCGAAACGGCTGTCACCGTACTTCACTTCCCGCTCGACACCGTCTTGCGGATTCAGTTCGGCGACACGCGCCGCGCGGACCGCCTCTTCCACCAGGGCATTGGTGCGGCTGGTATTCACCCCCGCCCAGTGGCCGTGGGCCACCTGCAGGGCTTCCAGGGTATGGCGATACTTGCGTTTGGGGTTGCCGCTATCGGAAATCAGCGCCTGCTGGGGCTCGCCCAGAACGCAGTTCTTCATGGACCCGGTATTGGGGCAGTGCACGGTGATTTCGCTGCCATCGGCGCGGACCACATCGGCCATGAAACGTTTGTAGCGACGCAGCAGGGTGACCCGTTCCAGCGGGGGATCAAATTTCACAGGGACTCCAGGTACGTTTCCAGACGGTGCAGTGCTTCCACCAGACGAGACTCCGAACAGGTATAGGCCAGCCGCACATAGCGCCGGTGGTCATGGCCTTCACCGAAATCCAGCCCCGGCGTCATGGCGATGTGGGCCTTTTCCAGCAGATCGGCACAGAAGGCGAAACTGTCATCGGTGTGAGCACTGACATCCACATAGACATAAAAAGCCCCATCCGCCCGCGACACCACCGGCAGCTTCAGATGCGCCAGCCCATTGAGCAGGCACTGGCGACGACGGGCGAGCAACTGGTGACGCTGCTCAAGGATGGTCAGTGAAGATTCCTCCAGCGCTGTCAGCGCACCGTACTGGGCGGGTGTGGATGGCGCCAGGAACAGGTTCTGCGCCAGCCTTTCCAAGGCCGGCACCAGCGGTTCCGGCGCCACCAGCCAGCCCAGCCGCCAGCCGGTCATGCAGAAGTACTTGCTGAAACTGTTGATCACCACCACCTGGTCGGTTCGCGACAACACCGACGCCGCCGGCTGGGTGTAGCACAGCCCTTGATAGATTTCGTCCACCAGCAGGATACCCCCCTGTTCGCAGGCGCCGGCAGCCAGCGCCTGCAGCGTATCCAGCGACAACATGTTGCCGGTGGGGTTATCGGGGCTGGCCACCATGGCCACGCGGGTGCTGGGCTGCCAGGCCTCAAGCAGGGCCTGCGGAGACAGGGAGAAATGGTCCTGCGCATCCAGTACCAGTGGCTGCGGTTCGCCACCCACCAGGCGCACGAACTGACGATTGCAGGGGTAACCCGGGTCGCACAGCAGCACCCCGTCGCCGGGATTGATCAGTGCTGCCAGTGCCAGTTGCAGGGCACCGGACGCCCCCGGCGTAACCACAATACGTTCCGGCGACACCTCGGCAGCGAAGCGGTTGCGGTAATCTGCGGCAATGGCTTCGCGCAGCGCAGGCAGGCCGGCGGCCGGCGTATAGCCGGTCTTGCCGTGGGACATGGCATCGTGGATGGCATCCAGCACCGGCCCGGGGGTTTCGAAGTCGGGTTCGCCCACCTCCAGATGGATCACATCACGGCCCTGTCCCTCCAGTTGCTGGGCCCGCTCCAGCAGTGCCATGACATGAAATGGCGGGATTTGACTGGCAAAGTGTGAAAGCGTCATCACAAGATTCCTCTTTCCTGACAGAAGGACATGGCTATAATCGGCCAGATTTTCACCAACCCACAGGCAGGCAAACCGCAAGCCCGCAAATTGGTGACAACTCTTGCCCAGAAGGGGTAAGGTCAAAGATTACATTATGCCCATGCTTGGTGATATCAGGCAGGCGCCCAGGGAACTTGGGTACGGATAGAGAGTCGAGACGATGCTAAGGGAGTTAATCAAGATGGCCACCGGCAAGAAGAAAGCGCCCAAGAAGGCGGCTAAAAAACAAACCACCCGGTCTGCATCCAGCAGCAAGAAAGCCACTGCCTCCAAGACCGCCAAAGCACCGGCCAAAAAAGCCGCCGTGAAAAAAACTGCCGTGAAGGCTGCCGCAAAGAAAGCCCCTGCGAAAAAAGCCGCAGCAAAGAAAGCGGTTGCGAAGAAGGCCACGGTGAAGAAAACAACGGCCAGCAAGAAGGCAGCTCCCAAGAAGACGGCAACCAGGAAAGCCACCACCAAGCCGGCAGCCAAGAAAACCGCGGCAAAGAAAACCACTGCCAAAAAGGCCGCCCCCAAGAAAGCCGTCGCCCGCAAAGCCCCTGCCAAGAAGGCAGCCGTAAAGAAAGCGCCAGCCAAGAAAGCTCCCGCCAAAAAAGCGGTTGCCAAAAAAGCCGCAGTGAAAAAAGCACCGGCCCGCAAAGCCGCCAGCAAACCGGCAGCGAAGGCAACACCGGCCAAGGCGACTTCCAGCCAGGCCCGGACAACCGCTGCCAGCGCCAAACCGGCAAAGACAACCCGGCCCGCAGCCAAAAAGGCGGCGAGCCGCAAAGCCGCCCCGGCGGCACCGAAAACCAAACTGCCGACCTCCGGGAAGGCAACGGCGGCGGCCCGTACCGCTGCCCAGAACGCATCCACCGGTACCGCACGGACCGCGACTGCCGGCAAAGGGACTTCGCCGAGCCGATCCACTTCTTCTGCTCAGGTAAAATCAGCCGTGAAAAAGAAAACCGCCTCTTCCTCTTCCCAGGCCCAGTTGCATGGTTTCAAGCCGTACGAACCGGCCAAGGGCGAGGAATACATGAACGAGAAACAACGCGAGCACTTCCGCCAGATCCTGCTGGCCTGGCGCCAGGAGTTGATGGAGGAAGCCGACCGCACCATGCACCACTTGCAGGACGAGCAGGCCAACCTGCCCGACCCCGCCGACCGTGCCACCCAGGAAGAAGAGTTCGCTCTGGAGCTGCGCACCCGCGACCGGGAACGCAAACTGCTCAAGAAGATCGAGAAGACGCTGGACCTGGTGGACAAGGATGACTACGGCTTCTGCGAGGCCTGCGGCATCGAGATCGGCATCCGCCGCCTGGAAGCCCGCCCCACCGCCGAGCTATGCATCGACTGCAAGGAACTGGCGGAGATCAAGGAGAAACAACTGGCCGGCTGACAGCAATGAATAATTAATAGTTAATAATGAATAGTTCGCGATAGCGGGCTTTTGTCCTTGAAAGTCCAGGAGGCCGCGCTCACCGTCTGTGCGCGGCCTCTTGCATTTAACCAGGCAGCATACGTTTGGCGCGCAATTATTAACTGTTAACTATTCACTATTAATTGCCCTATGACCTATCGCGGACGTTTCGCCCCCACCCCCTCCGGCCCGCTGCATTTCGGCTCCCTGGTGGCTGCGCTGGCCAGTTGGCTGGAAGCGCGTAGCCGGGAGGGGGAATGGCTGGTACGGATTGATGATCTGGACCCGCCCCGGGAAGTGCCCGGCGCGGCGGACACCATTGTCCGTCAGCTGGAGGCTTTCGGTCTGGTCTGGGACGGGGCGGTGCGCTACCAGAGTCAGCGGAGCGCAGCCTATGAAGCCGCGGTGGAATCCCTGCTGGCTGACGGCCATGCCTTTCACTGTCGCATGACCCGCAAACAATTGGCGGCACTGGACCACTGCCACCCTGGCAGCCAGGTCGCGGTCCCGGCCGGCGACGATACCGCGGTTCGCTTGCAAGTGCCTGACCGGGAACGCTGTTACCAGGACGCCATTCAGGGAACCCTCTGCAACAACCTCCACCGCGATGGTGGCGCCTTTGTGATCCGGCGTCGCGACGGGCTGTTCGGCTATCAACTGGCCTGCGCGCTGGATGATGCGGATGACGGCATTACCCATGTGCTGCGCGGAGCCGACCTGCTCGACTCCACCCTGCGCCAACGCTGGTTGCTGGAATGCCTGGGTCGGCCGGCACCGGCGTATGCGCATTTACCCGTGGTCGCCGATGGCCGCGACCTGAAGCTGTCCAAGTCCGCCAACAGCAAGGCCCTTGATCCTGCCCATGCCAGCCAGCTACTTACCGCCGCCCTGCACTGTATGGGCCTGCAACCGCCCACAGAGCTTCAGGGCGCACCACCGACGGCGCTGCTCGAATGGGGCACAACCCACTATCCCGAACACCGGTGGCCACCGGGCCGCCAGCAACCGCTGCCCGATGAGTTGAACGTTCAACGTTGAAAGTTCAAAAGCGTGAACGAGGCCGCGCGGGACTGCCGCGCCTTGCCAGCGACCAGACGCTATCGCCATCGCTTGCAGGCAAGCCCCCAACTATCAACGTGCATCCTCCCCCCCCTTTCAACTTTGAACTTTTAACTTTCAACTCATCCC